>CAIPQU010000057.1 GCA_903867305.1 uncultured beta proteobacterium
AGTATGTATGTTGGCATTGTGCCGGTAGCTGTGAATACCCTCCTTACTGCCGAAGACTATGCTTACATGCTAGCCCATAGTAGGGCTCAGATCGTAGTGATCTCTTCGGCAATGATTCCTACACTAGTTAAGGCCTTAGATATTGCTAATCAAGATCATGGACATGAGATTTTAGAGGTGATTGTTTCTCGTCCAACGGTTGAAGATCGACATCTGATGATTAATGCACACCCTGATATTGAGTGGATGGAATTTGATGATTTTTTAAACGAAGCTGGTACAACGGTTTCTCCTGCAAACACGCATCCAGACGATCCAGGTTTTTGGTTATATTCATCTGGGTCAACGGGCCAACCAAAAGCTACTGTACATACCCATGCCAATCCATATTGGACTGCTGAGTTATATGCAAAGCCTGTTTTACAGTTGCAAGAGAGTGATATTTGTTTTTCTGCGGCGAAGTTATTTTTTGCCTATGGCTTAGGTAATGGACTAAGTTTTCCATTATCTGTAGGTGCTACGACTGTTTTAATGGCCGAGCGTGCTACTCCGGCTGCATGCTTCAAACGTTTTACAGAAGCAAAACCCACCTTGTTTTTTGGAGCCCCAACAGGCTATGGAGGGATGTTGGCTAGCCCGGACTTACCCCAAAAAAAGCAAGTTAATCTTCGCATGTGTTCTTCTGCTGGAGAGGCACTTCCCCAAGAGTTGGGTGAAAAATGGACGAGACACTTTGATTGTCAAATTATTGATGGTTTAGGGTCTACTGAGATGCTACACATTTTTTTGTCTAACCGCCCTGGGGATGTCAAGTATGGAAGTTCAGGTAAGCCTGTTGCGGGGTATGAAATTGAATTACGTGGTGAGGATGGTAAACGTCTCGGGCATGGCGAAATTGGGGACTTATATGTGAAGGGTCCTAGTTCGGCTGTAATGTATTGGAATAATCGCCAAAAAACACGTGAAACCTTTCAGGGGGAGTGGACAAAATCTGGTGATAAGTACGTTTGTGATCAAGATGGTTACTATACCTATTCGGGGCGTAATGATGACATGATCAAAGTCAGCGGTATTTATGTTTCACCCTTTGAAGTTGAGGGGACTTTATTGCAACATCCAGCAGTTTTAGAAAATGCAGTGATTGGCGTTCCGGATGATCAAGGACTAGTAAAAACTAAAGCCTTTGTTGTTCTTAAATCCGGCCAATCAATTTCTGCGAAAGAATTGCAAGATTTTGTGAGGGAGCGATTGGCACCATTTAAATATCCAAGGTCAATCGAGTTTGTGAGTGAACTTCCAAAAACGGCAACTGGTAAGATTCAGCGCTTTCGTTTGCGTGAGCAAGAAAAATTGAAAAGCTAAGTGTAAAAATATGTCTTTTATTGAAATTTTGTGGCGCCAGCGTCCTATCAAAATCGAATATCAGTGGGTTGGTGTGACTTCAAAAGAAGCTCCAATTTTAGTTTTTCTCCATGAAGGCTTAGGTTCCGTTGCCATGTGGCGAGACTTTCCAGAAAAGCTTTCTACTCATTTAGGCATGCGTGGGTTGGTCTATTCAAGACCTGGTTATGGGGCGTCGAGTCCTAAAGGGCGTGACGAAAAATGGGGCCTTGATTTTTTACACCAGCAAGCTCAGGAGGTTTTTCCTGAAGTACTTTCAGCATTAAATATTCATCAACCAGTAGATGTTTTAGGTCATAGTGACGGTGGATCAATTGCTTTACTGATTGCGGCACTTAAGCCTAATTTAGTAAAAAATCTGATTTTGATGTCCCCGCATATCTATGTTGAGGAGATTACTGCTGAAAACATCTACAAAGCCAAAGTTGCATATGAGCAGGGTGATTTAAAGCCAAAATTATCTAGATTTCATGAAGATGTCGATTCTGCGTTTTACGCATGGAATGATGTTTGGCTAAAGCCAGAGTTTATGCAATGGAATATTGAGCGGGAGTTAGCCTTGATTCATTGTCCTATATTAGCGATGCAAGGCCAACAAGACCCTTATGGATCTATGTCACAGATTAATGACATCGCTAAATATGTTTCCCAGACAAAATTAGTGGAAATCCCTAATTGTGGGCATTCACCCCATCGGGACAGCCCTATAATAGCTAGAGATACAATTTTTAACTTTATCAAGCAATCCCCTGAAAATAATTCTAAAAAATTTGAATAAAAAGGAATCGTGAAAATGAATTTGATTAAACCTAGTGTCGTGGCTTTTGCGCTCAGTATGGCAGCTCAAGTCACTTATGCCCAAAACCTTCCTCCGCTCAAAGTTGGCATGATGCTGCCTTACAGTGGAACTTTTGCCGCTTTGGGTAATGCGATCGATAACGGATTTCAATTGTATGTAAAAGAGTTGGGTGGAAAAATTGGTGGACGCGAGATTACTTATGTCAAAGTTGATGACGAATCTGAGCCATCGAAAGCCACAGACAATATCAATAAATTGATTAAACGCGATAACGTCGACGTTGTTATTGGTACGGTTCATTCAGGCGTTGCAATGGCGATGGCAAAAGTGGCAAAAGATACAGGCACCATGCTCATTATTCCGAATGCTGGAGCTGATGCAATTACAGGTCCTTTATGCGCTAAAAATATTTTTAGAAGTTCTTTTACTAATGGACAGCCTGGTTATGCCATGGGTGAGGTTGCTGCAAAGAAGGGTTATAAGACAGCAATGACCATTACTTGGAAATATGCCGCAGGTGAGGAATCTGTAAAGGGCTTTCAAGAATCATTTGAAAAGGGTGGTGGTAAGATTTTGAAAGAATTAACTTTGCCATTTCCTGGAGTAGAGTTCCAAGCCCTATTAACTGAAGTTGCAGCAGCCAAGCCAGATGTGGTTTATTCATTTTTTGCAGGCGGTGGTGCTGTTAAGTTTGTCAAGGATTATGCGGCTGCTGGTTTAAATAAAACGATACCGCTCGTTGGTCCAGGGTTCTTAACGGATGGTACATTGGAAGCACAAGGTGAATCTGCCCAAGGAATGCTGACTAGCTTGCATTATGGTGATAATTTAAATACCAAGCGCGATAATGAATTTAGACTTGCCTACGCTAAACAATATCGATTACAGCCAGATGTCTATGCTGTTCAAGGCTATGATGCAGCTCAGATGTTAGCTATCGGCCTTAAAGCAACGAATGGTGACATTACGAAGAAAGATGAGTTCGCAAAAGCTGTTACAGCTGCGAAAATTGATAGTCCGCGTGGTCCATTTACCATCTCTAGAGCTCATAACCCTGTTCAAGACTTTTACTTACGTCAAGTCGTTGGTAAAGAAAACAAGGTGATTGGAATTGCTAGTAAGTCACTGGCTGATGCTGGTCGTGGTTGTAACTTGCAATAATTGATTTAAACCTAGTTGAATTTATGGATTTATCGACTTTTTTAATACAAACTTTAAATTCAGTTCAATACGGTCTTTTATTGTTTTTAGTTGCTGCGGGTCTCACTCTCATATTTGGCATTATGGGAGTGATTAATCTAGCCCATGGAAGTTTCTACATGATGGGCTCTTATCTTGCCTTTGGCTTATCCCCTTTGTTTGCTAACACCTTTGGTGGTGGGTTATTTTTGACACTCATCATTGGTGTCTTGATTGCTATTGTCATTGGTTATTTTTTAGAGTGGGTTTTTTATAGTTATCTGTACGAGCGGGATCACTTGCAACAAGTCCTCATGACTTACGGTTTAATTTTGGTTATTGAAGAGGTTCGAAGTTTACTGGTTGGTGATGATGTACATGGTGTGGTCATACCTGCTTGGTTATCTTCAAGTCTGCAGTTAAGTGAAGTAATGACATATCCCATTTATCGTTTATTTATTTCTGGTGTTTGTATTTTATTAGCTCTTTTGATGTACTTTATTTTAAGTAAAACAAAGCTTGGAATGATGATTCGGGCAGGTAGTGTCAACCGTGAAATGATTCAGTCCCTTGGCGTCAATATTCAATTCCTTTATCGGATCGTATTTGCTGCGGGAGTCGCCATTGCAGCTCTTGCAGGGATGGTGGCAGCACCAGTTTCTTCCGTATATCCTGGCATGGGGCAGGGAGTCTTAATTATTTGTTTCGTGATTGTTGTGATTGGTGGCATTGGTTCTATCCGCGGTGCTTTCATAGCTTCTCTATTGATTGGGTTTGTAGATACATTTGGTAAAGTCTTATTACCTCAAGTCGCTGGCGTACTTATCTATGTGTTGATGGCTTTAATTCTGTTATATAAGCCTAGTGGATTATTTAAGGCTGGTTCGTGAAAACTTCTCAAACCTTATTTTTATTGGTGCTCATCACCATCCTCACCACATTAGCATTTTTTGGTTCTGAGTACAGCATCGACTGGATGACAAAGACGATGATTTATGCAATTTTTGCTTTAAGTCTTGAGTTACTTGTAGGAACGACGGGTTTAGTGTGTTTTGGACAATCAGCTTTTTTTGGGATTGGCGCATATGCCCTTGTGAAATTATCAGCCAATCAAGCGACACCGCAGGTACTGTATCTCTTACCAATTTCCATGATCTTGGCAGGTTTTTATGCATTATTCGTAGGCGCCTTGTCTCTTCGTACCAAAGGTGTTTATTTTATTATGGTCACGCTCGCTTTTGCACAGATGGCGTACTACGTGATTCATGACACCCCAGTGGGAGGGGGGACTGATGGTATTTACCTTTATAACAAACCTACCTTATTTGGTTTTTCGCTCGACAGTTCACAGAACTTTTATTTATTTACACTGATTTGTTTAATATCTGTTTTTGGATTTTTAGGTCTGATCACACACTCTCGGTTTGGCAGAGCGCTTGCAGGGATTCGGATGAACGAAGTAAGGATGCGGGCAATTGGTTACGATACTTATTACTATAAACTTGCTGCTTTTGTGATTTCAGGCATGGTCGCTGGATTGTCGGGATATTTATTTGCCGTCAAAGATGGATTTGTTAATCCAGAACTATTAAGTTGGCATTTATCAGGCGCTGTTCTCATTATGATTATTTTAGGGGGCCTGGGCCATCTTCGAGGCGCTTTCCTTGGTGCCCTTACTTTTCAATTGCTTGAAGAATTTTTTCGATCAGAAGTGATCTTTGGAGCATTTTCTAAGCATTGGCATCTAGGTCTTGGGCTGACCATTATCCTTAGTGTGGCGGCATTGCCAAGAGGCTTATTTGGCCTTAGCACCATATGGCCGTTTGGAAAAAAGCCTTCTGCTCAAATCTCTGCAACGGAGAATGAGGCATGAATCAGTTGACCGCCTCAAATGCACCAATATATTTAAAAGCAAAGCAACTCACACGTCGTTGGGGTGGGCTTATTGCCGTCAACAATGTCGACATCGAGTTAGTTCTAGGACAGATTCATGCGGTCATTGGCACAAATGGTGCTGGTAAATCGACACTCATCAATTTGATTTCGGGGGAGATTCCGTTGAGTTCAGGTAGTGTTGAATTACTTGGTCAAGATGTAACCTCTTTGTCCCAACCAGCTCGTGCCAAGATGGGGTTAGGGAAGAGTTACCAACGTAATACTATTTTTTTAGAGCTTACGGTGATGGAGAACTGTCGTTTATCAGCACAATCTCGTTTGCAAAAACCTTGGCAGTTTTGGCAAAATGCTCAAAACTGTTCTTTTAGTAATGAGTATGCAAAACATATTTTAGACAAGACGGGTTTAAGTCATGTGATGGAAAGACCTGCCGGACTTTTGTCGCATGGGCAAAAAAGACAGCTTGAAGTTGCTATGTGTTTGGCGACTGATCCGAAGGTATTGTTATTAGATGAGCCTTTAGCTGGCATGGGGGCTGATGAAACGGATCGAATGTTGAACTTCTTAACAGATCTTCGCAAAGATCATGCCATGATGTTAGTTGAGCATGATATGGATGCAGTGTTTAAAGTTGCTGACGTGATTACTGTGATGGTTAATGGATCTGTTATTGCAAAAGGGTCTCCAAGTGAGGTTCGTCAGGATCCACAAGTGCAGTCTGCCTATTTAGGTGAACATTCATGAATCACTTATTAGAAGTTCAGGATCTACATGCTTGGTATGGAACAAGTCATATATTGCATGGGATAAATATGACTATTGACCCCCATGAAACCATCGGACTATTAGGTCGAAATGGAATGGGGAAAAGTACATTGATACGAAGTATTTTAGGACATGTACCTAAAAGATCTGGTCAGATTCAGGTTGATGGTCAAAGTGCAATGGCAATGGCTCCTTATCAAATTGCAAGGCTAGGGCTTTCATATGTTCCAGAAGGGCGTGGAATATTTCCAAATCTGACGGTCAAAGAGAATCTCATCATGTCCGCCAAGACGGGCCGCAAAGGACAACATGATTGGACCTTTGAGCGGGTGATGTCTACCTTTCCTCGATTATCGGAGCGACTCAATAACCTAGGAGAACAATTGTCTGGTGGTGAGCAACAAATGTTATCCATTGGCCGTGCTCTTATGACACATCCAGATTTACTCATACTCGATGAGGCAACTGAAGGTTTAGCGCCTTTAATTGTTGCGGAGATTTGGAAAGTAATACAAGAAATCAGAGCTGATGGTATTGCTACCCTCATTGTCGATCGTGATTGGCGTAAGCTTCTACAAAATACCGATAAAGCATTAGTTATACAAAAAGGTAAGGTCGTTCTTTCGGGACCCTCGAAAGATATCTTAGATCATCCAGAGCTGACTAAATACCTTGGCGTTTAGATTGGATAGATCAATGAATTTGGAATCATTTCTGAATCATAGATACATAAGCGCGATTGAATCTTCAAGCCATCATCGGTAATTAATAATTCATCGATATAACGCCCAACGTTATAGACCGTCGACTCTTGACTCAGTTTGGTGCGAAAGACAGCATAGTTTGACTCGCAATAGATGATATTTTTTATGACAGAGTGAATTAGTGGTAAGCCTATTACGTGGCGTTGATAGTATGGGTCATGAAATAGGGTTTCAGAAATCCCATAAGCACGGTCTTTGAGCATGCCTTTTGATAGCATTGAAAGCGTCGCAAGAGGAAAGTCACGTTCATAGTTTTCACGTGGCACGATCTTATATACACAATCCTCGACAAAAAGATCAATCCAGCCATTCCAATTTTCAGAATCAATCACTTGAGCATATTGTGCGTTGAGATGGATGACTTGAGCTAAATATTGATCGAACATATTAGATCTCCATCACTTTGCGCCAGTAGTTGTACATTCCACGAATCAATGTTTCGGTTACCATATGCTCGGTATCACCGCACTCAGTCCCACCGAGTTGCGCTAGAACTTGGTGAGCTGGTTTTTGTTCGAAGCCCATTTGTGAGAGCTCGATCACTTCACCATCATCAGCGGATACAAAGCCGGCTGGTCCAAAAAGATTAGCTTGGATAAGACGTCGCTGCGTCATTTCAGGGGTATCTTCGGCAAACCCAAAGTGGGTCCAGACAAAATCAAACGATCCATGACCATTGGGTTGAATATGGCGTGTTGAAACACTATTAACTTGTTGCTGAAAAATAACGGATGGAAAAATTGTCATCATGACAGCTGTAGGACCGTTCCACCAGTCTTCTTGAACGATATCAATCAGACGTTTATCGTGAATTTCCATCGTGTCTTTAAAGCTGGTGACGCCCGCAGTTACCTCTACAGATTTCACACCAGCATTACCTCTTTTTGAGATCATGGCGGCATGACGGAAATGTTTATCCATCCGCAGTTTTGACTCATTATCTGCCCGCCACAAGCCGTAGGTGATAAACCAAGTATGCAGTAATCCAGGGTGATATGGGTCCTTGATATTTTCTTGCATCAGCTTCCAGTTACCTGGAATACGTTGTCGGTTATAGCCTAAGATGGTGAGTTGGCGACCATCAAACAAGCGATCAAAATAGCTCAACATTTCTGGGCCAAGATAATCATCGAGCGATTCGATGTCATGGTCAAACGAAGCAAAAACGACACCCCCCCGATGGGCTACCTTTAATTTATTCAAAGAGTGGTCTTTAGGATTGAAGTCTTTGGGCATACCGCCTTGGATTTCGCCATCTTTTTTCACTCCACGACGAAAGGGCACACCTTGCAAATCACCTTTGAGACTATAGTTCCATTGATGGTAGGGGCAAACAAATTCAGTCGTATTTCCGTGGCGTTTACGACAAAACTGCATACCACGGTGGGCACAAACGTTTTCTATCACGTGGATTTGGCCTTCTTGATCACGCGATAAGATGACGGATCTTTCACCAATGACGGTCCGTTTAAAGTCTCCAGGATGAGGGATTTCTGCCTCTAGCCCAACATAACACCAATGATTTTTATAAAACAGCTTTTCGAGTTCTTGGTGATAAATGGATTCATCGGTATAGGCCCAAAAAGGAATTCTGCTAGATCCAGATTCTTGCCACAGATTTTCAGTAGGAAAGGCGTTTGTCGACATTAATGTGTTTCTCCAAGACCTTCATTTTACTAAATTAAAAGTTTTCTATGAATTTCCATTATGCTATGACTTATTCCACCTTTTCTACTTAAAAAACATGAAAAATATTCGTATTGACTTTGTCTCTGATGTGGCTTGCCCATGGTGTGCAATTGGACTTGGTTCACTGGAGCAAGCTATTGAACAATTAAAAGATGAAATGACGGTTGAATTACAGTTTCATCCATTTGAATTAAATCCTGATATGCCAATTGGAGGGCAAGATACGCTTGAGCATTTAATGAGTAAATATGGCTCTAATCGTGAACAAATCATTGCAAATCAAACTCAAATTCAGCAAAGAGCTAAAGCTGCAGGTTTTGAGTTTAACGAAGCAATACGACCTAGGGTTTACAACACCTTTACCTGCCATCGACTATTACACTGGGCGCAGTCCAAAATTAGTTTAAGTGCTCAATATCTTTTAAAGCGCGAATTACTTACTGCATATTTCACTCTGAATGAAAACTTAGATGATCCTAAGGTTTTACTGAGCGCTGTGAAGAGGGCAGGATTGAATGAGAGTATGGCACGAGAAGTGATTGAGTCTGATCAGTTTTCCAGTGAAGTTCAAGAAGCCTTAGCGTATTACCGAACCATCGGTATTACCGCAGTTCCTTCTGTCATTGTGGAATCGAAATATTTAATCCAAGGTGGCCAATCTGCCGAGGTTTTCGCAAGTTCCTTACGACAAATTGCTGCAGAGCAGACCTCAGAAATAGAAGAGTAAAAATATCCTTGATTGAGATCACCCCAGAGTATGAAGCTGTATTGACAGCGATAGCCCGAAAAGATCCCTACATTTTTATTAGTGGTCGAGCAGGAACAGGTAAAACAACGCTGGTGAATTATTTGCGCAACGAACTGGAAGAACAAGTTGCGGTTGTGGCTCCAACTGGAGTCGCGGCTTTGCAGGTCAGAGGAGTAACGATACATTCATTTTTTCGTTTTCCACCAAGACTTATTTTCCCAGAAAACGATATTAAAAAACTCAAAGATCGACGCTTGTATAACAAGTTGGGGATTTTGATAATTGATGAAATCTCTATGGTTCGAGCTGATATGATTGATGCGATTGATATGTTTTTACGTGTCAATGGCCCCCGCGAAGGACGAGCTTTTGGAGGTGTGCAAGTTATCTTTGTCGGAGATTTATTTCAGTTACCACCGGTTGTTCGGCAAGAAGAAATGGAAGTTTTGCGTGAGCGTGGTTATGATGCGGCTTATTTTTTTAATGCCCAAGTTTTAGATCGATCCGCATTGACTTATATAGAGCTCATGAAAATATTTCGTCAAAAAGATAAAGCTTTTACGGATCTCTTAAATCAAATTCGTATGAATCAAAGTGCTGATGTTGCCTTGAAAATCATTAATGACTCTTGTTTTCATCCCAATATGTCTGGTGATCAACAAGCCATCACACTAACCACTACGAATCAACGTGCAGATAGTATGAATGCTCATCAAATGCGTGCTTTGGATACTGAAACTAGAATATATAAAGGTCGAGTTGACGGTAAATTCAATATCGATGAAAGAAATCTTCCTTCGCCCTTAGACTTAACATTAAAGTTAGGGGCGAGAGTGATGTTTACGGCAAATGATCGAAATATGCCTAGACGATGGATGAATGGTACTTTAGGTAAAGTAATTGAATTTGCTACCGACTCCATCACCGTTGAGATTGATCCTCCTTCAAGTTCCTTATCAAGGATGAGACATCTCGTTGAAGTACCTATTTTTGCTTGGGAGTCTTATCAGTACGAGTTTGATGAAAAAGAAAACCAAATCAAACCAGTCGTGAATGGCAAGTTTGAACAATTCCCCCTCATGCTGGCATGGGCGGTGACGATTCATAAGAGTCAAGGTAAAACACTAGAGAAAGTCAAAGTCGATTTGTCCGGTGGTACCTTTGCGCCCGGACAGGTATACGTTGCGTTGAGTCGATGCACGACCTTAGAAGGGATTGAGTTACTTCAGCCAATAAGAACCAACGACGTGCGCACGGATGTGCACGTCAAAGATTTTTATCGTCGCCTCAGATAATTATTTTTTTGATTTCTTATTCAATTTTTTAGCGCTTGTTTTTTTTGGCATCGGGGTCGACCAGTTTTCTAAAACCTTATAGACTACCGCTGTATCGTCTTTCGCATGACCAAGGGCATTGGCTGCATTGTAGACTGGAATACATGAGGCAAATACAGGAGCAGGTACAGCATAAGATTCAATCGCTCCGCTAATCAGATGCATATCTTTATTCCACACGTCAATTTTCATGGTGGCTTCGCCCCAAGTCCGATTGGCCATTGAAGGGCCTCTTACTTGGAACATTCTTGAGCTTCCCGCACTATTGCCAATAACTTCAACGATTTGATTGGCATCAAGTCCCATTTGTACACCCAATAAAATAGCTTCTGCTGAGGCGACATTATGGATCGCGACTAAGTGATTAGCCACGAGCTTCATTTTCATACCTTGACCAAATTCACCAATGTTATAAATTGCCCGAGCGAAACCATTAAAAACAGCGTCCATTTGTGTAATCGCTTTTTTATCACCACTGGCGTAGACAACGAGATCTTTTGTCTTCGCTTGAGCCCCAGTTCCGGATAAAGGGCAGTCGAGAAGAGTCATATTTTTCTTCGCCAAAATTTCACGAGCAGCTTCTTTAGCTTCACCAGGCAGTGTCCCTAATTCGGCAACAATTGTTCCTTTTTTTGCTGAATTTGCGATATCTTGAGCCACGCTGAGTAAAGCAGCCACAGACGGAAGAGATAACAGAATATGTGATGCTTTAGCAGCCACATCGCTCACTGAAGCTTGAATATCGATACCCGCTTTTTTCATTAGCTTTTGTTGTTGTGGACTTGGATCAAAGCCATATACATGGAAACCTGCTTGATGCAAGTTCATCGACATTGCTGATCCCATAATACCGAGACCAATAAAACCAACGCTAGGTTTTTCAGCGGTTTTATCACTAACCAGCGTTTTGGGTAAATTTTTTACAGAAGCTTTAACACTTGGAGTTTGTTTTTTAGAGGTGGCCATAGGATTCCTTAGAGAGTAGGGTCAAGATGCAATAAAAGATTCGACACCCTTTAAAAATGCTTGAGGGTCTTGAAGTTGAGGAACGTGGGCAAGTCCTGGAAAAATATGCAGGGTTGCATTAGGGAGTAATCCCGCTAACTCTACCGACATCGGAGCAGGGGTGGCTTCATCTAGTTCGCCGACAACAACAAGGCTAGGAACCTGAAGTTTTGAGACTTGTGATCTTAAATCCATCGTTGATAATGCTTCACAAGCACCATGAAAAGTTTCTAAATTTAACTTGAGAAAACGTTCTTTACGGTCAGCAATTAATTCTGGATGTAACTCTTGATAAGCTGGTGCAAAAAGACGTCGCATGGCCACATCAGCAATCGCGGCAAGACCTTTGTTTTTAGCGTTTTCAGACATGCCTTTAAAGGCTGCTCTACCTGGATCAGTAAAGCAAGCTCCGCAATCAGCTAATACTAATTTCTCCGCTAGGTCTGGAAAGCGCAAAGCCGTATTCAGCGCCACAAAACCACCATAACCATTACCCATTAGGATCGGAGCTTTTTCAAGAGATAGTGTTTTTAGAACTCCCGCGATATGATCGGCGATAGCATTGAGCGAGCCCCCTACAAAATCTGATCTATCGAACCCTGGCAAACTCAACTGAATCACTTGATATGTTTTGACGAGGGTCGGGATGATGGGGTCCCAGCTAGATTGGTCAGCTAATAGAGAATGGAACAAAATAATTGCTTGTCCTTTACCTGCCGATTTGAAACTTAGATTTTTACCATTGTGTTGAATATTGTGTTCTTGAAAATCAATTGGTTGATTCATAAAATGTCTTTGTGATTTTTTAGTTGAAAGGGAATTTTAGTAGGAAGGGAATTTCAGCGAAGCCTTTTTTAACTCGTTGTAATATAGCATATTCAGATATTAATAAATATAAACAAAGGGACGAAAATGATAACTAAAAGGTCATTCTTACAACGCGTTGCGTTGATCGGTTTTTCAGCATTGACTGCGCAAGTTACTCTTGCTGCAACTTCTGAGCCCATTCGGGTTGGATTTCTTACCATTAAATCTGGGGCATTAGCCGCTGGAGGAATGCAGATGGAGGATGGCTTGAAACTATTCTTAAAAGAACATAACAATATGATTGCAGGACGTAAGGTTGAATTGTTTATAGGGGATACGGGTGGACAACCCGCAATCACTAAAACGAAGATACAAGAGCTAGTTGAGAAAGATAAAGTAAATGTCGTGATAGGACCTTTGGCAGCATTTGAAGCGATTGCGGTTGATGACTATATTCGTAAGGCAGAAATACCAACGATTTCACCCTCGGCTGGTGCTGAAGATTTAACGCAACGTAAAGCTAATCCTTGGTTTGTTCGAGCTGTGGGTAGCTCCGCGCAACCTAATCAACCTTTTGGTGAGTATGTTGCAAAAGAGCTCAAGTACAAGCGTATTGCGGTCCTCGCAGATGACTTTGCCTTCGGACATGAAAATGTTGGGGGTTTTCAGAGAACTTTTGAGGAAAATGGTGGAAAGATTGTACAAAAGCTCTGGTCACCTTTAAATACTGCTGACTATGGCGCCTATATTAGTCAGATTAAGCCGAATGTTGACGCTATATATATAGCGTATGCAGGTAGTAATGGCGTTAAGTTTTTGCGTCAATACAAAGAGTATGGCATGCAGGGGAAGATTCCAGTTCTTGGTAACATGACGGCTGTTGATGAAGGTATTTTGGGGTCCATGGGTGATGAAGCTTTAGGAGTAATTTCTCCAGGGTGGTATGCACAGACCCTTAATAATCCTAATAATGTGAAATTTAATCAGGGCATGCTCACAGAGTTTAAACAGGCTCCAGGGTACTATTCAGTGGGCGCTTATGGCGCAATGCTAATGCTAGAGCAGGCTCTCAAAGATAATCAATCCAATATTGAAGATAAAAAATCATTTATGAAGGCTTTACGAAGCGTTCAAGTCAATAATGATCCACGGGGTAAAATAACTCTAGATGCCCTAGGTAATCCTATTATGGATATCTATATCCGTAAAGTGGAAAGAGTAAAAGGTCAATTAACGAATACGATTATTAAAACCTATCCTGGCGTAACGCAGTTCTGGAAATATAAAAGTTCTGAATTCTTAGCAAATCCAGTGTATGCAAGAGATTATCCGGTATCTAATAATATTGAGAAATAAAAGATATAAAAGAGCCATAAAAAAAGGATTCTTACGAATCCTTTTTTTTCAAGTGAAGTATGAATTAGAGTTTGATCTTCATCATTTTGATCGCATTACCACCTTCAATTAATTGACGATCAGCAACGGATAAGCGCTTGACTCCACGAATTGTTTGCAGCGGATGATCATCTGCCATATCGTAGGGGTAGTCAGTACCTAGAAGCACGTGATCAGCACCAAAGCGACGAATCAGATTACCGAGCATTTCAGAGTCATGGGTAATCGTATCGAAATAAAACTTTTCAAGATAAGAAGAGGGTTTCTTTTTAATCACAGTACGACAATCTTTACGAGCGCCCCATGCGTGGTCCATACGAGCCCAGTAATGCGCCAGAAAACCGCCGCCGTGAGCACAGATAAATTTAATTTTTGGATAGCGAGCGGCAATACCGTCAAAAATTAAGTGGCTTACAGCAATCGTGGTTTCGAGTGGATTACCAATTACATTGTTAAAGTAGTGGTTAGTTAAACGCTCACCCTGAGTAAATCCTAGTGGGTGCATAAAAATCACACAACCTAGTTCATTTGCTTTAGCGAAGAACTTCTCTAAACCAAGACTTGGATCTGTTAGGTTTTTGCCATTCACATTGGTACAGATTTCGACACCTTTAAGACCCAGTGTTTTCACGCAGTATTCAAGTTCTTTGACAGCCATATCGGCATTTTGTAAAGGTACAGATCCCATACCAACAAATCGGTCAGGATTACCGGCCACCACATTAGCGATACCATCATTTACTTCGCGGGCTAAGCTAGCACCAAGTTCAGCCTCAGTGAAATAAAAATAATGATAGGGTGCTGGAGCTACAGCCTGAATATCTACACCCATTTTGTCCATATCTTTTAAACGCTCATCCACACCCATGAGTTTGGGCGCACGAGTTTGCATTTGCAGTTTATTGGTTTCATTAGTGATCTCGGTTGCATAAATGACAGTTGGATCATACGATGGGGCATTGAGATGGGCCGTTTTAGCATTCACTTCTGGATTGAGATAATGGCAATGAATATCCACTACTACATGTTGACCTTTACGGTTTTTAACAACACGTTGAGTAGGACTCGTCAGTTTCTTCGCTGAAGTTTTTTTGGCGGCAACAGCAGAACCTTTTTTACCCGCTTTAGCGATGGCTTTACCTGCGAGATTTACAGGTGACTCATAGGTGGAGTGGTTATGAGATGCGTCAGAACAAAATGCAGAACAGGTATAGAACATCGTAGCCTCTTAAATAAATGTGAATTGAAAAAAACAGTATAAGTACATCATGTGACGTCGGATTAAAAAACTCCTAAATGTTTTGTGGCAAGCTCCGGATTAGCTTTTACTTCTTCGGCGCTACCTTGATAAGCAACACGTCCGGTATTGAGCACCGCAATATCATCAGCCAATGTCATGGCTAGTTGAAAATTTTGCTCAACTAAAATGATCGATAAACCTTCACTTTTGATTTCTCTGATACCGCGCGCAACTTCAGCAACGATTAATGGGGCTAAGCCCTCTGAGGGTTCATCTAAAAGAAGCACATCAGGATTGCCCATGAGAGCTCTGCCAATCGCTAGCATTTGTTGCTCACCACCGGAGAGAGTTCCTGCACGCTGTTTAAAACGATCTCGTAACTGAGGGAACAGGTCATACACGCGAGCAATATTCCATGGATTCTGAATGGGACGACTTTGGGCGGCAACTTTTAGATTTTCCTCCACAGACAAGCTAGGAAAAATTCGTCGTCCTTGCGGAACCAAGCGAATACCTGACTTTGCAATATATTCTGGTTTTTGTCGGACCACACTTTTGCCAAACAAGTCAATTTCCCCAGTTTTAGCAATCACAAGTCCAGCAATCGTCATCATGGTGGTTGTTTTACCAGCGCCATTTCTGCCGAGTAAAGCGAGTAGGGATGACTTTTTGAGAGTTAGGGATACATCATGAAGAACATGGCTATCCCCATAATAGGAGTTTATCTCTTTGATAACTAAAGCATCAGTGGCCAAGATAGACCTCCTGTGTTTTGGGATCATTCACTACCGCATCACGATCACCATCTACAATCACCTTGCCGTATTGTAAAACCATAATTTTTTCGGCGAAGGCGAGAGCCATTTCCATATCGTGTTCAATCATGACAATAGCAACTTCTTTAGAAATATGATTAATTAGATCGGATACCATCACACGCTCATCTTGAGAAAGTCCTGCTAAAGGCTCATCTAATAATAGTAGCTCAGGTTTCTGAGCAAGTGCTAGGGCGATTTCAACACGGCGTTGTTCCCCATAAGAAATTTCTGAAACCTTACGACCAGCTTGATGTTTTAAACCCACACTATCGAGTAATTCGATTGCTTGATCATATAGTTCATCATTACTTCTTAAAGGGGAGAAAATATTTCTCTTACGAGGATTGATCCCTAATAAGGACAGAACGACGTTATGTGCCAAGGTATCTTGTGCAAATAAGGTGATGATTTGATAAGTTCGGCTCATACCCATATGTGCTCTTGCATGAACTGGAAGTCCAATCACATTTTTACCGAAGATATTGACAGAACCTGAATCAGGTTTTAAATCACCCGTGATTTGCGCAAATAGAGTGGTTTTACCGGCGCCATTAGGGCCAATGATGAGACGACGTTCTCCAGGAGCCACTTGCAGACAAACATCTTGGGTCACAGCAATACCACCAAAGCTTTTCTTGAGATTGATAACTTCCAACACATAGCTCATGATTTATCTCCAAACCAGCGTTTCTTGATTTGTGAATATCCAGGAACCAATCCTGAGGGCATAAAAATAACAATAAATACGAAAATGAAACCCAGTAGCATATTCCAGCGTTCCACAAATCCAGATACATAGTTCTTTAAAAGGACAATCAGAATTGAACCGATCACAGGACCAGCCAAAGTTCCTGCGCCACCGGCAATCACACAGAGTAGAGCTTCAGCGGAAGAGGTAATTGAAATCACACTAGGATGAATATATTTGTTCAGATAGATATACATCAGACCTGAGATGGCTCCAAAAAAACTTGCCATCACAAAGGCTACCCAACGAATACCCCAAACATTAAAGCCAATAGCACGCATTCGTTTTTCTTGATCACGAGTTCCACGCAAACTTGCTCCAAACGGTGAATTAACTACTCTAGCAATAAAAAAGAGAGAGATAAAAGTAACGATTAAACAAAACCAATAAAAATTATTTGAATTTTCTAAATCAAATCCAAATGGTGCCGGTCTTGTTAGCCCAGAAATACCGTTATCACCATTCGTTAAAGCGACCCACCGATATCCAATTCCCCAAATGATTTGTGAAAGAGCCAAGGTAAGCATTAAAAAGCTCAGCCCAGATGCGCGCAATGAAATCCACCCAAAAATAGCCCCAACCAGGGTTGTAAAAATGATCGCAATCGGTGCAGACCAGGCGTGGCTCATGCCGTAATTTTGATATAGCCAAGCGGAGGTATAAGCAGCAAGTCCAAGATAGGTAGCGTGTCCTAATGAAGTAAGTCCACCATAACCAACCAGTAAATTTAAGCTTGCAGCAAATACAGCGGCAATCATAATTTGGCTACCCAAATTAACATAATATTCCCCGAAGAAAAAAGGCAATACCGTTAAGACGATCATTAAAACCGTATAAGAAAGATAAGGTTTGAGGTTCATGCGCGCATTGTTCCAAAGAGTCCTGAAGGACGAAAGGCAATCACTAGAACCATTGGCAAGAACAAAATTACATAGGCCAAATCAGGAACCAAAGCAATTCCGAAGGTATAAATAAAGCCGATAATAAAGCTAGCAACAAAGGTACCTACCAGGCTACCCACACCACCTAATATCACCACAATGAGTGCCAAAGGAAGCATATCACCATCAAGTCCAGGATAGGCGTTGAGCATGGGGCCTCCAACGGTACCACCTAAACCAGCGAGTAATGCACCAAGACTAAACACAATGGTAAAGAGTAGAGATGCTGGAATACCTACGGCACGAGCCATTTGCATATCATCCACACCAGCCCTGATCATGGCTCCTAAACGGGTTCTCTCCATCAGCAGGTAAAGTAAAAGACCAATGATGATCGAGATACCTAAAACGACTAAACGATAGGTTGGAAAACTAAAACCTAACATTTCTAGAGGAGCGCGTAGCATTTCTGGTGCGTTGATGGGAATAGGATCACCGCCCCAAATCATCAGACATCCATCGGCAGCAATAAAAGATAAGCCTAATGTTGCAAGAACTTGTCCCTGTGAGTTACCAGATAAAGCTCGCAAAATAAACCGCTCAATCAGACCTCCCATGATTCCTACCACAATCATCGCCACGATTGCTGCAACAACTAAGCTATAACCCGCCTTTAAAACTGTTGCTGCAATGTAGGCGCCAATCATGAACAAGGAGCCATGTGTCAAATTGGCAATCCGCATCAATCCAAAAATCAGTGCAAAACCGGAGGACAGCATAAAGAGCAATCCCCCGAGTGCGAGACTATTCAGGGTTTGAATTACCCAAAATTGCATAAAATAACTTTTCTTTAAAGGGTTATGATTCTAAATTCTTTGCTGGTGGAAAGTCTTTTGAATACACAGGATTAGCTAAGAATGCCTTAGGATCATATTTCCAGAATTGGCTGACGTTAGTGTAGGTCCTTGTCACCACATTGACTAGTCTGCCTTCTTTTCTTTCAACTCTTCTGATATAAACGTCACCGACGATATTGCCATAACTATCAAAAGTTACTGGACCTCTAGCCGTTGGTACATTAGTTTTTTTCAACGCTGCCATTAATGCATCTTTATTAGCTGCATTGCCATTGATCGATTTAATTGCAACGTCAAGCACTGCCGCATTGACGTAAGTTGCTGCAGCATAAAAGCCTGGATCGTAACCTTGAGCTTTACGGAATGCCGGAGCAAATTTGTTATTTATAGGATTGTTTAGTTCTGCGGAATACCAACATGCTGTTTCGATACCAAGCGCCTCATCACCCATGTTTTTCAGAACAGCTTCATCGAGGGCAGTCATACCACCAACGATGGCAATCTTTCCTTTGAGGCCGTATTCGTTCATTTGACGAATAAAGCGGAAGCCGTTTGAGCCAGCAAAACATAAGAAGATAGCATCCGCATTGGTTTTTAATTGCGCTAAATAGCTTCCATAATCAGGAACAGTCAGGGGTGAAAATAAACGTTGAACAATTTTGCCACCATTTTCCTCAAATACTCTTTGAAAACCCGCTGCCATTTCATGACCATAAGCAATATCATCCGCAGCAATGACCATACGCTTATATTTCTTCACGTTAGCGCAATAATCGGCCATTGGATGAGCACTTTGGGAAGATGTAGAAGTTGCACGAACAAACCATGGATTTGATTTGCGTTGTGTCATATCTTCAGCAGCAGCGACGGACAATGTTGGGATTTTCTGGTCACGAATATAGTCATCCACGGCGAGAGCCTCGAAGGCAGCTAAGGGGCCCATAATCACATGTACTTTATTGCGTTCATTCAGTTCTGAAATTTTTGTTTTGGTATTTGCTGGAACACCACCGGTATCTGCTACAGTGAGTTCAACTTTGCGACCACCTAACATATTGCCATTTTCTGCAAGCCATTGTTTTAATCCCAGTTCCATATCGATTCCACCTGAAGCTAGTGGACCTGTTTTAACAGTGAGTAAACCTAAACGAACTGGCTCGTTACTTTGAGCAAAGACACTTGGAATGGCAAGTCCAAGACCTGCAGCAGCAGATCCCTGAATAAAAGAACGGCGATCGAAAGTCATTTTTTCTCCCTGGTATATTTTTGAACTTGCCACATATTAAATGATTAGTTGATCAATAAGCAATTTTTAGCTTACTTTTTAACAAACTAATAAAAATAAATGACAGCTCCTGTGAGATTAAAGGAATCTGACTATATAAAACATAAGGGTTATTACTTAGTTGAGTAGTTAAAAGTTATGAATATTAAAAAAGTAATCGATCAGTGAATTCATCCATCAGCAGATCCTATAAGGATATCTTTAAATTTTTATTGATTATTTGATCATTACATGAATTTTTTTCATTGGCGTATTTATAATAGCTTCAAAATTAAATCATTTACAGGAGATTGTTATGAAAATCGGTTTATTAGGAACTGGAAAAATGGGTGGGGCCATTGTTGAACGATTGATGGCTTGTGGTCATGAGCTTACCATTTGGAATCGTTCGATTGAAAAGACAATTCCCCTGGCACAAAAAGGTGCAAAAGTTGCCAAAAATCCTGCTGAATTAGTTAATCATTCTGAGGTGGTGATTTCAATATTGACCGATGCTAATGCCATCGATGCCTGTTATCGAGGTGTTGACGGTGTGTTATCTGCGAATATTCAGAACAAATTGATTATCGAGATGAGTACTGTACGCCCTAAAACATCGGTTGCCTTAGCCAAAGAGATTCAATCGCGTGGCGCGAGTATTGTTGATTGTCCTGTTGGCGGAACTGTTGGGCCAGCTAGAGATGGAAAGCTACTCGGTTTAGTCGGCGGCGAAGATGTTGACGTTGCAAGGGCACGTCCGATATTGGAGCAACTCTGTCGCCGTGTCGAACATGTTGGACCAAGCGGTTCTGGTGCAATGTTAAAACTAACTGTTAATTTACCTTTATTGGTATTTTGGCAATCTTTTAGTGAAGCATTGTCTTTGTCAGCAAAGTTAAAGATTTCTCCAGAGCGTCTCATTGATATTTTGTCGGATACTTCTGGTGCGCCAAATATGATGAAGGGAAGAACTCCAGCCCTTATTTCGACACTCAAAGGAGAGCCACAACCTGCTGCTGCTTTTACTTTAGATAACATTCGAAAAGATTTACGTACCATGATTGAAGAAGCGCAAGAGGGTGGTTGGGATTTGCCGGTGACTATTGCGGCATTAAAAGAGTTGGATAAAACTTCAGCCGCTGGTCTTGGTGATGTTGATGGGACATCAGTACCAGCTTGGTTTATTAAAACAAATTGTCAATAATTAATTTATGAATACAACTCAAATTCGACTAAATGGGCAGGATCAAACTGTCCATGCCCCAGAAAATACTCCTTTACTCTATGTCATTCGTAACGATTTAGATCACAAGGGAACACGCTTTGGCTGTGGCGCTGGAAATTGTGGTGCGTGTACAGTGATCGTTGATGGACAAGCTGTTCAGTCCTGCGATATACAACTATGGGCGGTGGCCAATAAAGAAGTTTTAACACCAGAGGGCTTAGCAAAAGACTCGATTGGGCAAATGGTACAACATGCTTTTATTCAAGAACAGGCAGCTCAATGTGGCTATTGTATCAATGGTATTTTGATGAGTGTCACAGCGTTACTGAAAAAGAAAACTCAACCTAGCAAAGAGGAGCTGATGGAAGCTCTGAATCGGCATTTATGTCGCTGTGGTACACATGTACGTATTTTAAGAGCGATTGATATGGTCATCGAAAAATTAAATGAAAAGAAGGTAGCATGACTCAAATCACACTCCCTCCCAATATTGTTTCTAATCCTAAATTATCCCAATGGTTCAACTTTTCTCATTTACCTAAAATCACGGTATGTTCAGGTAAGGTTGAATTAGGTCAAGGTATTCAGACTGCGCTTCAGCAAATCGCAGCGGATGAGCTTGGTATTGATCTTCACCAAATTCATTGGATCGCAGGTGATACACATGACTCACCCGATGAATGGTATACCGCAGGTAGTTTGTCGATTGAAAATGGTGGTACTGCTCTAAAGGTCGCCTTAGGTTTTGCCAGAACTTTATGCCTTGAGTTGGTGGCTAAGCAATTCAATGTGCCTATGGAGACGATCTCTATTGACCAAGGTATTTTTAAGAGCACTCAGTCAACCCAACACATCAGTTATGGTCAGTTGGCTCCAATGATCAATTTAGATGTTGATATTGACGTTAGTGAATCAATTCTTGCAACAAAAAAACAAGCACAACAAAAGTGGGTTGGTCACAACGTGCGAAGAGAAGATTTACAGACGAAGCTATCAGGCGCTGCTTTTATTCATGACTTTAGTTTGGCGAATATGCATCATGCCAGAATGATTCGTGCATCGCATGTTCAGTCCACCATTGTTTCGGTGGATGTAAAAAAAATTCAGCAATTACCTGGCGTTGAACAGGTTGTTCACAGTGGGAGCTTTTTAGCGATTGTTGGTCTGAATGAAGCTTTACTCGTTATTGCGCAAGAAAAAGCGATGGCATTTGTAACATGGCAAACACCAGAGTATGTTCAAGAGCAGTCTGAAACTGAATCGATGATTACTGGCTTGAAATTTGGCGATGAAATTGCTTATGAAAATGGGATTGCAAAATCGGCCGTGAAAACCTTTAAGGCAAGATATTCACGCCCATTTATTGCGCATGCATCGATTGGACCTGCATGTGCTCTTGCCGAAGAAAAAGATGGTGTGCTGACTGTGTGGTCACATACACAAGGATCACATCTTCTCAAAAATCAAATTGCTGTAGGATTACGTCAAGATCCAAATACCGTCAAAGTGATCCACCTTCACGGTGCTGGATGTTATGGACATAATAGTGCTGATGATGTGGCTTTTGATGCCGCTTTCATAGCAAAGATGACTAAATTACCGATCCGTATTCAATGGAGTCGCGAAGAAGAGTTAACGGCTTCGCCCTATGGAGCACCTGGAGTTGTTGAGTTCCAGGCGGGTGTTGATGAGAAAGGTGCGATTGTCAATTGGCATACTGAAGTTTGGTCTCCTACTCATATTCATCGTCCAGGTTGGTCTGGAAAGCTCAATCTTTTAGGTGCTTGGATGATTGATCCACCGCATCCGATCGATGTAACCAAGGATAATCCATTGCCACAGGGGGGGGGATTGCGTAACTCCATCACTTTGTATGAGGTTGCTTATCAACAAGTTAGGCATCATATGATTCCGCAAGCGCCATTAAGAACATCTGCTCTTAGAGGTCTGGGTGCTTATCTCAATATATTTGCGATGGAATCCTTCATGGATGAAATTGCCATTGAGCTTGGAGTGGATAGTCTTGACTTTAGAAAGCAACATCTCAATGATCTTCGTTCGATTCAATTATTGGATGAATTAGCCAAAATGGCTAATTGGTCGACGAGAGCTTCTCTTCCAGAGGGTAGTGGAATGGGAATGGGATTTGCTCGTTATAAAAATACAGGCGCCTATTGTGGTGTCATGGTACAACTCCGCGCTGAGGAAAAAATTTACATTGATCAAGTGTGGGCAGTTTGTGACGCTGGTCAAGTCATTAATCCTGATGGTTTAATCAACCAGATAGAGGGTGGGATTATTCAGTCGATCAGTTGGACTTTAAAAGAAATGGTTCACTGGAATAAAGAAGGTGTCATTTCTGTCAATTGGGATAGCTACCCAATATTGAATTTTGATGAAGTTCCCAAAGTTCAGGTCAAACTCTTGGACCATCCTAATGCTCCAAGTTTAGGTGGGGGTGAAGCTGCTGCCGGACCCACTGCTGCGGCTATAGGAAACGCATTAGTACAAGCATTAGGACTTCGAGCTAGACATCTACCTTTAACTGTAGAACGTTTAGCTCAAATCAATTAGTAATTTTTCTAAGAAAACTGTCACTTATCGCCAGTATCTGGGATAAGTCCAGTTGCTTGGATACCAGCTACTGCACAGATTTCGTCGTTATCTGAGGTATCTCCAGTCACACCAACAGAACCAATAATGTGATTATTTGCGTCACGAATAAGAACTCCGCCAGCGACGGGAACTATTTTTCCTTCAGACATGACGTTTAGAGATGTAAAGAAGCCTGGTACTTTATCTGCACGGCGAGCCAATTCACGACTACCAAAACCCATACCTAAAACTCCCCATGCTTTGCCACGGGCAATATCTTCACGCAAAATACTGCAATGATCTTCACGCAGGAGGGCTTTCATATGCCCGCCAGCATCGAGAACTACCACAGTTAAAGGATGAAATTTCATTTCACGACCTTTTTTTAGGGCCGTTTGTGCAATCAGAAGCGCTTGATCAAGAGTGACGTTTGACATCGTAATTCCTTTTTGAAAATTTATGAGGTGTGGTCAGTTGCAGAATGGTATTTACCCTTCCAAAAGAAGAGTGGAGCCGTATGCTCAGAAGTATTGTACGAGTAACTTGCGACACGGCCGATAAAAATGACGTGATCACCACCATCGATATCACGTTCTCTTTTGCAGATGAAGTGTCCCAAGGTTCCATCCAAAATAGGAATTCCTTGAGGGCTTAGATGGTGGGCTATGTCTTTGAATTTATCTTCACTAGGACGCGAGAAGGTATTTGAGATATCTTTTTGGTCTTCCGACAGGATGTTAACGATGAAGTAATCAGACTTTAAGAAAGCTTGATGGCTTGGAGCGCCTCTAACCTGAGACCATAGTACGAGAGGTGGATTTAAGGACACCGAGTTAAAAGAACTCACAGTCACCCCGAAGTATTGATTATTTTCATCCACGGTGGTGATAACTGTAACGCCAGTCCCAAAATGCCCTAAAGCATTTCGAAAATCACGTAGATCAAATTCTGGGGTCTGTTCAGGGGTATCGTTAGAACTAGGGAGATTAGTCATGATAGGTTTCCATTATTCTTAAGATAGTAATCGCTTGATCATTAGTTGTCAATCCCATAATTTTATCGAATTTACTTTAAATATAACTATTAAATAATTGAATTTTAAGTATTTAATATTATATACATCTTTATTTAGGGTAAACCCCATTCTTAATATTTTTTTATTTCGTAACACTATCAAGACTTGTCAAATTCAAAAACGTATATTAAAGTGATCGGACGATCTTTATTAAAAGTTCTGATCGATTAGGTAAATTATTTCATAAAGTGAGACAGTAATGACGAATACAGCATATGTTTTAGAAGGTAAATTAGGAGCTCCAGTGTTATTGGTAGCCAATTCTTTGGGGGCGAACTATTCCATGTGGGATCCTCAGATCACCGAATGGAAAAAGCATTTTCAGGTCCTTAGATATAACTACCGCGGTCATGGAGGAACACCTTCGGTCGGAAACTTTGCCACTTCACAAGATTTATCTGACGATGTAAATGAGCTTTTGGACTCTCTCAATATCCAATCCGTCTATTGGGTAGGTTTATCTCTAGGAGCCATGTTGGGGCTCTATTTTGCTGCGCATTATCCACAGAGGGTCAAGGCATTGGCTTCAGCTTGTTTTAGGGCTTATCAAACCCCTGAGTCATTTGCAATGTGGGAAGCAAGAATTGCGACTGTTAAAGCGAATGGTATCGCTGGAATTGTGGATGGTACTGCTGACCGTTGGTTGACCGAGGGTTTTCGAAAAAGTCATCCTGAGATCGACCGTTCTTTGCGTGAAATGATTGGAGCCAACGAAGCTGATGGATATATGGCTTGTGGACATGCCGTGAAAGATTACGACGTAAGACCTTATGTGGGTAAGGTGAGTTGCCCGGTACTGCTCATTGGCGGTCAATTTGATGGCGGGGCACCAGCAGCGGACATTAGTGATCTTCGAACGGTGATTCAAAACAGCGAATATGCAGAGTTACCTGGAGCGCACATCGCTAACCTTGAGTGTGCACCTGAGTTTACGTCCTTAGTTTCTAAGTTCATGACTAGTCATTAATTAAACAATAGGAATATTTATGTCAACTCCTGTAAAGGTTGCCGTCATTGGCTATGGTTGGTGGGGCAAAATTATTACCGCTACTCTTGAATCGAGCGCATTGTTAGATGTCGTCATGGTTGTGGAAAATGATCTTAAAGTCATTGAAGCTGCTAAAAATGGTTCAAAGCAGCTTCATTTTCAATTTGCGCATCATTTTGATGATGCTATTGCCAATCCAGATGTTGAGGCCATTATTTTGTGTACACCTCATCAATTTCATGCTCAGCAAATTCAGTCAGCGGCAAAGGCGGGTAAGCATGTCTTTTGTGAAAAACCATTGTGTTTAACTTATGATGATGCTAAGGCTGCGATTGCTGCTTGTAATGCGGCGGGCGTGCAATTGGGAATTGGTCATGAGCGTAGATTTGAGCCAGCTGTTATTGCCATGCGAGAAGAAATTGCAAAAGGTACTTTAGGGGCAATTTTGCAAATTGAGGCCAACTTCTCCCAAGATAAATTTTTTGCGTTACCACCTGATAATTGGCGCTTATCCAATAAATATGCCCCCTGCGGACCTTTGACGGGCACCGGGATACATTTGGTGGATTTGGCAATTGCAATCTTAGGCCCAGCAGAATCTGTATGGGCAAGGCTTGCTACTTTAGGGAGTAACTTCGAAAATGGCGACACATTAGGTATTATGTTGGCATTTCCGAGCGGTCAGAATGCTTTGATTAGTGCAATTCTAGCGACACCATTTGAAGGTCGTTTTTGTGTTTACGGATCGAAAGGCTGGATGGAAATTCGTGACAATACTCATCCAGAGAATCCTACAGGCTGGAATGTCACTACCCAATTGCGCGATCAGGAAAGAAAAACTCATTTTATGCCTCCGGCTCCAACGGTGAGAAATAACCTAGAGGCTTTTGCCAAAGGGGTGCGTAAGATAGCTCCATATCCTGTTTCTCATGCAGAAATGCTTGCCAATGTTGGTGCTTTAGAGGCGATCATGCGATCTGCAGTTACAAAGAAAATTGAGCCTATTCAAGGGTAAATCACTATAAAACAAGTGTTTATAAATGAATATATGATCAGTTAGAATATGTTTTAAGGAGTAAATAATCATCAATGACTGATCAACTATCACTTTCAAAACCTGAAGTCCAGCCTCGCAAGCGCTTAAAGCGTGAGGATCGTGATCGCGAGATTGCGGCTGCAGCGGTTTCGTTTTTCGCTGAGGTGGGTTTTGATGGAGATACTCGTGAACTTGCCCGTCGGCTTGGGGTTACCCAATCCCTGATCTTTCGGTATTTTCCGAACAAGGCGGCATTGATCGAGCGAGTTTATCAAGAGGTTTATGTAGGAAGATGGAATCCTTATTGGGAAACGATTATTGCTGACCGCAGTGTTTCTTTACAAGATCGTTTAATTCGCTTATATAAGGATTACTCTCGAGTCTCTCTGACTTATGATTGGGTCCGTATTTTTATGTTTTCGGGCCTGAAGGGTGAGGACATTAATACTCGTTATTTAAAGTTTTTAAAAAGTCGTATCTTAGAGCCTATTGCGATTGAAATCCGAGCAGAGCTCGGGCTACCTTCACCAGAAGAAATTCCCATCAAAATGAGTGAGGTTGAATTGGCGTGGGGTATCAATTCAAGAATCTTTTATCTAGGTCAAAGAAAGTGGATTTTTAACATGCCACTTGAAATCGATATTGACACCATTATTGAACATACGATCATCACGTATTTAGCAGGCGCTAAAACGATGGTTCCTATCCTGATTGAAAAAGATTAAATGATTGATTTCAATTAGAATAAATTTAACTACTTTGCTTATTTTGATCATTTGAACTTTGCTTTTTATACGATTATTTAGGGTTTTTACTTATTGAGAGTGTCTATTTTGAGACTTATAAATGATCAACTGATTACTTTTGTTTATAATTACATATCTTTAACTATTTGTTACGAATATCAACGGGACTTGCTATGAAACTCAGTACATTTATGATGCCAATTCATCCACCAGGCAGAAATTTAACGGATACTTTTAATGAGGATCGTGAGGCAGTCATCTTAGCTGATCAATTAGGGTTTAGTGAAGCCTATGTCGGTGAACATGTCACCGATGCGGCGGAGACGATTACCAACTCGATGATGTTTTTATCAAGCCTGGTGTATCACACCAAACGAATTAAGTTAGGTACTGGTACGATTAATTTACCCAATTCTCACCCAGCTGCAGTTGCTGCACAAGCGGCAATGTTAGATCACATGCTAGAAGGACGTTTCATTATGGGCATTAGCCCAGGTGGATTGATGTCTGATGCCGAAGTTTTTGGAAATCTCAAAAATGATCGAAATGCAATGTTTGTAGAAAGTATTAATACTATTCTTAAAATTTGGGAAGGTGAAGCGCCTTACAATATTGAGGGCGAATATTGGAAGATTTCTACACAAAATACGATGATTGCAGAAATTGGTCAGGGTTATATTATGAAGCCCTACCAGAAACCTCATCCATTGATCGTAGGTACTGCCGTAGCTCCTTTTTCAAAAGGTGTCACAGAAATGGCGAAGCGTGGTTGGCAGCCGATTTCAGCGAATTTCTTGATGCCAGAGTGGGTAAAGACGCATTGGCCCAAATATGCTGAAGGGCGTGAGGCTGTGAATGAAGTTCCACATCCGAGCGAATGGCGTGTAGCAAAAAGTATTTTTGTTGCTGATGATGCTGCTACGGCAAAAAGTTATGGCCTTGGTGAGAATGGTCCTTATTACGCTTATTTCAAATCACTCAGTCGCAAACTAGTGAATGGTGGGCGAAGTAATTTATTTAAAGTTGACCCCAATATGCCAGATGCTGATGTAACCCCAGAGTTTGTAACGAATCGATTAGTGCTTGCGGGAACTGTTGATTCTGTTGTTGATCAATTATTAAAGTTCAGAGAAGAGGTTGGTGACTTCGGAAACTTGTTATATGCCTGTCATGATTGGATGGATCCAACGCTTGCTAAGCGTTCGATGGAACTGATGGCAAAAGAAGTCATGCCGCGTGTTAATGCAGCGATAGGACAGAGTGCTGATAATCCTGTGATTGCTTAAATTGATGATTGAAATACATCAGGTGCACTTTAATAAGTGCACCTTTTTTTTGATCTGAGAAGTCCATATCTGATCGTTCAAAGAAAAAATCCAGTCCCACATATTGATTGTTAGAAATTCAGTTTTGCTTCATGAGCGTTTCATCAATTAAAAAACTCTTTGTCCTTGAATCAACGCTAAAATTGAGCTAAATGGAAAATGTGGACAAAATTTTAGCGGTTGCACCAATGATGGATTTAACGGATCGACACTGTCGATCTTTCCATCGAATCTTGACAAAAAAGGCGCATTTATACTCCGAAATGATCAATACGGGTGCCATTATTTATGGGGACGCACATCGTCATTTAGATTTTGATAAAGATCAACATTATGTGGTTTTACAACTTGGTGGTAGTGAGCCAGAAGATCTAGCCAAGGCTGCAAAAAAAGGACAAGAGTGGGGTTATGATCAGATTGATCTCAATTGTGGATGTCCTTCAGAGCGTGTTCAAAAAGGTTCTTTCGGAGCGTGTTTGATGGCAGAACCAACGTTGGTTGCAGAGTGTGTCAAAGCGATGAAGAATACGGTATCAATCCCCATTTCTGTGAAGCATCGTTTAGGCCTGAATGACATGAATCCAGAAATAAATGCTGACTATCAATTCACCTTAGATTTTATGTGTAGTGTTGCTCAGGCTGGAGCTTCCCAAGTCACTATTCATGCTCGCAATGCTGTCTTAAAGGGTTTATCTCCTAAAGAAAATCGAACGATTCCTCCATTGCGATATGACATGGCAAAACGATTGAGAGTGGATTTGCAAAAACACTTCCCGAACGTAAAGGTTTTACTCAATGGTGGGTTAGATGACAATCAATCGATTAGTAATCAATGGGATGATTTCGATGGATTTATGGTTGGTCGCGCTGCGTACCATACCCCCGCAATGCTTTTAGCTTGGGATCGTATGATCAGTTCACAGGGTCAAGAATTCGGTTATTTTTTAAATGAACAAACATGGTTAGATATACAAAAGGGCGTCATACGATACTCACAATCATGGTTAGAGCAAACTCATCAGGTCCCTTCGAAGGACTTTTATTTGGCAGCCATCACGCGCCATGTACTCGGTTTAGCCCATGGTCTTGGTGGTTCTCGATTATGGCGACAACGATTATCAGATCATCGCATCATTGCCCCAGTGAAAACGCATCAGCAAATCGAAGAATTTTTTGTTCAAGCAAGTGGGTATTTACGCATGCTCTCGGATCAAGGTGATGAGAGTGGTGTCTTGCAATATGTTGATTGATCGTGACTTTTATAGATCCATCTTAATTATGAATCACCTGTTAAAGGAAAGTGATGATGTTTAAAGCTTTAGTACTCAATAAAGAACCGCAATTTTCAGCTCAAGTCAGTCAGTTCGATGAAGCAAGCTTATTAACGACCGACATCCAGGCTGAAATCGAATACTCGACCTTAAATTTTAAAGACGGTCTTGCCATTACGAATAAAGGACCAGTAGTACGTTTATGGCCGATGATTGCTGGCATTGATGGCGCTGGAAAAGTTCTTCAATCTTCTCATCCTGACTGGAAACCTGGTAATTTATTTGTTCATAATGGTTGGGGTGTTGGTGAAACACACTTAGGTTGTTTAGCTCAACGCGCTCATTTAAAAGGTGACTGGCTCGTTAAACTACCATCGAACTTTACAACCCGTCAAGCCATGGGGATAGGTACGGCCGGATATACGGCGATGTTGTGTGTGATGGCTCTAGAAAAAGCAGGATTAAAACCTGCCCATGGTGAAGTTGTTGTGACGGGTGCTACCGGAGGGGTAGGAAGTATTGCAATTGCTATCTTGGCGCGTCTGGGATTTAGTGTTGTGGCAGTCACGGGAAAACTCAGTGAAGAATCTTATTTAAAGTCACTTGGTGCGAGTCGCGTAATTGATCGCCTAGAATTTTCGTCGCCCGGTAAACCACTGCAAAAAGAGCGTTGGGCAGGTGCAGTTGATACTGCTGGATCCTCAACCTTAGCGAATCTTTGCGCTCAAATGCAATATGGTGGATCAGTCGCTGCATGTGGTTTAGCCCAAGGTGCTGACTTGTCTTTAACTGTGATGCCTTTTATATTACGCGGCGTTCATCTTCTTGGAGTTGACTCCGTCATGGCTCCGCTTTCAAAGCGCCAAGAGGCTTGGCAACGATTAAGTTCAGACTTAGATCAGCAACTCCTTGAAAAAATGATTCAAGAAATTACGTTAGAACAGGCTCCAGAGTACGCTGATTTGTTAATGCAAGGTAAGATTACTGGCAGAATTGTTGTCAAGATTTAATAGTTTTTATCTAGAATCAGTAAAGTAATACCCGGATTTCCTTGCATATCTTTCGTGATGACGTGTTTGATTGATGGGTATCTTTCTAGCAAGTTTTTGTACTCATGATGATAGGGTAATAAAACTTCGCCGTAATAGACTTCAATAATAGCCTCGCCCCACAAACCATAATCCATGGCTTGTCGAAAAGCTTGACGAATCTTTCCACCAGTTCCAGATGAGCCATGTCCGTGAATCACTTTAATCGTTCGAATATCCTTGCCCTTGATAATGTCTAAATGTTCTTGCAATCGGTCCATCGCACTATCTACGGTAGGCATATTGAATTCAAGATTAATCACATAGTTGGATTTTTGTGATTGGAGTGTATGGAGTGTTTCTTTTGCTCCACAAAAAGGGCACTCATTGAGTATTAATTGACGTGGATTACCACATTCAGCGCATAGAGCTTGGTTCCGACCCATCACAATATATAAAATCTTTTAAAATGCTATAAGAGTTGGTGAATTCTAATACGAAGTGCAACTTTGAAAAATGAAAGGAGGCTAAGGATGATTTAGTATCTTAGCTTCTCGACCTCCAAGTCAAAGTAGCCATGAACTATAAACACCAAAGCCTTGAAGAACGATATCAGATTTAT
>CAIPQU010000058.1 GCA_903867305.1 uncultured beta proteobacterium
CCACCAAACGCTTTTGACAACACGGTCGTTATCGCAGCAGTTAATGTCGTTTTTCCATGGTCAACGTGACCGATCGTCCCTACGTTGACGTGCGGCTTCGTCCGCTCAAACTTCTCTTTTGCCATTTTTAGCCTCTACTCAGTTAGATATATTAAAGTGATAAATTATTTCGCTTTTGCTGCCATGATTGCTTCAGCCACATTCTTTGGAGCCTCGGCATAATGCTTAAATTCCATCGTATAAGTTGCTCGTCCTTGTGTCAGTGAACGTAAGGATGTTGAGTATCCAAACATCTCTGCTAAAGGAACTTCCGCGCGAACAATCTTGCCACCACCACCGGCAATGTCATCCATGCCCTGAAGCATTCCACGGCGTGATGATAAGTCCCCCATCACGTTACCCATAAAGTCTTCAGGAGTTTCTACTTCGACAGCCATCATTGGCTCTAAGAGAACAGGACTGGCACGGCGCATACCTTCTTTGAAAGCCATTGAACCCGCCATCTTAAAGGCGTTTTCATTGGAGTCAACGTCATGGTAGGACCCAAAGAATAGAGTGGCTTTGATATCAACCACAGGATATCCAGCAAGCACGCCATTATTTAATGTTTCTTGAATACCTTTATCCACAGCAGGAATGTATTCGCGAGGTACTACTCCACCTTTAATCGCGTCTACAAACTCATATCCCTTGCCCGGCTCTTGCGGCTCTAGTTTCAGAACCACGTGTCCGTACTGTCCACGTCCACCAGACTGTTTTACAAATTTACCTTCGATTTCTTCGCATACCTTACGGATAGTTTCGCGGTAGGCCACTTGTGGTTTACCTACCGTTGCTTCTACACCAAATTCACGCTTCATACGGTCAACCAAGATTTCAAGGTGTAACTCACCCATTCCAGAAATAATCGTTTGACCAGACTCTTCATCTGTTTTAACGCGGAATGACGGATCTTCTTGCGCTAAACGATTTAAAGCAATACCCATTTTTTCTTGGTCTACTTTGGTCTTTGGTTCAACCGCTTGAGAAATTACCGGCTCAGGGAATATCATTCTTTCAAGAATAATAATTGCTGATGGATCACATAAAGTCTCGCCAGTAGTCGCATCTTTCAAACCAACAGCAGCTGCGATATCTCCAGCGCGAACTTCTTTGATTTCTTCGCGTTGATTAGCGTGCATTTGTAATAAACGACCAATACGCTCTTTTTTACCCTTAATCGGGTTATAAATCGTGTCGCCAGAATTAATAACGCCAGAATACACACGGAAGAAGATGAGCTGACCTACGAAGGGGTCGGTCATAATCTTAAATGCCAAAGCAGAAAACTTCTCTTCATCGGATGCTTGGCGAACACTTTGCTCACCATTTTCCAATTCACCAGTCACTGGTGGAATATCTACAGGTGATGGCATGTAATCAATGACGGCGTCAAGCATGGCTTGAACACCTTTATTTTTAAATGCAGTGCCACACATCATTGGCACGATTTCACTTGCGATAGTTCTGTTACGAAGTGCTAACTTAATTTCTTCTTCAGATAAAGTCTCACCACTTAAATACTTATCCATCAGCTCTTCTGAGGACTCAGCGGCCGCTTCTACCATTTTTTCACGCCACTCATTTGCTAATTCAAGTAACTCAGCAGGAATTTCTTCGTAAGTAAATTTAATCCCTTGTGACTCTTCATCCCAAAGTATGGCCTTCATCTTAATCAGGTCAACAACACCTTTGAAGTTTTCTTCAGCACCAATTGGGATTTGAATAGGCACTGGATTTGCTTTTAAGCGAGCACGCATCTGATCATAAACTTTAAAAAAGTTTGCGCCTGTACGATCCATTTTGTTGACAAATGCCAAACGTGGAACTCGGTACTTTGTCGCTTGGCGCCAAACTGTTTCGGACTGCGGCTGAACTCCACCCACTGCACAATAAACCATACAAGCGCCATCCAACACACGCATGGAACGCTCTACTTCAATCGTAAAATCTACGTGGCCTGGGGTGTCAATAATATTGATTCGATGCTCTTGATAATTTCCAGCCATACCTTTCCAGAATGCTGTTGTAGCAGCAGAAGTAATCGTGATACCACGCTCCTGCTCCTGCTCCATCCAGTCCATTGTGGCTGCGCCGTCATGAACTTCACCAATTTTATGATTAACGCCTGTGTAAAACAGGATCCGTTCAGTTGTCGTGGTTTTACCAGCATCAATATGTGCTGAAATTCCAATATTCCGATAACGCTCGATGGGGGTCTTTCGTGCCACTGTATCCTCTAAATGTATTTAATATTAAAAACGGAAGTGTGAGAATGCTTTATTAGCCTCTGCCATGCGGTGAACTTCGTCACGCTTTTTCATAGCACCGCCACGTCCCTCTGCTGCCTCAAGTAATTCATTTCCTAAGCGCTGAGCCATTGATTTTTCACTACGCTTTTTTGCGGCTTCCCTTAACCAACGCATAGCCAAAGCCAAGCGACGGGATGGACGAACTTCTACAGGAACCTGATAATTTGCACCACCAACGCGACGACTTTTTACTTCAACCATTGGCTTAACGTTGCCCATGGCAACAGAAAAGATATCCAGCGGTGGTTTGTTCGCTTTTTTTTCAATGTGTGCAAATGCGCCATACACAATACGTTCAGCGACAGATTTTTTACCATCTAACATCAGAACGTTCATAAATTTAGCGACTTCAACATTTCCAAATTTTGGGTCCGGAAGAATTTCGCGTTTCGGTACTTCTCTACGACGTGGCATAACAACTCCTTATATTTTCAGTTGGGAAAATTCCCTCGACTACTCAACTAGCACAAACGCCGGAGTAATCACTTACTTTTCGCACATCCATTGATATGCGAAACCTCCAAGAAATTAAGCTTTCTTGGCTTTTTTCGCTCCATACTTCGAACGAGACTGCTTACGATCTTTCACACCTTGTAAATCCAAAGATCCACGCACAATGTGATAACGAACACCCGGCAAATCTTTTACACGACCACCACGAATCAAGACCACTGAGTGCTCTTGAAGATTGTGGCCTTCACCGCCAATGTATGAGATCACCTCAAAACCATTGGTCAAACGTACCTTAGCTACTTTACGCAAAGCAGAGTTTGGCTTTTTAGGCGTGGTAGTGTAAACACGTGTGCAGACACCACGTCTTTGCGGGCTGTTTTGTAAAGCTGGACTCTTACTCTTCACCACTAAGTTGGTGCGAGGCTTTTTGAGCAACTGGTTAATTGTTGGCATAACTTACTCTCAATACACTTTTATCATCAATTCGTTTAGTCAAATCGTACTCATTTTACAAATTTGAATACGGGTTTTACAGAACCTAGCATTCTAGACTGAGTTTGATGAATCGTCAAGAACCCCTTGTGGGATTCTTGACAAATTCAGTCCTTTTACTCTGCGTCGGTCACTGGTGTTTCTTCTACTGGGGTAATAAAAGCTTCCTCAGCAGCAATGGTTTGAGCACGATCTCGCTCAAACTGTTCCCTGGCTTTGCGGGCTTTACGATAAGACAAGCCCGTTCCAGCAGGAATCAATCGCCCAATAATGACGTTTTCTTTCAGGCCACGCAAGGTATCAACTTTACCCATAATGGCTGCTTCTGTAAGAACACGCGTGGTTTCTTGGAATGATGCAGCTGAAATAAAGCTGTCTGTCGACAATGAGGCCTTCGTGATACCTAAAAGGATATTCTCATAGATCGCAGGTCTTAGGCCAGCAGCAATCACGCGATCGTTCTCGTCAAACAGTTTTGAACGCTCAACTTGCTCACCAGTAATAAAGTTCGTTTCGCCAGCGTCAACAACCTGAACACGACGCAACATCTGACGAACAATCACTTCAATGTGCTTGTCGTTGATCTTCACACCTTGTAAACGATAAACGTCCTGAACCTCATCAACGATATACATCGACAACTCTTCGATACCTTTGAGATGCAAGATGTCGTGCGGATCCGCAGGTCCTTCAACAATCATTTCGCCTTTGTTAACAACCTGACCATCATGAACTAAAACTTGTTTTTCCTTAGGAATCAGGAATTCATGAGACTCACCATCCATGTCTGTAATGACTAAGCGTTGCTTACCTTTTGTTTCCTTACCAAAAGAGACAGTTCCTGTAATCTTTGCGAGAACAGCGGCATCTTTTGGTGAGCGGCCTTCAAACAACTCAGCCACCCGTGGTAAACCTCCAGTAATATCACGCGTTTTTTGTGATTCAATTGGAATACGCGCTAATACTTCACCAGCTTTTACAGATTGACCATCTTTAACCGTTATCAATGCCCCAAACTGAAGGCCAATGGTCACAGGATGATCTGTTCCAGCAATCTTCACTTCGCCACCGTTATCATCCAAAATCTTGATGATTGGACGAATGCCTTTAGCTGCCGCACTACGACGCTTACCATCAATAACGACGAGTGTCGATAATCCAGTTACATCATCTACTTGCTTAGCTACAGTGACGCCTTCTTCGACATTTTCAAATCGAATTTGACCTGCAAATTCAGAAATAATTGGTCGAGTTAACGGATCCCAAGTTGCTAAATTTGCGCCCGATTTAACCATGCCACCATCACCAACTAATAAAGTAGCTCCATAAGGAACTTTATGACGCTCACGTTCACGGCCATGGTCATCAGTAATCAGCGCTTCGCCAGATCTTGAAATAACAACCTGCTCACCTTTTGCGTTGGAGATATATCTCATCGATGATGAGAAACGAACCATACCGCTGGATTTCGCTTCAACATTACTTGCCACCAGGGCGCGTGATGCTGCGCCACCAATGTGGAAAGTACGCATCGTTAACTGTGTACCTGGCTCACCAATCGATTGAGCTGCAATAACCCCGACAGCTTCACCGACATTCACCAAGCCACCGCGACCTAAATCACGGCCGTAGCATTTGGCGCACAAGCCATAACGAGTCTTACATGAGAGAACTGTTCTAACCTTCACTTCATCAAGGCCTGAAGCAACGATTTCATCGACCATATCTTCGTCAAGCAATGTGTCGTCATTGACAATCATCGCTTGAGTATCTGGATGAAACACATCACCAATGGTCACACGACCTAAAATACGATCCCGTAATGCTTCAATGATTTCACCACCCTCGACTAAGGCCTTCATCGTAACGCCATCTATGGCGCCGCAATCATCTTCAATCACGACTAAGTCTTGTGTCACATCGCATAAACGACGTGTCAGGTATCCAGAGTTAGCAGTTTTTAAAGCAGTATCAGCAAGGCCTTTACGTGCGCCGTGAGTCGAAATAAAGTACTGCAAAACATTCAAACCTTCACGGAAGTTTGCAGTAATCGGTGTTTCAATAATCGAACCATCTGGTTTTGCCATCAATCCACGCATACCGGCTAGTTGACGAATCTGGGCCGCAGAACCACGCGCACCAGAGTCGGCCATCATATAAATAGCATTAAATGACTCTTGCTTTACCTGGTTGCCATGGCGATCTTCAACAGTCTGTTGTGAAAGCTGCTCCATCATCGCTTTACCAACTTGATCTCCTGCTGCACCCCAAATATCCACAACGTTGTTATAACGCTCTTGGTTGGTTACAAGCCCAGACATAAATTGCTTTTCATACTCTTTCACCTTGCTTGAGGCGTCATTAATGATTTTCTCTTTTTGCAAAGGAATCAACATGTCGTCAATCGCAATCGAAATACCCGCTTTCGTTGCTAATTTAAAACCGGCCTGCAAAAGACGGTCAGCAAAAATCACGGTTTCACGTAATCCACACTTACGGAATGAGGTGTTAATCAGGCGTGAAATTTCTTTTTTCTTGAGTGGCTTATTAATATTTTCAAAAGCCATGCCCTTTGGCAAAATTTCTGAAAGAATCGCACGACCTACAGAGGTGTGATACAAAGTAGTCTTCTTCTGAAAGCGAGCTTCGCCTTCAGCCAATTTATCTACAATATCCCACTCATTAATTCGAACAGCAATTCTTGATGCCATTTCAACTTGTCCAGCATCATAGGCGCGCAAAACTTCAGAAATATCAGCAAAGAATAATCCCTCACCTTTGCCATTAATCTTGTCACGTGTCGCGTAGTACAAACCTAGAACAATATCTTGAGATGGAACAATTGATGGCTCACCGTTTGCTGGGAATAAAATGTTATTTGATGCAAGCATCAAAGAGCGCGCTTCCATCTGCGCCTCTAAAGATAGAGGTACGTGAACCGCCATTTGATCGCCGTCAAAGTCTGCATTAAAGGCTGCGCAAACTAATGGGTGTAACTGAATTGCTTTACCTTCAATTAAGAGTGGCTCAAATGCTTGAATGCCTAAGCGGTGCAAAGTTGGCGCACGGTTCAACATCACCGGATGCTGACGAATGACCTCTTCTAAGATATCCCAAACAATTGGAGTCTGGTTTTCAACTTCTTTTTTAGCGGCTTTGATCGTTGTTGCAATACCAAGAGTCTCTAATTTGTTGAAGATAAATGGCTTAAATAACTCTAAAGCCATTAACTTAGGCAAGCCACACTGATGTAACTTCAGGTTCGGTCCAACCACAATAACTGAACGACCTGAATAGTCCACACGCTTACCGAGTAAGTTTTGACGGAAACGACCGCCCTTACCTTTAATCATTTCAGCAAGTGACTTCAATGGCCGCTTGTTAGCGCCAGTCATTGCCTTACCACGTCGTCCATTATCTAGTAATGAGTCAACCGCTTCTTGAAGCATGCGCTTTTCATTACGAACAATAATTTCTGGTGCGCGTAACTCTAAAAGCTTTCTCAAGCGATTATTACGGTTAATTACACGACGATATAAATCATTTAAGTCAGAAGTCGCAAAACGACCTCCGTCCAAAGGAACTAAGGGGCGTAACTCTGGCGGCAATACTGGCAACACATCCAAAATCATCCAGTCCGGCTTAATGCCCGAAGTTTGGAATGCTTCTAGTACTTTTAAACGTTTTGCATATTTTTTAATCTTGGCATCGCTACCGGTTGCTTTTAAATCAACGCGCAGAGTTTCAACTTCACGATCAATCTGAATACTTCTTAGAAGATCACGAATACCTTCGGCTCCCATAATGGCAGTAAAAGCACCTTCGCCGTGTTCTTCAGCTTTTGCAATGTACTCATCTTCAGACATAATCTGGCCACGCTTCATTACACCCTCAGGTGTTAAGCCAGGATCAACGACAACGTATGCTTCAAAATAAAGAACACGCTCAATGTCACGTAAAGTCATATCTAAAACCATACCCAAACGGGATGGTAAAGATTTTAAAAACCAAATGTGTGCAACCGGAGAGGCTAAATCAATATGGCCCATACGCTCACGACGCACTTTAGCCAATGTAACTTCAACGCCACATTTTTCACAAATAACGCCTCTAAACTTTAAGCGCTTATATTTTCCACACAAGCATTCATAGTCTTTGATGGGGCCAAAGATTTTGGCACAAAATAATCCATCACGCTCAGGTTTGAAGGTTCTATAGTTAATCGTCTCTGGCTTACGTACTTCACCAAAAGACCATGAACGTATTTTCTCAGGAGATGCAAGGCCAATCTTAATAGCATCAAACTGTTCATCACCGTGCGTTTGTTTAAATAAATCCAGCAGTGCTTTCATATTAATTACGCTCCATATCGATATCTATACCCAATGATCTGATTTCTTTTACCAGAACATTAAAGGACTCTGGCATTCCAGCTTCAATGGTGTGCTCACCTTTAACAATGTTTTCGTAAACCTTCGTACGTCCATGGACGTCATCAGACTTCACTGTCAACATTTCTTGGAGAACATATGAGGCGCCATAAGCTTCCAAGGCCCAAACTTCCATCTCACCAAAACGCTGTCCACCAAACTGTGCTTTACCACCGAGAGGCTGTTGGGTGACGAGAGAATACGGTCCTGTTGAACGCGCATGCATCTTGTCATCAACCAAGTGATGTAATTTAAGAACGTGCATCACACCAACTGTGACATTACGTTCAAAGACATCACCTGTTTGACCATCAAACAGTTTCATTTGCTGTCTAGATGCTGTCATGCCTAAAGGTCCAGCGATTTCTTCTGGATAAGCAAGATCTAGCATTTTGGCAATTTCAGTTTCTGTTGCACCATCAAACACTGGTGTCGCAAATGGCGATCCTTGACGTAAATTTTTTGCCAACTCTAAAATTTCATCATCAGATAAGTCGTTTAAGCTCTCAGAGCGGCCTGTTTCGTTATACAAACGGTTCAAAAATTGACGTAATTCTGCCACTTTCATTTGCGCTTGAATCATGGCATCAATTCGCTTACCGATACCAAGAGCAGCCCAGCCTAAATGCGTCTCTAAAATCTGGCCCACATTCATACGAGATGGTACGCCCAACGGATTGAGCACGATATCAACAGGTGTTCCATCCGCCATATATGGCATATCTTCAACAGGAGCAATCTTCGATACAACTCCTTTGTTTCCGTGACGTCCAGCCATCTTATCGCCAGGCTGCAGGCGACGCTTAACGGCTAAATACACTTTAACCATCTTTGTAACGCCTGGAGGTAATTCATCTCCCTGAGTTAATTTACGCTGCTTCTCAGTAAATTCTTCATCAAACTGTTTACGTTTCGCTTCAATAGACTCTTTAATCGCTTCCACTTGAGCAGCTAAATCTTCATCAGCAAGACGCACATCAAACCAGTGATATTTTTCTACGCTCGATAAATACTCGGCAGAAATTTTTGTTCCCTTAGATAACTTATTAGGGCCACCATTGGCATCTTTATTTAATAACAGTTTTTCTAAACGACTAAATGCATCACCTTCAACAATTCGCAATTGGTCATTTAAGTCAAGACGATAACGATGTAACTCTTCTTGGATGATCGATTGAGCACGCGGATCTCTTTCAACACCTTCTCTTGTGAAAACCTGCACATCAATTACTGTTCCTGTCATTCCGGAAGGGACGCGCAAAGAAGTGTCTTTTACATCAGAGGCTTTTTCACCGAAAATAGCTCTTAATAATTTCTCTTCAGGGGTTAATTGCGTCTCACCCTTCGGAGTTACTTTACCAACGAGCACATCACCAGCTTCAACTTCGGCACCGATATAGACAATACCGCTTTCATCTAAGCGACTTAATTGAGACTCAGCTAAGTTTGAAATATCACGAGTAATATCTTCAGGTCCAAGCTTTGTATCTCGAGCCACAACAGATAACTCTTCAATGTGAATCGATGTGTAACGATCATCAGCAACTACTTTTTCAGAGATCAAGATTGAATCTTCAAAGTTGTAGCCGTTCCAAGGCATAAATGCCACAGTCATATTTTGACCTAATGCCAACTCGCCCAAGTCTGTAGATGCGCCATCTGCGATGACGTCGCCACGGACAATACGATCGCCAACTTTGACAATTGGACGTTGGTTGATATTTGTATTTTGATTTGAACGCGTATATTTAATTAAGTTGTAAATATCTACGCCAACTTCACCAGCAGCAGTTTCATCATCATTAACACGAATCACAATACGGTTCGCATCTACATAATCAACACGGCCGCCACGAGTACCCATAACTACCGTACCTGAGTCAACTGCAACAGTTCTTTCTAAGCCAGTACCAACGAGCGGCTTGTTAGGGCGAAGACATGGCACTGCTTGACGTTGCATGTTCGCACCCATCAATGCACGGTTCGCATCATCATGTTCCAAGAACGGCACTAGAGAAGCCGCTGCAGAAACAATTTGACTTGGCGCAACGTCAATATAGTTAATTCGCTCAGGCGAAACCATTTTCGTTTCACCAGCTTCACGAGCAGAAACCAACTCATCAGCTAAAGTTCCTTTTGCATCAATCGTCGCATTTGCTTGAGCAATAACATATTTAGCTTCTTCAATTGCGGATAAGTAGTCAACCTGATCGGTTACCTTGCTATCTACAACCTTACGATATGGCGTTTCTAAAAATCCATGCTCATTCAATCGTGCAAATAAAGCCAATGAGTTAATCAAACCAATGTTTGGTCCCTCTGGTGTTTCAATTGGGCAAACACGGCCATAGTGGGTTGGATGTACGTCACGCACCTCAAAACCTGCGCGTTCACGCGTTAATCCACCGGGTCCTAATGCTGAAATACGACGCTTGTGCGTAATCTCAGAAAGCGGATTGGTTTGGTCCATAAACTGGGACAATTGTGATGAGCCAAAGAATTCACGAATTGCTGAAGAAATTGGCTTACTATTAATTAAATCATGCGGCATTAAGTTTTCTGTTTCAGCCTGACCTAAACGCTCTTTAACAGCGCGCTCAACACGAGCTAAACCAGCTCTAAATTGATTCTCAGCAAGCTCTCCAACACAACGCACACGACGATTACCTAAGTGATCGATATCGTCAACTTCGCCTTTACCGTTTCTTAAATCAACCAACAACTTGATCGTGTCTAAGATATCTTCATTTGACAAGACCATCGAGCCTTCCATTTCGGCACGATTGAGGCGACTATTAACTTTCATACGTCCAACGCGTGATAAATCATAAGCGTCTTCGTTGAAGAATAGTCTTGCAAATAAAGCCTCCACAGCATCTTCCGTTGGTGGCTCACCAGGACGCATCATACGATAAATGGCTATTCTTGAAGCCATTTGATCCGCAGTTTCGTCCACGCGTAAGGTTTGCGAAATATATCCGCCTTGATCTAAGTCATTGGTATAAATTGTTTCAACTTTTTGAATTCCAGCTTCGCGCAACTTCGCCAAAAGACCTTCTGTAACTTCATCATTGGAGCTCGCTAAAACTTCTCCAGTTTCCTCATCAATAATATTTTTGGCTAAAACGCGACCAATTAAATACTCATCAGGGGAGTGAATCATTTTTGTGTTTGCAGCCTCTAATTCGCGAATATGTTTAGCATTTATACGCTTATCTTTTTGAACGACAACAACACCATTGCGATCAGAGATATCAAAGCGTGCAACTTCGCCACGTAAACGCTCAGGTACAAACTCAACTGAAACGCCACTATTTGTAATTTCTATGTGATCAAACTTGAAGAAATTCGCCAAGATTTGCTCAACATTAAGGCCGAGCGCTTTCAAAAGAATCGTAACCGGCATTTTACGACGACGGTCAACGCGGAAATATAGAATATCTTTTGGATCAAATTCAAAGTCTAACCAAGAGCCTCGGTAAGGAATAATACGCGCCGAAAAGAGTAACTTTCCAGAACTATGTGTTTTACCCTTATCATGCTCAAAGAAAACTCCAGGTGAACGATGCAACTGGGAAACAATGACGCGCTCGGTGCCATTGATCACAAAAGAGCCCGTATCAGTCATCAATGGGATCTCACCCATATAAACTTCTTGCTCTTTAATTTCTTTGACTTTCGTTGGAGCTTCGCGATCGTTAATAATTAATCTAACTTTTGCTCGTAAAGCAGAATGAAAAGTCAATCCGCGCTGTTGACATTCTTTGACGTCAAACGGTGGCGAGGATAACTGATATGAAACATATTCCATACGTGCAAAACCATTGTTCGACACAATCGGGAATATCGATAAAAAAGCCGCCTGCAAACCCTCATTTAAACGTGAGTGTTGCGATGTTCTTTCTTGTAAAAATTTAGTATATGACTCTAATTGAGTCGTTAATAAATAGGGTACCTGATGGTTGTTCAAGCGCTTAGCAAAGCTCTTACGGATGCGTTTGCGTTCGGTGAAGCTATAAGCCATGTCATCTCCGAATTTCTTCAACTGTTCAAAGTTTTGGTGGTTGGCCTCTACCAACCTCTGGCGGACAGCACGCACACCGGCGCACCCGACCAAATTTGTCTACTGCAGTTGTATCAGAAGACAAACCAGATAACTCTTAAAATTATCTGGTTTGGCTACTAACCAAACCAAAATGTTGCATGGATGTTTACACCCATGCAGACATTTTTCTTACTTGAGTTCTACTTTCGCGCCAGCATCTTCTAACTTCTTCTTAGCGTCGTCAGCAGCAGCTTTATCTACGCCTTCTTTAATTGGCTTTGGTGCGCCATCAACGAGATCTTTCGCTTCTTTCAGACCAAGGCCTGTGATTTCGCGAACTGCTTTAATGACTGAAACTTTATTAGCGCCAACTTCGGCAAGAATAACGTTAAACTCCGTTTTCTCTTCAACAACAGCCGCTCCAGCTCCGCCTGCAGGTCCAGCAACAGCCATAGCTGCTGCAGATACGCCAAACTTTTCTTCAAATGCTTTAACCAAGTCATTCAAATCCATTACAGACATATTGCCTACTGCTTCAATAATTTCTTCTTTAGTAATTGCCATTTTCAATACTCCTAATTCATTCAAGTTAATCGATACCAGCGCAATTAAGCAGCTGGCGTTTCTTCGGCTTTCTTTGCAGCTACCGCACCAAGTACACGAGCCATACTCGAAACTGGGGCCAGCATCACACCTAACAACATTGAGAGCAACTCATCGCGTCCAGGTATCGACGCAAGGGCTTTAACACCATCGGCATCTAATGCTTTTCCGTTATATGAGCCTGCTTTAATGACGAGAGTGTCCTTTGTTTTAGAAAAGTCATTTAAAACTTTTGCTGAAGCAATAGGATCTGCGGAAATACTATAAATTAGCGGTCCGACCATCGAGTCACCGAGCGGTTCGAATTGCGTACCTTGTACAGCACGGCGAGCTAAAGTATTTTTCAATACTCGCAAGTAAACTCCTTGCGTCCTCGCGTTTGCACGTAGTTTCGTTAATTCGCCCACAGGGATGCCACGATATTCAGCTAGTACGATGGTTTGAGCTTGGGCAACTTGTGCACCAATATCAGCCACTACCGCTTTTTTGTCATCCAAATTTAAAGGCATGTTTTACTCCAATTAACCCTCTAACTACCGAGGGGGTTGCACACCAGCGAATTCTTTACAGGTTCGCCATCTACGTTGGTAGTGAAACATTAAGAACTTACGTTCGCCAACGGTCTTTGATGGCCGCTGATCTCTCGATCAACGACCCAAAGTCTTTTAAAACTTAAATCGTGATAGAAGATTGCTCAACACGTACCCCTGCACCCATTGTGCTAGAGAGAGCAATTTTTCTTAAATAAACACCCTTACTTGCAGGTGGCTTTGCTTTCTGCAAGGCGTCCAATAATGCCACTAAATTTGACTTTAGTGCACTCGGCTCAAATGAGCGACGGCCAATTGTTGCATGCACGATACCAGCCTTGTCAACACGGAACTGAACTTGACCAGCTTTGGCATTTTTCACGGCAGTAGCCACATCAGGTGTGACTGTACCAACTTTAGGATTAGGCATTAAACCACGCGGTCCTAAAATTTGTCCTAGAGTTCCAACGATTCTCATTGTATCGGGTGAGGCAATCAAAATATCAAAATTGATCACTCCGCTCTTCACCTGTTCAGCCAAATCTTCCATTCCAACAATATCTGCGCCAGCATCTTTTGCTTGGGTAGCTTTATCGCCCTGAGCAAATACTGCGACTCGCACAGTTTTTCCTGTACCGGCTGGTAGCACAACAGCGCCACGAACAACTTGATCAGACTTCTTCGCATCAATACCCAATTGAACAGCTACGTCAATCGATTCATCAAATTTTGCAGTAGCGCATTCTTTTACCAAATTCAGAGCTTCATCTATTGGGTAGAACTTATTACGGTCAACCTTCGATTGAAGTGTTACAACTCTTTTAGATGTATTTGCCATGATTAGAGCCCCTCTACCGTAATGCCCATCGAGCGGGCGCTTCCTGCAATTGTTCTTACTGCAGCATCTAAGTCTGCAGCTGTTAAGTCAGGCATTTTTGCCTTTGCAATATCCTGTGCTTGAGCTAAGGTGATTTTTCCAACCTTATCTGTATGCGGCCTTGGTGAGCCCTTATCAATTTTTGCGGCTTTTTTGATCAATACTGTTGCCGGAGGAGTTTTCATCACAAAAGTAAAACTCTTGTCTGCAAACGCCGTAATTACAACAGGAACTGGTAAACCTGGCTCCATACCCTGAGTTTGCGCATTAAATGCTTTGCAGAACTCCATAATATTCAATCCACGCTGTCCAAGTGCTGGTCCAACAGGAGGGGATGGATTTGCCTTACCGGCAGGTATTTGTAGCTTAATAAAGCCAATGATTTTCTTTGCCATTTCAAACTCCTTAAAAGCGCGCCTTACTTTATAAAAGACCGCTGTTGAGTAAACGCATTGTTAAAGCGGCAACCTTAACTCTGCTCCTCTTGACAATGCACGCATTGTCGAAAACCTTTACATCTTTTCAACCTGACCGAACTCTAATTCAACTGGAGTACCGCGACCAAATATTGTAACAGAAACTCTTAATCTTGACTTCTCATAATTCACTTCTTCAACGTTTCCATTAAAGTCTGTAAATGGTCCTTCTTTAACACGTACCATTTCACCAATTTCAAACAATGTTTTTGGCTTGGGCTTATCAACGCCAGCCTGCATTTGGTCCATAATTTTTTGAACTTCAGCCGTTGATATAGGGGATGGACGATTACGAATTCCACCAACAAAACCAGTAACTTTTGGCGTGTTTTTAACTAAATGCCATGACTCATCTGTCATTTCCATCTCAATTAACACATACCCAGGAAAAAAACGTCTTTCAGTAACAGTTTTGGTACCAGACTTCACTTCAATCACCTCTTCAGAGGGAACCATGATTCGTCCGAATTTTTCAGGCATTCCTGAACGAGCAATTCTTTCTTCCAGGCCTTTTTTAACACTTTTTTCCATACCAGAATATGCATGTATGACATACCATCTCATATTGGCGGCCGCTTGCGGGTTATTCGTTATTTCTGTATTTGTCATTCGATTATTTCCATCCAAGGAATACAGCAAAGATGAGCCATTCAATAATCTTGTCAGCACTCCACAAGAAAATAGCCATTACCGCTACAAAAGCAAAAACTATTAAAGTCATTTGGGTAGACTCCTTCCGAGAAGGCCAAACTACCTTTTTAACTTCATTAATGCTATCTTTTGCATACGCAATAAATTTTCTTCCGTTTGGGGTTACCGCCACAAGGCCTATAGCAACCACAATACCGCCAATTAAAACACCCAAACGTATTAATATTGGTTGTGTTGCTAAGCCATAATAACCAATCAACGAAAGTAGTATCAACCCAATCGATACGCCAGCTACCCAGTTGGATTCGTTGGTTTCGTTTGTTAAGTTCTTTTGTTCTGACATGTCTATTTACCGTTGCATTTGCTGGCAGGGGCGGAGGGCATCGAACCCCCAACCTTTGGTTTTGGAGACCAACGCTCTGCCAATTGAGCTACACCCCTATTCACTTAAGCAATAATTTTGGCAACAACACCAGCACCAACGGTACGTCCACCTTCACGAATCGCGAAGCGTAAACCCTCTTCCATCGCGATTGGCGCAATTAACTTCACGCTAATCTCAACGTTATCACCAGGCATCACCATC
>CAIPQU010000059.1 GCA_903867305.1 uncultured beta proteobacterium
ACAGCTGCTGCAGGGACCGCTGCTGGTGGTACCGCCGCAGCCGGAACAGCCGCTGCAGGTACTGCGGCGGCTGGAGCAGCTGCTGGTGGCGCTTTAGCATCTACCGCTGCAGCGCTAGGTGTAACGACAACAACATTGGTCGCAACTGCGGCTATTGCTACTGTTGCCGTAGGAGCTGCGGTAGCAAGTAATAAAAACAATAACACGACTACTGGAACTACTGGTACGAAATAAGATTTTATGACTTTCATAGAATGCTCCTTCGGGAGCATTTTTTATTTCAGCTAAACTATTTCTTTAGACTTTACTATTCCATTGCCTTTGCTCCATTGCCATTGCTTTTTTTCTTACTTTAAATATCTCTATCATGTTCATTTAATTGAAGTAAGCTCATCTGTATGAATTCTTCAACATATTGGTATTTCATAGGTATCTCCATATCTTTTCTGATGTATGGATGCACCACGGATTCTGACGTTGCATTAAAAACTTTTAAATCCACTTTTAACAATCAATCCGCTGTCATCGAAAATGCTTCCTTAAATAAAGAGTTAAGTTATCTTAGGGTCAATGTCGTTGGTCTAGACGCGTTATTAGTCAAAGGTTACGCCGATCAAGATAAAAATGGAGCTATCGATGTTTGGTACTCGAGTGATGGCTCAATGATGCGCTTACAAAAAGGAAGGTATCTTGGGAGCGTGGGCTTTGATCGAAATTGGCAAAATGTCGAATTCAAAGATGCTCCGAATTTGATCAATATTGTTGAGTACTTTAAAAGACCAGCGCCCAGCCCTCAACTAAAAAGTGTTGCTGATTTTTATCCGAAAGATTTGTATTTTTTTTCGCGCAATAAAACACAAATGCCAGAATATCAAACCGCGCTTCAAGAGCGGATGAGTATTTCTGTTTCAGATCAAGCACCAAAAACAATTCCTAAGAGTCTTAAGCCCTATCTTCAGAATAAAGAACTTATTTGGGTTTCCGAAAAGCCCCTCTCTACTCAAGATACAACAAGCTCTCGTGATAACTTTGCTTGGTACGGCTTTGAAAAAAAGAACTCTAGCTTTATTCAGGTCTTTGGGCAGCAATGTTTCTCACCAGATTTTTGCATTTCGTGGATGCCATGGCCAATTCAATAATCAGCTCCAGCGCTGTTCGAAGTATGGGCGCTGTGAATCGTCGCATAGCGGCTCTAGGCATAGGGTGCTTATGTCTCTTAGTTGTAAACACTTCGCCTCTTCAAGCCCAGACTATCCCCATCACAAAGCCCGAGAGGCTCAGTAAAATCATTGAGTCCACTAATTACTCTACCGAAAAATCGTTTGGAGAGACAAAACTTGATGGAATCATGTGGAACTCACCTGCTGAAATCGAAACACAAAAATTACAAAAAGAAAAATTACTCAAATTACTCTCCAATCTAAAAGAGAATAATCTGCGATTTCCGGAAGTCACGGCAGGAATTAATCAACTCGATGATTTGATACAAAAGCTGCCTGTAACGGGTCGAGTTTTATTGCCCCGTCAAGATCCTCGTTGGCTAGAAGCTCATCCCCCGACTGATCCTATTTTAAATCGTCAAGATACTCTAACTCTCCCAAGTAGTAGTCGTTATGTGACCGTGATTCGAGATGATGGTCGAGTATGTCAGGTCCCTTTTCGGAGCCAAGTCTATGCAGTCCACTATACGACCTTGTGTGACATCAAAGACAACGCCTTATCCAATTGGGCTTGGGTGATTCAAGCAGATGGCAGCTTCGAAAAAGTAGGGTTGTCTTCCTGGAGTCAAAATACCCAGCGTCAACCTAGTCCTGGCAGTTGGATTTGGGCTCCTTCGAGTCCTAAACTGTTTCGACAAACGATCGATGCCTTACCTTGGACGAAGAAGCGTCATTTTACCGATGAATTTTCCAATACGTTTGCAGAGTTTTTAAGTACACAAGGCCCCTCAGATCTAGTCAAAACCAATGCCTTGATCAAAGCTGATCGTTCCATCATTGATAGCCCAATGATGCTGGTTGAGAGTCAGCGCTTTGAGCCTAAAGATGCAAATCCTCTATCGAGCGATTGGGGCAGTATTGGTCTATTACAGACCCCAACGGCAAGAATGCTTCCGGCAGGTAGCGGTTTAATGAATTACACACACGTGACACCTTACACTTACTATAACTTTTTATTACAGCCTTTCGATGGCTTAGAAACGACCTTCCGGTATACGGTAGATACTAACCAAGCCTATGGCTCTGCCGATCTATCTGGTTCACAATCGTATTTAGATAAAAGTATTGATGTCAAACTTCGACTGCTCAAAGAAAATGCGCAATTACCTGAGTTGGCACTAGGTATTCGTGACGTAACCGGTACAGGCCTTTTTTCTGGAGAGTATGTGGTGGGTAGTAAGCGTTCTGGCGATTTTGATTTTAGTTTAGGGCTTGCCTGGGGCTATATGGGCAATCGGGGCAACATCAAAAACCCTTTATCATTTTTAGGCTCTGGCTTTAGTACACGCCCTACGGCTGATGTCGGACAGGGAGGAAACCTTTCTTTTAATACCTATTTCCACGGTCCAACAGCGCTTATCGGTGGTGTTCAATACCAAACACCAATTCCCAAATTGAGCTTAAAAATGGAACTCGATGGTAATAACTATCAGCATGAGCCTTTTGGTGATGCTTTCACGCAAAGGATTCCAGTGAACCTTGGCGCTGTCTATCGTTGGAATAATGCCTCCATGAGTGTGGGTATTGAGCGTGGTAATACAGCCATGATTTCTTTTACGCTCTTTGATAATTTGAGTAAGCTCAGCGTTCCAAAGCTTTTTGAGGCTGCGCCAATCCCCGTAAGTTATCAGCCGATTGCACCCCCCAAGTCTTTCTCTAATATAGATCCAAACTATATAGGCGCATCCCCCTCAAGTCTGATGACTAAAACAGATCAGGTATCTTCAACCGTCATGACAAGTCAGCTAACCCCATTACAGACAAGTAATATGACAACGGTTCATCATCTGCGTAGCACTGGCGAAGATATCAAAATACAAAGCGGATGGTTATTAAAAGATATTCAACAAGATGGTCAGCGCTGGATCGTAACGCTGGATGATGTCACCGGTGTATACATGAAGGATCGGATCAACCGCGTGATTTCTGTGTTACATCGTGATGCCCCCTTGTCCATCACTGAGTTTGATATTCAGTTTCAGAATCATCAACTGGCATTGGTTCAACAAAAGGTCAATCGACAAGCCTGGATGTTAAAACAACAACAATTACTTCCGCCCTCACAAGCCAAATTCAGCGAGCCTCAAGTTGTGGAATATGTTCAAGAGGCTTTTTTTGGAAAGTCACTAAAATCAAATAATGTAGCAAGTCAATCTGGACAAGAAGTTACTTCTTTCGTTGATGATCACCCACCTCCAAAAAGATTGACAGGTTCGTTAGGGCTAGGATTTCAGCAAAATGTGGGCGGACCTGATGGATATTTATTTGCTTTTTCTGGGGTAGGCAAAACAGATCTCAGGCTTTGGGATGGTGCATGGATTAACGGGGTGGCCAATGTACGCTTTATTGATAATTACGATAAATTCACCTATGACGCACCGAGCAATCTACCAAGAGTGAGAACCTATCTACGAGAGTACATGACAACGAGTCGTGCCACGATTCCGAACTTACAGGCAACTCAGGTAGTCAAGGTGGGAGATAACAACTACTTCTCTGCCTACGGGGGTATGTTAGAGATGATGTTTGGTGGTGTCGGTGGTGAGTGGCTCTACCGACCTCTCAATAGCTCTCTTGCGATTGGTATAGACATTAATGAAGTGCGTCAAAGAGACTTTGACCAGCGCTTCACCTTTATGGATTATCAGGTCTTTACCGGCCATTTGACCGCCTACTGGGAAACGGGTTGGAATGATATTTTAGTTAAGCCGAGTATTGGTCAATATCTCGCCGGTGATCGGGGCTTTACCTTGGATATGTCACGATCATTCTCGAACGGTGTTCGAATGGGCGCCTACTTTACGAAGACGAATGTTTCAGCAGAGCAGTTTGGTGAGGGGAGTTTTGATAAGGGGATTTATGTAATGATTCCATTTGATGCGTTCTTTACCAAACACACCTCCAATATCGCCAATTTATTGTGGGCACCTCTCATACGTGATGGCGGTGCAAAACTCAATCGCCTCTATCCCTTATACGATATGACAACCATGCGTGATAATCGTGCGATGCAGTTTGGCCCACCAGCGACTCAGTAATAAGGCGCTACGCTTGTTAAATTAATTCGCTCTTTTTCGTAGTCGCCAGGCGGCTTTTAATTGCTCAAACCGGCCGGCATCTTCCGGATTAGACTTAGCAGTCAACATCGCATGACGAATAAAAACACCAATCAAGGTGATAAATAAACTAGCAATACCCGTAATCAATACCATGAATGCCCGTTTGGGTGAGCTTCTTTGGATCGGTGCAGTAGCGGGATCAACCACCTGAATCACTAAACTTTCTTTGGACTCATCCATCCTCGCAGTTTCATATTGGCGGATGAGGCTATTCATCAGGGCAGTTTGGATAAAGGGGTCTCTAAAGGGCTTTTGCGCAATGACTTCAATTTGCTGCTCAAAATAATCCCGACGCTGATGAGCCTCTTCTTTGGAGAGCCTTTTTTGTAAATTGCGTAGAGCACTAAGATGAGCATTAGCTAGCTCAGCGATAAACTCAGGGTCTTTACCTTTTACCTCGACAGTGATGAATGAAGATTTTTTATCAGCCGTCACTTTGATCAGCTGATCCAGCAATTTTCTGGTTTTTTCGAGATCTTTTTGTTTGAGGTACGTTTGCAGGTCATACTTTTCAATGAGTTGGTCTTTGACAGCATGACTTGTTAGTAGGGCAACAAGTGCGTCTCCAGCATTCGGGCCCAGTGCTCCAGCGATGGATCCACCAAGACCTCCACCCAGCTGGTCTAGTAGTTGTGAGGAAGAACTATTTCCTGGCTTACTCGAATTGACAAAAACTGCTTTTGTAGTATAGCTCGGAGGAAGAATCAGGCTAATCACCGCGGCAATACAGGCACAGCCAAACGGTATCCAAAAGAGTTTCCATTTATTGTTGCCAATGACAATCAAGAGGTCGACAATCGAAATAGCGTCCTCATCCTCGAGGCGTTCTTGGAGTACTGGCGAAAGAGACGGATCTTGTGACATCTTGTTTGTTTACTGTTGAAGTACTTTAAGCCCAGCGGCGCCTAAACCAAATTGATACAGAATTTGGGTCCAGTCACGCAGGCCTCGCATGAACGTTGAATACCCGGTCTCTTTGATAATTTTCTCAGGGACAAAGACGACATCACCCGGCATGAGGGTCTGATCTTCAATTTTTGTAGATCGGAGCGAAAACAGCGAAGATTGACTCTGTGTCACTAAACTCCCATCGGCTCGGATAATAAAAGCATCATTCAATTCTGCGTTAGGGGTAACTCCCGCTACTTTTAAATAATCCGCCACGGTTTTTTGTGGTTTATACACGAGGGCATTTTCGTTATACACAGCACCAATGGCTGATACGACCGACGGCACTGAAGGGATCAGCAGTTCATCACCTTGCTCGAGAACAATCTCCGGCAATTGTGTTCGTTTAGGATCCAGCTCTAAGACAATCCGACCACTAGGTACGCTTGTGCGAAGTTGATTAATTTTTTCTCTCATCCGGACTTGATTCTGATTACGCAGTAAGGTCATCGCTGCCTGGTCTTGGCTAGAGGTCGAGAGATTCGCGAGGCCCAAAGAGGCCTCAATAGCGGCTTGGCTTTCTAGTCGTTTGATGGCCACGTCAATATTCTTCTTTTGGGTATCCCGCACAGATTCACGCGTAAGTTGTGCACCGTAAAGATAAGCCCGGTCTGTGATGCCCCCCGCTTTGGCGATCAATTGTTGTAATGTTTCCGCCCCACCCACTTGATAAATCCCTGGGGCATTGACCTCCCCCTGGATACGCACCACATGGATCTTACGCTCCACAGGAACCTGAATATCTTTCTGGCTATAAACGGTAACCACATCACCCGCTTGTAAAACAATATTTTGATCGGAATTTTTATCCGCCCACGCCGTATTTAAATTAATCATCAAGAGTTGCGGTAGGAGTGATTTAGAGAGAGTCCGTTCAATCATGACACTCTCTAAATTAAATTGATCTAATAACGCATTGTCCCGGATACGATTGAGATCGGCGCCAGAATCACCGCCGCCAAAATTCCCGCTGGGCTTCGTCTCCGCAGTGCCAGGGGGCTTCGTCTCTTGACCTGGCAATACACGGACATTAAAGCGTCGATAATAAAAGTCAGGGGTCACTAAGGCCTGTTTATTTGGAATGAGATCTGCAATACGTGTGGTCTCGGTAATTGGTAAGCGCAGCGATTGATTCAGGATACGCAGGGAGACAGCATTCGCAAAACTCGCATTGATCGGCAGTAAGGTGACCATATCGCCATCCCGCAAAGTCATCTTGATCCCCTCACCCCGTAAATCAATCGAATAGGCCATGAGTGGGTTAGCAGAACTATTATCAATTCTTTCTAATGTGGCTTTAGAGGGGGTATTGAGGGCTGACAGGCCACCGGCGAGCTGAATGATCTCCTCTAAGGAGTTATTGCGCTTAGCAGACAACTCATAAATCGAGGGGTTGGGGATGATCCCCATCAAGGCAACCTGTTTACCAATGGGCGGTATATGAATCACGTCACCAGGTAAGAGGCGCATGTCCATACCTCGATTGCCCTTCGATAAGAAGTCATATAAATCGATGGTGTTGATGATTTTCCCACCACGCAGTAACTGAATATTGCGCATCGAGCCATTACCCGTCGGTCCCCCCGTGGCAAAGAGGGCGTTAATCATGGTACTCACACTGCTGAGATTATGTTTGCCGGGAAGCCTTGCTTGGCCTGTGACATAGACTTCAATACCACGTAGTTGGCCCATCGAGACGTAAAGATTAAAGTCAGTGAGCGTTTGGGATAACTCGTTTTTGAGACGCCCCTCGAGGTCCGAGACGCGTGTCCCTGCGAGTGCAATCGGTCCGATTTTCGGCAATACAATCATGCCATCGCGGTTGATCACAAAGCGTTGATCGACATCAATCGATGAGCTATAGACTTTGACTTGAAGTTCATCACCAGGCCCCAAAACATAGTCGGTGGGGACATTCGCTACCTCAATCGAGCTATAGGGGTTATTCAGATTAAAGAGGCTTTGACCATAAAGGGGTAAGGCTCTACCGGTACTCTGGCTAATGAAGGTCTGAAAGGCGTTCGGGGCATTGGGGATGTTCGTCTTCAGGGACTCCGCATCACCCGCCTTGTCGGACTTCTTTTTATCTCCGGCATTGGCGGCCTCTTTTTGGCCGTCAGCACTACCTTCCGCAGCATTTTGTCCAGTCAAAGCACGTATCGTTGCAGAATCTATTTTTCCGGCAATCGCAGGATTGGAAGCCAGAGGGTTGCTACCCGCAGATCCTTGCAATAAGCCAGCAGCAAGTGCTGGGGAAACGGTCTGAGCCCCTACTTGCAAGGCAAAAAAGAATGGCAATACCGCCACAAAAAAGGCGTTCGTAAAATAGCGATTCATCAAGTTGCGAGACCTGGTGGGATGATGCGACATCGTACAAAACTCTGCGACAGGACTTGCGGATGAACTCATAGGCTTTCGGTGGGAAGGGTACAAACGAATCATTCTGATATTCTACACAACTTATATGAAACAACCAGGGAAGAAATACCGCAGGCGCCCACTTCATTGCACCGCCGCCGGAAGACGCTTAGATGCGGGATTAGCGAGCCTATCTTTTCATAGTTTCTTTCACAATAAAGCATTTATCAACAATGAGGCTTCCCGACTTTGTTCGCTATTTTTTTACATTGGCAAATAATGTGTCACGGTTTTATAATTAACTACTCCCTAATTGATCCAAAATTGCCGGAACAATAGCCCCCAAAATACACCTTCAACAACCCTTAACAAGCTCCTAATAGCTTACAATTTTCAACTACCCAACGACTCCGATGAAGCGCCACATTGTCCCCACGCACAGCTACGCCAAAAGTGCGGAGCTGGCCTACTTGTATGACAAACTGTATCCGGCACTGATCACCCAGAACCCCCAGGCTTTCAACCATTTTTTAACGGCCAGTACCTCACCTAGCCAGCTGAAGATCCTCGAATCCCAACCCAGCCAACACGCCTTGGCCTTGGAGCCCGACTTTTTACTGCGCCAGTTCCTCTGGGTCATTCGGCCCGCGCCCGACTTCTTGGCGTACGCGGAGTTCTATGTCCGCTGGCAGGGGCTGTACGCTCGCCGCCACATGCTGGGCCTCACGCACCTTCTGCCGTGGGATCAGC
>CAIPQU010000060.1 GCA_903867305.1 uncultured beta proteobacterium
ATGGGATTCATGTGGCTTCTGGTCAGAAAAAACTCGCTGATGTACTTGCGCAGTACGAAGCAACTCCACAAACTCGCGGTTAAGGAAATCCAACATGACAAATATAAAAGAGACTCAACAAGTTTTAGAAAATAGTTCACGTCGCCGTTTTATCGTTGATACAGCGGTTGTTGGTGGTGGCCTGATGATTGGCTTAGCCACGATCCCGAATCTGGCTATGGCGCAATCGAAAGGTGCTTACAACCCGAACACCATCATGAATGCAGGAGACCCTGAGGTCAATGCATGGGTCAATATCAAACCCGATGATACGGTAGTTGTGCGTATCGCCCGCTCAGAAATGGGCCAAGGCACAAGAACTGGTCTAGCCCAACTCGTTGCAGAAGAACTCGAATGCGACTGGAAAAAAGTGATTACGGAATCTCCCACACCAGGACAGAGTGTGGCTCGTAAACGCGCTTGGGGCGAAATGAGTACCGGTGGTAGTCGTGGCATCAGAATCTCTGAAGATTATGTACGCCGTGGTGCTGCCGCAGCTAGGGTCATGCTGCTTCAGGCAGCTGCAAATACCTGGAATGTTCCTGTCAGCGAATTAAAGGTAGATAAAAGTATCATCACTCACGTTCCATCAGGCCGCAAAACAAGTTATGGAAAAATGTCCGAGGCGGCCTCTAAAATTACGCCTCCAGATCCAAAATCCATTACCTTAAAAGATCCAAAAACTTGGAAGGTCGCTGGTAAACCTTTAGCACGTTTAGATACGGCTAATAAAGTGAATGGCACCAAAGTGTTTGGCGTCGATTTGCAATTACCAGGCATGTTATGTGCTGCTGTTAAGGCCTGCCCTGTTTTCGGTGGAAAAATCGTGAGCTACGACGAATCTAAAGTAAAAAACCTTCGTGGTGTCAAAGGTGTCGTCAAGGTCAATGATGGTACGGTAGCCGTGGTAGCCGATACTTTCTGGAGAGCCAAAATAGCTCTCGAAGCATTGCCGATTGTTTGGGATGAAGGTAAAGGCGCAAATACGTCTAGTTCTGATATCGATAAGATGCTTCGGGATGGTTTAGCAGAAGAAGGTGACTTCTGGCAACGTAAAGAAGGCGACGCTCTAGGCTCCATCCAAAACTCTGCAAAAAAAATTGAGGCGGTATATTCAACGCCGTATCGTTCGCATGCCAATATGGAGCCAATGAATGCAACGGTGCGTATTACAGCTGACAGAGCGGAAGCTTGGGTACCAACCCAGAATGGTGAAGCTTCTCACGCCACTCTCGCAGAAGCAACTGGTCTTCCTTTAGAAAAGTGTGAAATTTATAAACTTGACCCAGGAACTGGACTCGGTCGTCGTGGAGGTACACAAGAGTACGTGACTCAAGCAGCAGCCATCGGTAAAGCATTCCCAGGAGTTCCTATCAAAATGATGTGGAGTCGTGAAGAAGACATGACTCATGATTTCTATCATCCGGTAGCTATGGCCAAAATGTCTGCGGGCTTAGATAGCGCGGGCAATATCACGGGGATGCATATTAAGGTTGCTGGACAGTCTATTAATGCCACAGTAAGTCCGATGGCCATTAAAAACAACAAGGATGTTCGACAGCTTCAAGGGTTTTACGCAGAAGCTGGAGATGCCCAGTTAGGTTATAAATTCCCGAGCTTGCTCACAGAATACGTTATGAAAAATACCCATGTTCCAGTGGGCCCTTGGCGTGGTGTGAATACCAACCAAAATGGTCTCTTTATGGAATGTTTCATGAATGAATGTGCCATAGCAGCGAAAAAAGATCCCCTAGCTTTTCGGCAAGCTCTCATGCAAGACTTTCCGAAACATTTAGGTGTTCTGAATGCTGCTGCTAAAAAAGCCAATTGGGGATCGCCTACGCCTGCAGGAGTTCATCGTGGTATTGCTCAGTTCATGGGATATGCTAGCTACTCCGCTTGCGTTGCCGAAGTTTCTGTTAAGGGCAATATCGTTCACATTAACCGGCTTGTATTCGCTCTTAATTCTGGTCATGTAGTGAACCCGTATTTAGTTCGTGAGCAAATTGAAGGATCTGTGGTGATGGCTTTAGGTGCTATTTTCAACCCTGAAATTACGGTTGAAAATGGTCGTATCAAACAAACCAATTTTGACTCCTATCCATTGCTCAAATTGGCATCAACTCCTAAGGTTGAGTCTGTTTTAGTTCCGACGAATGACTTTTGGGGTGGTGTTGGTGAACCAACGATTTGTGTTGTAGGGCCTGCAATCATTAATGCAATCTCTACCTCAATTGGTCGACCACTGAGAAATTTCCCTCTCTATAAAGAGGGTCTTACTTTAGCTTAAGGAAGTTCTACAGAGTAAAAGGGCCGCGCTAGCGGCTCTTTTACCTTCTAATAGAAGGCCCGTCCCAAGCCATGCCTTCAGATCGTTTTTTTAAGAACAACTCTAATGCCCTTAAATCAGAGCTCCCCGATGGTGGGACTGCGGCTTGGACTCCTGAATAACATGCTCGAAGTCGACGATCAAGACTACCAGCAGTTTGCCAAGACTGTCGATAGATCGGAAAGCCCGTGACGAATGCAGGACTAATTACATCAGATCTTAATTGAATACCTATTTTTTGATCATGACACTGAGTGCAGGAAAGATTTAATCGCCCCTGACGTCGTGTATAAATTTGAGCTGCAAGATTCATTTGCTCTTGCCATGCTTGTCGAGCCTGCAAGTCCTTTGGCTCTTCAACATAAATTAATTTACCTTTTGCCGCGTCAGATAATGCTACTGATAGGGCTAAAACTTCACTACTTTCATTGGTCCATTTTTTCGGTGATTTTCTTGATAAACAAATACCTATTTGATCCTCTAGATTGATCAATTGCCCTTTACTCGCAGAATCAGATTTCCATTTAGGAAAATGCACTACAGAATTTGCCATTGATGCCATTTTTCCATGGCATTCTTGACAATGAGATCCCCATAGCTCATGCCCTTGGTCAATCCATAAAGTTAATGGATTAGATGCTTCATCTTTACCCAATGCCAATAATTCTGGGCTCAAATAAGCGTTCCCGCTAAAACGAGAGGACTGGGCAATACTAAGAGGTGTAGTGAGGATCGAAAAGCACAAAAATATAATGAGATGTTTCATGGGCTCACAAGAATTTTTTCGGCTCGACCTTTCACACCTTGATCATCTTCCCAGTCCACCGAAATCAAACCACCACCAGCAGGAACCGTCACAAAAATACTAAACAAGGGGTTAGCCGCAATCCCAGTTCCTAACTCAGCTTGCATGACGACCTCTTGATTAAGACGTATGTAGACTTTTTCAATAATATTTTTAGGGATGCGTTCATTGCCCCCATCAGCCAGGCGAAAACCAGTTTCCATTGGATGCCCTATCAATACTTTTACTTCAACCTGCTGCCCAACCACGGGGGTGCCAATGATATTGATACGAATCGGATGAGGGTTTAATGTGGCCATATTAGGTTGCGTCAAAACATGCGTTTAAGGTTACTACGGATGGAATAAACTGCCCAATTTTTGAGCCATCGCTTAACTGCGCAATCACCCACACATTTTGACTCATGGCTAAGCGAATACGCGTTGCCATTCGGTAGTTGGCTTGGGGTTTTGGCAGGGTCACTTTCAATACCAAAGTGTTCGGATTTTCTGGAGCAATGATCTCAAATGATTGTATGAGTTTTTGTGCTGGCGCCAGAATTTGAATACTAAACGGTATGGAATTCCCAGTATCTGCTAATGGCGGTAAATCTAATGTAATTCCGTCCGGATTTAGATTGAGTGCTTTTATTTGTTTATCAGATAAAGAGGCAATCTCAGCCGCCATTAATCTAGGCGAAAGCATAACTCCTACCAGCGCGGTAAGCTGCTTCAAAAATTTTCGCTTCATTAAAAGTTGTCTCATTTTGTGCAGATTAATTTAATGTTAATAATGCATCTACTACTAATTGTATTTGTTCTTGACTTAACATGGTTTTTGCTTGATTAGGGAGTTTCACATCTTCTAAACTACCGTACGGTGGCATCAGGGTATCAGGGCGAATCTTTCTTGCATCGGTGACCCATTGAGTCAATTCTTGGCGAGTATATTTTTTCCCTACACCTTGCAAATTAGGGCCAAAATTACCTTGTTTTTCAAGAGGGTTTGTCCCACTTTTATCTCTGAGCTCCAGCGTATGACAGGTTACGCAATTACCCAATTGGCGATTGAAAATAATATCAAAACCAACTTTTACTGATTCAGGGAGTGTTTGAGCCTGAGTTGAGCTTACTACGAGAAATAGGAATGTCATCCACAGAGTTTTTTGGTAATGGTTCATAGGCATCTTCTAGTAATGACCTATTTTGCCATTAGTCTGAAACCATATCCTAAGATTTCCAAGGTGCTCTTAAATCATTTAAACCTGCTAAGACTTTTGGCATCATTGATAAATAGCCACTTTGGCGCCCTATGACCCAAGCTTGAACAATATCGGCATGTGGTAAATTGCGTTTGCCTAAAAGAATTTCTGCAGTAGCTAAATCATTCATTTGCCCCAACAATTCTTGTGCCCGTGTCAAAGATTTCAAATATTGGGATATTCTTTTTTTAGGATACAACTCCAAAAAGAAATCAATTGCATAACGTAATTTTTTCAAATCTAAACGTAACTGATGATTTTGCTCAAGGTCCCGGTTTGGGACTAAAACCTCTTTCATAAAACGCTGGTGTCGACGTTTTAAAATTCGTGTTGCAAATTGTTGTGTATCTTCTTCTTTAATGGGCTCAAGGGTTTTATGGCTTTCTATAATCATCTTCTGACGATTTTTAACGTGAGGATGATTTGGCAAACTCATGACTGCCTCAGCAAAGGAAATCAACTTCACCGAATAGATTCTTCCACCGAAACTCGCCAACACTTTTTTATGTGCTAATTCTCTTTGTGCAATAGTGTATTTTTCTAATACCTCAATATCCGGATGCTTTGGAAAAGCTTTTTGAATGAATGGCAACGACTCATTGAGGAAAACATCCCAATTCCTAGCATCGCCTAATTCATTGGCTAAATCTCGCCAAGTAGTACTCCATTGGTTTACAAAAGGGATTGGCAAACAGGGAGAAAAAAGCTTAATTGCTGATCGAATTCTGCGCATAGCAACTCTTGCTTGATGAATATATTCATCATCTTCATCACGCAAAATGCCAACATCATTCATTTGCAGATGATTTAAACACTCTAAACAAATTCGCTCAAAACTTTCTATTAAGGATGCTTTGGGGTCAATCGCCAATGGTGGCGCCTTCAGCGGACGAGGAATTATATTTTTAAAGAGCTTGTAACCTCTTTCTGCTTTCGAGGCTGCGCTGGGGTGCAGCCTGACTCGCCGGCTAAGAACTCTGGCTAAAGCAAATAATGCTACTGGACTACCCTCTTTGAGCTCTAACTCCACCTCACTTATCGGTTCTTCAACGAGTTGCTGATCTCGAAGAGTAACTATCAAACCTTGATCAATAGCGATCTCAATTTTTGCACCACGAAATACAAGATTCCATGATCGCCTCGTAAAATTCGTTGTAAAAATTGGAACTAATTGGGGTGCGAGTAAATGCATCTTCTGCGCAATGACGGGATCGTCAATTAAGGTCTGAAAGTCAAACTGCCCCTGCACCGTTGGCGCTTCCCACTCGGACCGCGTAGAAAGCCCACCTGTATTGGTATGGTTAATTTTTAAGGTGAGTAACAGCTTTCTGAGTATCTTACGCTCGCGCACCGCGATACCCTGTTGCATCAAATGAAGCTCGGGGGTATCGTAATAAATATTATAGATTTTTTGACGTTTACCAGGTGGTATTAACAGTGGATGTTCTAGCAATAAAGGCAGATCTTTTGAAGAAATGCTGAGCTTGAGTTCGGTTTCTTTAGCCACTGTAAGCAATTAACCCCTAGAAAAATCATTCGATGAAAATCACTTTTCTATATTAATCTCTTTGTAGCACGAACACCATCTAAAATTAGAAAAGTTTTAATAAATATACTTATTTTCTCCCTAAACCTAAAGCATCTACCATTGCACGAAACACTTCTGTATTGTCCATAAATCCTTTGAAACGATCGGCGCCAGGTCCCATTGCATTGAGCAATGCATCATCTACAGTATGAACTCCAACATCGCTCGATGAAGGTAAATTTCCACCAACCAAGTAAGCATCTTCATACTGCTCTTTATATTTAGGATTAGCTATAAATGCTTTACCTGAAGGATCTTTAACCGCTGGATTAAAGGTCCCATCGAGTTTAGGGCGCATAGTTTCATAATGATCCGGGTAATTTGCATATTGAAACACGAGACGATTTGTTACGTCAATTTTGTCAGGATAGCCTTGTGCATTGGCTTTTGGATAGTTTGAATATCCAGCTTCTGCATAGGTTCCTACTTTTTCTCTCAAGGCCCCATTTTTGGCATCATCAATGACACCCATAATAGATCCACTATGGGTATGATCCGGAGTAACTATCACCAAAGTATCTTTATGTTTCATTGCATAATCTTTAGCAATTTGCACTGAGTTACTCAGCATGATCGTGTCGAAAGCGGCTCGCTCCCAATCTAATGGATGATTAAATTTATCAATTAAAGCCGCCTCCACCATCAAGAAAAAACCATCCTTATTTTTGGACAACACATTGATTGCAGCTTGAGTCATCTCCGTTAAATCAGGTTGATCAGGATATTCACTCACAGTATTCTTTTTCAGGAATAATCGATCTAAAGATCCATCCATATTGTCATCATGGAACATACCAAATAATTTTTTAGTTTCGCTACGGCCATTCGCAGCTAAGAGTTCGGTACGATTCTTCACCATCGTAAATCCATCATTCTGAAATAAACGAAATAAATTATTGTTGTCCTTACGTTTTGATTTAGGATCAGATTGAGGCAAAAAATAAGCGCCACCGCCACCTAAAATCACGTCAATATTTTTAAAAAACAACTCATCAGCGATGTACTGTTTATCAGCCCTTCTCCTCGTATGAGCAACTAAAGCAGCTGGAGTTGCATCTTCAATTTCAGAATCAGAAACAATACCAACACTCATCTTGGTTTTACGCTTAATTAATTCCACAATAGTTTCTACTTTAGGATGCGCCAAATTATCCGTTGCCCGAGAAACATAAACACCTAAAGCATTGACAGATGACTTATGGCCGGTAGTGTAGGCACTCATCGAATTGGCAGAATCGGTTATTAATGAATCAGCGCCAGAGGTTCCAATCATTGCCGAGTATGGCATGTCATCAAACGATAATTTTCCTTGAAATTTTCCTTGGATAATGCCCTTTGACAAAATCCTTGCCGCAGTTCGGTTGGCAATGGACATGCCATCCCCAATAAATAAGATGACATTCTTTACTTTTCTAGGGCCAGTTCCATAAACTTCCCATTCAACTTGACTCCTGACGCTTTGATCAGATAGGGTGCTAGCCTGAATTTGATAATTTCCCTCTTTCTTCAAGCTGATATTTCGCCACACGAGTGAACTACCTTTACCGTTTTCATTGGGAATAAATTCAGGCTTGGTGGTAACTATTTTGCTAATAGGCTCCCCATCGATCAGCACTCTCGCGTCCTCAAGGGTAATAACTTTCTCATACTCAACCTTTAAATCAAACTTGGAACCCACCAAAATACTAGCTTGATTGAGGGGGTAAATAACTGCCGCACTACTTTGAAAACATGTCGCAGCAAATAAAATAAGGAGGGAGAACGTGAGTAAGGGCTTAAATTTCATTGATTTTTTTAACAATTTTATGATTAACGAATATACAAAAATTATCTTATCTCACCAATATGACGATTCTGTGATGGTTCATTCATGTAAAAATAGGGCATGGGCTTTTTACAGATTTTCTTGATCATCATCACTCTTGGGGTAAGTGCGTGTAGCTCCCCTATTCTGTCCAATAAATCCTTGGAAAAACCACTTGACCCCAAGCCCCTCATAGTTTTGATTTCTATCGATGGTTTTAAACCTGAATATCTGCAACGAGGATTAACACCTCAACTCAGCGAGTTAGCCAATACCGGTGCAGTGGCGCAAGGAATGTACCCAGTTTTTCCATCATTAACATTTCCGAATCATTACAGTATCGTCACAGGTCTTTATCCGGATCATCATGGGATCGTCAACAATCAGATGAAAGATTCTGCGATCGAAGAGCCTTTTAAACTGTCTTCGCGAACTGCAGTTAGCAACCCTGCTTGGTGGGCTGGAGGAGTTCCGATATGGGTCACTGCGCAACAACAAGGCCTAAAAAGCTCTACATTGTTTTGGCCTGGGAGTGAGTCTGCCAATCAAGGCATACAACCTAATGAATGGCTATATTACGATAAAAACTTGAACGCATCCTCTAGAGTTTCAAAGTTACTCGAATGGCTGAATCGCCCACAATCGCGACGAGCAGATTTTGCAACGCTCTATTTTGAGGATGTCGATTCAATGGGGCATCGATATGGCCCTCGCAGTCAGGAAGTTAATCAAGCAATCTCTCAAGTTGATGAAGCAATTAGTCAAATGATCCAAGGCTTAAAAGATCTGGGGCTTTATGATCAAACCACCTTCGTTATAGTTTCTGACCACGGGATGGCTGAAGTTCCTGCTGAGAATCGAATTCAATTAAAGAGCTTACTAAGTAATTTTTCTAGCGTAAGTGTTGAATGGCAGGGGCCTTTGGCAGGAATGAATTTACATGGCGCTCCAGAAAATAACGTATTAAGCGCTCTGCATCATCGACATATGAGCTGTTGGCCTAAAAGAAAAATTCCAGTCAAATATCACTTTGGAACCAACTCTAGAATCCCCGATATCATTTGCTTAGCAGACATAGGTTGGACCATCTCAGAGGGAGCCGCTTTATATAGTATCCCTGGTCAGCACGGATATGATCCCACGCTCAGTGATATGCAGGGCATTTTTATTGCATCAGGATACGGTATAAAAAAAATCCAACTGGATCATTTTGAGAATATTGAGGTCTACCCCATTTTATGTCACCTTCTTGGAATTCAAGCTGAAAAAAATGACTCCCAAGATCAATTATTTAGAATCATCAAAAAGTAAAGATTTCAATCCCAATTTGAACTTGTCTTTTCATGACTTAATGAGTAATCAGAAAATACATGGTAAATTATCATCTTCTCAAAGAGAAAGTCTATGTCTCAAATCAATCAAGATGATGATCAACATTATGTTTTAGGGATTGTTGGAGCAATCATTTTGTCTATTCTAGTTGGTGTGGTGAGCTTAAGTATTAGCGTCTCAACTCAAATGAATGAAAGTCTAGTTGATCTAACAAACTCTAAAAATCAATATCCAATTCAATTAGGTAACTTTGATTTTTCAGTTACTGATGGGAAAATTACCTTAACTGGGGAAGTGGTAGACGACGCAGCAAAAATGAGTTTACTAAGGCCCGCTCAATTACTATGGGGCACTGGCAATGTGATTGATCAAGTCAATATTGTCCCTACCGCAAAGCGTTTTTGGTGGAGTATAAAGCCTTTTGATGTTCTATCTAAACTCAAGTCGGTTCCCCAATTTGCACTTCATCTTGCAGAAAACGAAATTACTGGATCAGCAAAAGTGGGTTCTGACATAGATAAAGACTATCTGTTGGAAGGTTTAAAGTCATGGTTTACCCCGGACGCCAGGAATCAAGTCAACATTGAAGTTGATTCACAATATCTATCAAACCCAATTGACCCAAATACATTATTAAATGTGGCGATCGAATATGCTACTGGAGTCTCTGAGATACCTGAAGGCGCAAAACCAATTCTCAACCAAATTGCCGAAATATTAAAAGATGATGGCCGACTGATTTATATCCACGGACATACAGATAATGTTGGGATACCTGAAGAGAATAAAACTCTTTCTCAACTAAGGGCAGAGAAAATCAAGACTTATCTAGTGAGTCAAGGTGTAACTGCAGATAACTTAAGCGCTGATGGTTTGGGGGATACTCGACCAATTAAGGATAATTTGACGGAAGCAGATCGTTCGATGAACCGCCGTATCGAATTTTCAACTCAATAAATCGAAGTACAAAATACGCTCTAATTTTAGTAAAGAATCCAAATGACCTATCAATACCACTCCTATGAACCCCAAAATGGGCATGGCTTACCGCATGATCCGTTTAATGCAATAGTTGGCCCAAGGCCGATTGGTTGGATCGCTAGTCAAAGCAAAGATGGAGTTCTCAATTTAGCACCCTATAGTTTTTTTAATGCCATTAATTACATTCCACCCATGGTCGCATTTTCTAGCACTGGTTTTAAAGACTCCGTCTCTAATATTGAACAAACTCGGGAGTTTACTTGGAATCTTGTGACTTTTGATTTAGCTGAGCAAATGAATGCTACCTGCGCTGCCGTTCCACCTGATGTCAATGAGTTTGAACTTGGGGGACTAACCCCTCTCGCATCTTCGCTCATTCAAGTACCTCGGGTGGCTGAAAGTAAAGTCACTTTTGAGTGCAAAGTGTCACAAATTATTCAGTTACAAACCGCTGCAGGAGAAAAAATTAATACGTGGCTGACTTTAGGAGAAGTAGTCGCCATCCATATTGCGAAAGACCTTCTAGAGAATGGCATCTATCAAACTGCGAAGGCTGATCACATACTTCGTGGTGGTGGACCTGCAGATTATTTTAGAATTGGGCCAGAGCAATTATTTAAAATGACTCGGCCCAAATAACCTCAATTAATCTGCTGTATTCCACAAAGTATCCACCCTGCATTACCGGCAATAGGCTTAGACCAGTTCCATACTTCAGCAAAATCTTCAACTGGGCCATTGACTTCCTCACGGATAGACCCTGAAAAACGAACACTGGCAAGATACTCATTATTTTCGTTTTCAACAGCCAATAAATCAGCTGCTAATGTCAAGACCTGTGTGGAACTCATCGCTGATGCTCGAGCCAACATATCTTTTCTCAGAAATGCAAATAGTTCAGGTGTTGTGTACTCTTTCAAAACATCTAAATTTTGTTGATCCGAGGCATCTTGCAACTGCATAAATAAAATTTTGGCATTTTCTAAGAAAACATTTTTATCCGTAAAAGCTTGCGGCGTTAAATCGGCATGAATTGGGGCATTGATCGTATTTGCCGAAACTTCTGGTATCAAAGGCAATTGCTGAGATGGCGCTCTTACAGGAGTATTCGCTGAAGATGCCGCATTTGAATAGCTTTGGTTTTCTGGTTGTGAATTCACATTCCAAGAAGGACCGCCAGCTGAACTAGTCGACATGTTCATGGTGTTCATATTCCGCGTTGCAAATTTTTTAATCAGCCATAAGCCAGCAACAAGTAATAAGCCAAAGATCAATATGCTGGATAACATAGAACCCATGCCTTCACCAATTCCCATATGGGAAAATAAATAACTCAGCCCAATTCCTGCCGCGATTCCTCCTAAAATACCGCCCATACCACCAAATCGACTAGGTGTTGGCGCAGGAGCTGCACTTGGAGGGGTTGCTGGTTTTGGAGCAGCACTGACCGGAGGTGCCTCAGGCTTTGGAGGCAAAGCGTTTTGATTTTTGGTGACTGTATTCGACTGCTTTCCAACACTGGAACCACCACCCATGCGTTTAGCATTTACATCGTTCATATTCAATAAACAAACGCTGAACATCATCAAAAATACAACTTTAAAGATTGTTGATTTCATAAGTTCCCCTATTATTTAATTTTTTCTTACTATATTAGATACTAAATTTCATTTTGGTACTGTTTTAGTTGTTTTATTGACCCTACACAGAATATTGAATTCAATGCTGCTTAATAAACAATATGGAAATCTTTTTGATGAACCATATTACACTAGCCTCTATGAAAACAGCATGTTGCATAGTCAACCATTGAAAAAGCTTATAACATTCCTCATTCTTGCATTTTTGGCATTACAAACTTATTTTTTTGTTCAAGTAGTTTGGCTCAGTTACTTCAACCCCAAAAAAAGTGCCTTTATGTCCGCAGAAGAGTCGCGGCTAGAAAAAAATAATCCACATTTTCAATTGCAATATCGATGGAGAGACTACAAAAGCATCTCTATTTACATTAAACAAGCCGTCATTGCTTCGGAAGATGCTAACTTTACACAACACGATGGGGTTGATTGGGATGCCCTTGAAAAAGCGGCTAAAGCAAATGCTGCGGTTGGCAAGGTCAAGCGCGGTGGATCCACCATCACTATGCAACTTAGTAAAAATCTATTTCTTTCAGCCCATCAAAGTTACCTTCGCAAAGCCCAAGAAATCCTCATCACAGGGATGATTGAACTTGTCATGAGTAAGCGCCGAATCTTGGAGCTCTACCTCAACATTGCGGAATGGGGAGTGGGTGTGTTTGGGATCGAAGCAGCATCGCAACACTATTTTGGAATTTCATCCTCACAATTATCAAAGGAGCAGGCCGCGTGGCTAGCAGCCATACTCCCCGCCCCGAGAAGATTTGATCACCTGCGAAATTCCGTTTGGGCTGAGCAAAAAGCGGGGGTCATCACCCAAAGAATGACCTTGGTGAAAATACCCTAATTAGCCAACATAGACTGGTTTGGGTAAGCTATAAAAGCTCTCTAAAACATGGTAAGGAATTTGGAAGTTCTTTTCCTGAAAACTAGCATGCGCAATCCCTTGCATCATCGAAAAATGCTTATCAGGATGCGGTAACTTCGCAAAGAACTCTAATACGTCACTAAATGCCGCGATCCCGTCATACTGACCACGCATGATCAGAATAGGAAGATTTAGCTTTGCTGGATCAACTAAGGGTAAATTTGCGGACATGTCTAAGTAAGTTCCCGTAGGCATAGAATCATCCAGTGCGGTGACGGCATCAGCAAAGGCAGTTACTACTTTTGGATCTGCCGTACCCGGATGATCTCTCGTAAAAACACTCTCAATCATGGCATGGTTAACCGGTCGACGATTCGTATCCCGCCACTGGGCTAAACGTTTTTTTCGCTCAGTCAAGGTAGGGCTGTCTTTACCAGTCCAAACAAAGGCATCTAGGGCTAATCGACTGATTTTGTCCGGATGACTTTGAGCATATAAAGCGGCTTTTAAACCCCCAGAAGAAACTCCATAGGCATAAATCGACTTTTCACCAGTAATCTTCGTAATTTCATTCACAACACTGACCAAATCATCTGCCCCATTAGCTACATTAAAATTAATATTGCGTGACTTATCAGAACGGCCATAACCCTCATTATCGGCACACCAAGTGTCATAACCAAGGCTAGCGAAATAATTCATCACCGACATCTCTGGCGCCCCAGGAATTTCTAAATCAAATGTTGGTGTGCCGGCCATTGAAGATCCATGCACAAATAAAATCGTTCCTTTATAACTTTTTAAATTAGAATTTTTTCTCCACAAATGAATCTTGACCTGGCCACCTTCAACAGGTTTATTGACCCAATACGTTTTACCAATAACATTTTTAAACGGATTATCTTTTTGGGCATGAGACAAGGGGCTCATCATCGTGCCGCCAATAAGTCCAGATAATACTAATAGTTTTCTTCTCAATTCTGAATGCATGTCTCGTCCTTTTTAATTTAATCGATCTTGATATTACCTTTTGCAAATAAAGCTTGCCAACGTGAAGTCTCTTGCTTAATAAATTGTGTAAATTCCGTTGATGAGTCACCTACTGGTTCAAGACCTAAGTCATTAAATGTTTTAATCACCTCAGGATCTTTTAAGGCAATTTGAATACTACGCTGAATTTGATTCACGCGATCCATTGGCATACCTTTGGGGGCCGCTAGTCCAAACCAATTTTTTAAGGAAAACCCCGGTAAGGTCTCAGCGACAGTAGGCACATCTGGCAAAATCGATAGGCGTTTTACATCAGTCGTTGCTAAAGCCTTTAAACGACCAGACTTTAAATAGGGTAGTCCAATGGCGATTGCTTCAAATGTTAACTGAACCTGGCCTCCTATAACATCCGTAATGCTCGGCGCACTTCCTTTATAAGGAACATGAATCATTTTTATTCCGGCTGACTCATTAAATAACTCGCCAGCCATGTGTGGTAAACCACCATTACCACTAGATGAAAAATAAACCTTTCCCGGATTGGCTTTAGCATAATTGATTAAATCTGAGACAGTCTTCACCGGCAATTGTGAATTGGTAAAAACTAGAAATGGCGAGGATGCTACTTGCGTAATAGGTTGGAAATCTTTATCTACTTTATAAGGTAAATCTTTAACGAATGCTGGTGTGATACTAAAATTACCCATCGTACCCATAAATAGGGTGTAACCGTCAGGCTCAGCACCTGCTACGGACTGCATACCAATCACTCCTCCTGCCCCACCCTTATTCTCAATGATTACCGATTGGCCTAATTCTTTAGACATCTTTGGTGCTAATACACGAACCATGGTATCAATCGCACCTCCAGGAGGAAATCCAATCACAATATGAATGGGCTTGTTGGGATACGTTTGCGCTTGAACAGATAACGCAAGAAAGGCAAAAAATAGCAAAATCAAACGTTTTACCAAAAGCTGAATTAGCATATTGCCCCCCTTATTAATTCTTGAATGTATTCTAATATAATATCAAGCAATACTCATGTTGATCGTGAGAGAGAAAAGATGGGAGATTAGGCATGGCACAACGCATTGAAGTATATGCTGGAACCGCAGGCCACTCTGTTTGGTTTAGTCAGGATTTGGGTGAGCATTTTGTCCACCCAAATAGTCATTCTGGTCTCTATCTTGAAGCCCGTACATGGTGTTTTTCAAGTCATCCACAAAACTTGAATGAACTCTATGCTGGCACCGATATGGGCATATTTGTTTGGCAGGAATCTACCGCCCGATGGAAATTTCTAGAGTCCCCCATGACCGATATCTGGGCACTATCTCAAGATCCTACTGATCCAGATATCATTTTTGCAGGCGCAAGACCTGCCCAAATGTTTCGCTCAAAGAATGCTGGCAAATCTTGGGAACCTATCCAGATTGAAGGACTAGCGACTTTTTCTGAAATCAATATGGGTCCAACGCGATTTACCCAAATATTGTTTGACCCAGTCGATGATGCCACTATTTGGGCTACGGTTGAAATTGGCGGCATCTTCCAAAGTACCGATCGTGGAAACACATGGCATGCCAAAATCAACGGTCTTGAATCTATTGATGTTCATGGTATTTGGATCACTCAAAAAGACTCTGGTGAAAAAATCATTTACGCCACAACTAATCGCGGCTTACATCGCTCCCTCAACAACGGGACTTCATGGGAATTTGTACTTTTAGATTCTCCTTGGCAATATACCCGTGCCATTACAGGTCAAGTGAATGCCCCCTCCACAATCTGGCTTTGCAACGGCAATGGGCCACCGGGAGATACTGGAAAGCTTTTAAAAAGTGAGGATTATGGTTACTCATGGAGCGAAGTAATACTCCCCAAACCTCTAAAGAGCACTCCTTGGTGTATAGCTACTCATCCCTCCGATCCTGGTTTGATCTTCATCTGTAGCAATTTAGGTCAGGTATTTAAAAGTAGCGATCAAGGTCTTCATTGGATCAAGCTACCCCACGAATTTGGAGAACTACGCGCATTACATTGGCGCACCACGAATTACGAGGATAATAGGCCTTCTCACTCGATTACCGTTCGATCTTTACCTAAAAACCTATCTTTATCATCATGACAAACCATGTATCCCCAAAAAATGTAATGCTGGTAGTTCCTGAAAACAATACCACGATGCATCAAGAACTTTTAGCATGGTTACCCGCTGGATCCTCATGTCAATTGATTCGCGTCCCTCGGGGTAAAGGACTTTTAACCAAAGATTCACTGCCTAGTTACAAAGCGTCAACCATTGAAGTTTGTTCTGCCGGCAATACTAAAGATACCACGATGGTTGCCTACGGTTGTACTGCAGCTGGCTTTATTCTTGGTCCAGAGGGTGACCGTGAAATGGCGCAAAAAATTCAAGAAGTTACCAACAAGCCCGTTGTAACTACAGCTCACTCCATGGTTCAGGCACTTCAAGAGATTGGTGCGAAAAAGATTTCATTACTCACACCCTACCAAGATGACGTGAATGATCAATTAAAACTATTTCTAAAATCAAGTGGTATAGAAGTTCAACATTTTGATAGTTTTTATGCGCCCGATGTGATCGCTCTTGGAAAAATTACTGCAGCACAAGTTTCTGAAAAAGCGCAAACATTATTTGCCGATGATGTTGACGCCCTTTTTATTGCCTGCTCACAACTTCCCACCCTAGAAGTGATTGAACCCTTAACGGAAAAATTTGGTAAACCAGTGCTGTCTTCCATTCAGGTAACAGCAAAATACTTGCAACAAATTGCAACCTAAAGGTCTTATGAAAAAACTATTCCATTCTCTGTTGGTTGCAAATATATTCTTATTGGCAACCACTAATTTTGTGCAAGCGCAAAACATCGTATGGCCACAAAAAGTAATCAAAATTATTGTGCCCTTTGCACCTGGCTCTTTTACGGATACCGCAGCTAGAGTTGTTGGTGCAGAGATTACGAAACATACTGGCCAAACAGTGATCGTTGATAATAAAGGTGGCGCAGGAAGCACCCTTGGAACCGACGCACTCGCCAAATCTAGTCCGGATGGATATACATTTTTGCTAACCGATAATTCATTTGCTGTATCAAGCGCACTTTACGATAAATTACCTTATCAACCTAGTAAAGATATCGTTCAGGTTTCACTAGTAGCAGAGGCTCCTGCAGTTTTAGTAGCACGCTTAAATTTACCGCAGAAAAATGTAAAAGATCTAGTTCATACTGCCCAACAAAATCCGAATGCTTTTAGTTTTGGTTCTGGTGGTATTGGCTCTTCAGCACATCTTGCTATGGAAGCCTTTCTCAGTCAAAACAATATAAAAATGACACATATTCCTTTTAAAGGAATTGCGAGCGCCATCATGGATGTTGTTGCTGATCGTGTCGATTTAGCCATTGGAAGTGTAGGCTCTACCGCGCCATTCATTAAGGATGGCAAACTGCAAGGTCTTGCTCTAAGCGGTAGCCATCGTAACCCACTCATCCCTCAAGTACCAACATTTGCTGAGGATGGCTTTCCAAATTACAAAATGATGTATTGGTTTGGAGTAATGGCTCCAGCAGGAACGTCGCCAGATATTATCAAAAAAATGAATCACGAAATTGCTTTAGCTGTTCAAACGTCACAAGTGATGGAAGTATTTAAAGGCGCTGGTGTTACCCCAATCTCTAATTCACCTGCTGAGTTTTCTAAAATTGTAAAAGACGAAAGTCAAATGTGGGCAGACATTATTAAAAAATCTGACATTAAAGCAAATCTCAATTAATCAATCAAGGAATCGTATGTCTTTTGACCCCGCAGAAAAAGTCCTGTTTCAAGCCCCACCACTTGCCTGTGATGCTCACTTTCATGTTTTTGGGCCGGCGGAACAATACCCCTACGGCTCTGATCTTCGATATGCACCACCCTATGCCCCATTAGAAGAATATTTCAAGCTTACTAAACACTTGGGTATTCATCGTTATGTCTTTGTTCAACCAAGCGCTTATGGACGAGACAATTCTTGTATGCTTGATGCCATGAAAGAAGTCGGTGTTGCACATTGTCGAGGTATTGTAGATATTGATGAAAATGCCCCTGACTCACTTCTTGCAAGTATGAATGATGTAGGAGTTCGAGGAGTGCGGGTGAATGTCAGCCCAGTATTTCCTGTCACTACAGGACTTGCAGATCAATTGAAATCACGGATTGATATTTTGGCAAAACGTTGTACTGAAATTGGTTGGCACCTTGATTTTTTATTACCTGGATGGCTTACAGCAGAATTAATGCCTGTTTTAGAGCAGCTTGAGCTGCCATTTTCAATGGCGCATATGGGTATGAACCTGGCAAAAGATGGCGTCGAAGCACCTGGATTTGTGTCATTCCTCAAATTACTCAAAAGTTCAAATCGTTTTGCGTACGCAAAATTCACTGGAATTTACCGCATGTCGAAAACTCCAGGATTTATCGATGCAGATCCATTAGCGAAAGCTATTATCGAAGCAGCTCCTGATCGTATTATTTGGGGTAGCGACTATCCACACTTATCCTTCGGCGATAAAAGCTCTGTTGAACTATTTAATCTTCTGAGTCGTTGGACGGATGATGAAAAAATTCTAAAACTGATCCTTGAAGATAATCCTGCACAATTATTTGGTTTTTAAATTTGGATTTTTTTCACCTGATTCGCTTTTTCAGTAGCAATCGCGGTTAAAAACCCAATGTCAGTTCCGGTAGAGACGTATCTCGCTCCCATTTTGACAAACTGATCAACCAAATCAGGGCGGGATGCAAGACCTCCAACACCACACCACTTATGATACTTTTGACATAAGCGTATTGTCAGTTCATAGGCCTCACGAAGCCGAATATGGTCATATTGACCTGCAATCCCCATATCGGCTGTTAAGTCGTTTGTACCAATCAGGACAATATCAACACCATCTGTCGCAATAATCTCCTCAGCATGGTCCAAAGACTCCACACTCTCAAATTGCACAATTACCATCGTATTGGCATTCATGACTGGATAAGCTTTTGTTGCTGGGAAAGAACGGTAGCCAAGGTGCGGTAATGCGCCCGCTGCTGACCTTTCACCCATTGGAGGGAATTTTACTGCAGCAACCACTGCTGAGGCTTCTTTAGCACTCCGAACATGTGGGGCAATGATACCTAGTGCACCAACATCAAGAACTCTTGAAATCCACTCAGGCGTATTTGCTGGCACCCTTACAAAAGGGGCTAATCCAATCTGTAATGCAGCCATACAAATTTGACTCGTTGTCTCTAAAGAAAAACTACTATGCTCTAAATCAACATAGATCGAATCAAATCCTGCGGTCTTTGCTATTTGAGCAATTTCAATACCTTTGACCAAACGAATCGACATTGAAGAAACGACCTGATTATTTTGCAGGCGACTTAAAAGCTGATTTTGTAAGATATCTCCAGGTTCCATACGAAGCTTTATTCCTTTTAAATTGATCTTGATCACAACATGTTAATCTAGATTGCCTAAAAGCTACTATTTTACAGTTTGAGTTGTTTACAATAAACGGATTTAAGTACTCCCTATAAAGGGCTTCCTATGAAAAAATTGATCCCACAAAAATTTCTGATGTTATTTTTGCTCATTTGTAGCACTTGTATCTTCGGACAAAACTATCCTAATAAACCAGTAACCATCGTTGTTACCTATGCTCCAGGTGGTCTTGGAGACATGCTCGCTAGACAATTAGCTGATCAGCTCACGCAACGAACAAAACAATCCTTTATTGTTGAGAATAGGCCAGGTGCCACAGGAGCTCTTGGATCAAGGTATGTAGCAAAGTCAAAAGCAGATGGCTATACTCTGCTACTTGGCCAAACTGGAGAAATGGTTATCAATACCTTGGTCTCGAAAGATCTTGGTTATGATCCTTACCAAGACTTTAAAGGCGTTGCATTAATTGGGGAAGCCCCTTTGACGCTTGTCGCACCTCTTAGCGCTCCCTACAACAATCTCAACGAATTTATACAGTACGCAAAATCACAACCGAATAAATTAACGTATGCATCCTCTGGAACAGCTACACCTGGCCACCTAGCAGCGGCCACGCTGTGCCAACTGGCGGGAATTAATCTCAGTCATGCTCCCTATAAGGGGGCTAGTCAAGCGATGACCGACATTCTGGGAGCCCATGTCGATATATTCTTTGCTAGCACTCCTTCAATAGTTCAATTTATTGATGGTAAAAAAGTTAAATCTTTAGCCATTTCATCTTCAAAACGCATCAATATTTTTCCTCAATTACATACGGTGGCAGAGGATGTTGGTAAAGACTTTAGTTTTACCCTTTGGGGTGGTATTTTTGCGCCCGCAGATACTCCTGAGCCTATTTTGCAATCTCTTAATACCATGATCAATACTATCTTGATTGATCCAAGCTTCAAAAAACAATTAGAAAATGAAGGTATTAGTATTCGGCAAAATAGTCGAGAAGAGTTTGCTCAATTTCATCGATCCGAGTTAGTTAATTATAAAAAAAGCACACAGTCTCTTAATTTAAAAAGTGAATAGATTTTATTATGAAAATTGTAATGATTCCAGGGGACGGTATTGGTCCAGAAACCATGTCTGTATGTACCAATGTTTTAGAAACCATTTCAGAAAAATTACATCTTGATCTTGAGCTAATTCCAGAAATAGCGGGGCATGATAGCCTCAAAAAAAATGGGGCTACCGTCACGGAAGAGTTATTAGCAAAAGTAAAAGTATCCGATGGTTTGATACTCGGACCTATGGCGACCTATGATTTTAAGGATGAAACGAAAGGTGAAATTAACCCTTCGAAATTTTTTCGTAAAAAATTAGATCTCTATGCAAATATTCGTCCTGCAAGAACTTACCCAAAAGTTCCAACGAGAATGAATCCTTTTAATTTAGTCGTTGTTCGTGAAAATACTGAAGGGTTTTATGCTGATCGAAATGTTGAATCTGGCAATAGTGAAATTTTAGTAACACCTGGCGTCGGAATTTCTTTACGACGCATTACTCGTGAGTGCTGTCTGAGAATAGCGAAATCAGCTTTTGAGTTGGCGATGACGAGAAAAAAGCACGTCACTCTTGTGCATAAACATAATGTGCTTAAAATTACCGATGGTATCTTTTTAGATTGCTGCGCTGAAGTGGCTAAACTGTATCCGGAAATTCGGGTAGATGATTTTATTGTGGATGCTATGATGGCGCATGTGGTTCGCAACCCAGAAAATTTTGATACGATTGTGACCACTAATATGTTTGGTGATATTTTGTCAGATCTTACTGCAGAACTGTCCGGTAGTTTAGGCCTTGGAGGATCGCTCAATGCGGGAGATCGATACGCAATGGGACAAGCAGCACATGGCTCGGCGCCAGATATCGCTGGACAAGATCTTGCAAACCCATTTTCGATGATTACCTCAGCAAGTATGCTATTAAATTGGTTAGGCCAAAAACATCAACTTCCTCAATATCTTCAAGCAGCAAAATTGATTGATCAAGTAACCGAGCAAGCAATTGAAGCTCAAGAAGTTACGAAGGATATTGGTGGTCAATTTAGTACAAGCGAAACGGGAAAGCGCTTTGTTCAACGACTGCGTGCTATGTAGTGTAAGCTCTTAGCTCGTAACGAAAATAATCTTCACGATAATCTATGCGGCGCCTACCACTAGAGATAAAATATTTGCCATTAGTTTCTCTCACCACCCATCTCCCGACTGTTGGGGCGAACCAGTAAATATCTGTCCTTGATGATTCTAGTCTATTGGAATCATGATGAACAAAATAGATATACTTTTCAATTTTCACCGTATCAAAACTTCCGCTTTCCAAATGCACTCTCTCCCATCCCCGTTGTTGCATAAAAATTTGCATACTTAAGACATATGAGGATTGATTGGCATGGTACAGCGTTTTAAACTGTGTTGATCTTATTTGATTCAAAGGATCAAGCCATATTGGGACAGGGTTATCGTAAGTTTGCAAATAATCCCAATACGGATCTACCTTCACATATCCTCTAGTAGTTTGCACTTCTGAGGGTAATTCTTTTTTACTACCTAAGCGGGAAATAATAATTTGCTGATCCTGTATGGTAGAAATTTTTTCATTAAACACATCAACAACTTCAGAATTATATTGATTGATTTGTTGATATTGCCAAGACTGACCGATGCGCGGCGCAAATAAACCCACTTGATCAGGTGAGTGAATTTTCTCCGTGGAGATTTTTTTTAAAACTGGGATAGAACATCCCCACAAAGGCAAAGTAGCCAGATGGGCCAGAAAAATTCTTTTAGAGTGAATCATCAAGAACTCTTCGGCCCATATAAATTTTACTAATTAACTTTTTCTTGGAACAGGGCTATTGGGTATTGCATTTTCATCTCGGCGAGCAATATAGTCTTCATCTCTTTCCATCCAAAGCCCTTTGGTTGCTTGCGAGGCATTATGATCCCACTCTTCTGACCAATCCCCTAAATCATATCCATACCAAGGAGATTCAGGTCGAAGTTCCGGTAAACCTAACTTTTCCCATAAGACCTTCGCATTTTCCATATATTCTTTTTTAGGTAATGCGAGGGGTGGCATTGGATATTTCATCGTTGCATCGATCAACATCGCAGAATCGATCTCTGGGGTATATTCACTTCTTGGTCCATGTCCCATTTCACGATAACGAATAATTTGTATATCTTGCGCAGGATCACATCGATAAGACATCGCCCAAAGTACGGCGTCAATATTATTGGGATCAATATCCTCAGTAACGGCAATGACGTATTTTCCAATAGCCGCCTGCAGGGTCATCGTGCCGTTTAAACCTCGCCATACTTCGGTTTTAGAAGTCCCTTTAGCAAACTGTAAAAAAACAACTTTTCGAAGATTAGTTAAGGCTTCATGAAGGACTACCTTCTTAATGCCTTTAATCGATAAACGATTTTTTAAATGAGCTAAATAGAGTGGCTCATAAGCAAGCTTTTTAATGACACTGGATTCACTTGGAGTGACCTGAGAAATAATGGACATGATCGTCGCTTTTTTACGCCGTGTAATAGCGGTAACGGTCACAGCAGTATTAAAGTCCTCCAGCGCAACGTAGCCATGGGACTCACCAAAAGGCCCTTCCGGCTCTAAAAATGCCGTATCAACATAACCTTCAATCACGACTTCCGATTCAGCTGGCACAAGAATATCGACCGTATGCGCTTTGACGGCACGAATTGGTTCTCCAGCTAAACCTCCAGCAACCGATAATTCATCCAAACCTAAAGGAAGCTTTTGAGGTCCCTGAAAATTAACAAATGGAGGGCAGCCAATCACAATTGCAACTGGCATTTTTTGACCACGCTCTTTATACTTTTTCCAGTGTTCCAACCCTCCAGCACGCAGATTCGCTAGCATCATCATACCTAGTCGTGTGGGAGATTTAATTTGCCCACGATACGTTCCCATATTTTGTATACCAGTATCTGGATCGCGGGTGGTCACGCACGCCGCAGTAATATAAGGGGCAGCATCAAAGCCTGGCGTTGAAATCGGGAAAGGTATTGACTCCAGTCCATTGCCGGGGCCCTCTAAATCTTTACCCTGAATGATGATTTCGTGACAAGGCGCATCATCACTATTAACAATAACAGGAGGAATGGGATGCGCAATCGCTTTTTCCCAAGCAGGTCCAATATCATCAAAACTAGGGACATTCATACCAATGCGATAAATTTCTGGATTTGCAGCTAAGGCACCAACAACGACATCAATATCGTAACGTCGACCATGACTATCGACTACATTGGTAAACAAAAAAGCTTTTCTTTTATTCTCAGGTATCCCACCACGAAATTGCCAGCGAACTAGGGGATGTAATTCGGTATCTTTATTGACTGGCTCAGTAATACGGCATAAAAGACCCGCTTGATCTAAACGCTCCATATGCTGCCCTAAATCGACATACCCGTACTTTGGTTTTTCTAAATTTTTATTATCTTGACTCATTACAACTCTCCTCAACTCAATTATTCGGGCTTCACGTTCGCTTTTGTATAAACATCTTTATTACGCTTGAATTCTTGGGCAATATGTTTCGCAGTATCTTCTGGAGATTCCCACGTTGCAACAACGCCTAAATCTAACAATCTTTTTTGTAAGTCCGTGTCCTGACTCACCTGCTTCATTTGAGCGCTGATTTTATTCGTAATATTGGTAGGAACCCCCTTAGGCCCCCAGAAACCATAAGAATTTTCTATTTCAAATCCTGGCATACCAGCTTCTGCAGTTGTTGGAATCTCTGGTGCCCCAATGAAACGCTGCTTTGATGTTACAGCTAATGCTCGTAATTTTCCAGATTTAATAAAAGGTAGGACGGCAAGTGGTGTGACAGTCATCAAATTAACATGGCCACCAGCTAAATCAGTCACCGCAGGACCAGTACCACGATAATTAATCGTTGGTATTGAAATGCCAATCCTTGATTTAAATATTTCTGCACCCAGTTGCGGTGATGATCCAGCGCCTGAAATAGCAAAATTAAAACGTTTTGGCTCTAACTTAATTTCTTCAACTAACTGTGTCAAATTGGTAGCTTTGACCAAGTCTGTATTTACGACGAACAATAATGGTGCCTTTGCCACAAGGGCAATCGGTGTGAAGTCATTAATCGCATCATAAGGTACGGATTTAATGACTAATGAAGCCATGGAGTGCACGTCGGCACTGAATAACAATGTTGTTCCATCGGGTTTTGCTTTAGCTACTTGGGAAGCACCAATCACCCCACTACCACCACTAACATTTTCAACAATCCAATTCTCATTAAATTTGTCACTGATGTACTTACTATAAACTCGTGCAATATTATCGACGTTACCACCAGGGGCATAAGGTACGATCACTTTGATGACATTACTTTGCGCATTGGCAAAATGATTGAAGACAAATAAAGCAACCCCAAGTATGACTACCCATTTTTTTTTCATTGTTTAGAGCTAAGTACCAAGGCTAATGAATTTTTACCGTAATTGGCTGCTTGTTCAAAATCATGTAAACGCGTATTGGCTAAAAAATCTTTTACCGTTGCGAGTGCGGGAATCGATCTTGCACGCAGTTGCGTTAGAAGCTTTTCCTGAGCAAAAGACAAATCTGCTAAAGCAACAACTTCGCTGACTAATCCAATATCACAAGCTTTTTGTGCTGATATAAAAGTATTGGTATATACCAACCAACTGAGTGCTTTAGGTCCAACTCGATCCATGACAGTCGCCATCGCTAATGTGGGTGGCATGTCAGTTAATAATTCAGGAAATGAAAATTTGGCATTGTCCGCTGCAATCGTTATATCTGCAGAACCTGCTAAGGCGGCACCAAATCCATTAGCCTCACCTTGAACAATCGCCACAACAGGAACTTGTATCGCCCGAATAGCACCATAAACCTTAGTGATTGGCCCCATCATTTTGTCACGTAATTGCAAGGGGGTGGGAACCGGCCCATCCATCGACTTTTTACCACCGTCACGCCCTTGACAGAAATGGTCGCCGTTCGCATTAATCAATACCGCCTTCAGCGTAGGATTAACAGAAGCCTGTTCAAATAAATCACCTAAGATCGTCACCACACTTTGAGGAATTTTATTTCCTGTTTCTGGCATATTTAAGGTGATAAAAAAAACATCATTTTCTAATTTTGATAAAACTGTAGATGTTTCCATCATTCTATAAGTCCTTTAGATATTTTCTGAATTTAAACGGGATAAACTAGGGAAGTTGGAAGAAGAATAGAGTCATATACACAGACCCTTTCTCGTAATTTATAGTCGCCGTTCTCGAGCACAATTTGATCGATATAACGACCAGATAATAAAATTTGAGTTTTAAAATCAATCACTGTCTCAACGACTAAAACATTAGCTTGAGAATGAATGATCTCACCATCGATGCGATCAATTTTTACGCCAGATATCATGTGGCGAAAATACCTTGGTCGGTACAAGGTCGAGTCCCGCAGAGCTAATACTCGATCCCGCAACATACCGATACTCTCGCTGTGCCATACCGCAATGGGTAAATCTAACTCATGATTCTCACGAGAAATAATGCGGTATAAACATGGATCAGCAAAAAAAGTGAGCCATTGATTTAAGTTATCTTGATCCAATGCCAAAGCATAATCATGATATAAATTTTGAATCTGGTCTTTTAAAATAATTTGTTTGATAGGGTCTTGCTGCAATCCACTCATAATTCCATCACCTTCTTGTAATGCTGATAAAAGCCTCGAATCGCAACTTCCGTAATCATATGATCGGTATCTTTAATTTCTTTCCCCCCCATCTCTAAAACAGCTTGATGATTATCATAGGGAAACATACCTGTTTGTGACATAGCTAATACCTCACCATCATCCACTGAAACCAATCCAGAAGGGCCCATCAAGTTTGCCTGACGCACCCTTCTTCGCACCATCTCTTCTGAATCATCAGCATAACCAAAGAATGTCCAATGTAATTCAAACACACCAGGGCTGCGTGGAACAATTTGTCGCATCGCTAGAGTATTCGATTGTTGCTGAACAATAATATTCGGAAATAAAGTTAACATAACAACACTGTTATTACCCGGAAACTCTTTAACCACATCTAAAAGATTAGGGTCCTCTAACGTAAAGTTGCTTCTTAGATTATTTTTCATTTCTTGTGCAGCTTCAGCTGATGCTTGTCCAGCTCTTCGACTAATTAAGGCACTATGGCGTCCTGTCTCATCCATTTCGACTGCCGACTCTTGGTCCATCCGAAATAACCCAAAAGTCATTAAAAAAACATGTAAGACGCTTGCATGATAAGGATCTTTAATATTCTCAAACATGAGTTTCCAATTGCAATCAATGCTTTGCCGTTCATAGCCTAATACTCTTAACTTTCGCCCATCAAAAACTCGATCAAAATAAGCTAACATATTGGGGCCGATATAGTCCTCAAAATTCTCTACTTGGTGATCAAAGCTGGCAAAGATCACGCCATTTCGAACATGTGATTTTAGTGCCCTCACCGCATGTTGCGTGAGATCAAAATCTTCTGGCATACCACCCTGTTTTTTATAGCCACGGCGAAATGGAATACCAACTAACTTGCCTTTTAAATCATAATTCCATTGATGGTAGGGACATGTGAAACTTTCAGCATTACCCCTAGCTTCTTTACAAAAAGCAACGCCCCGATGAGCACAACTATTGGCAATAACATTAATAGAACCATCTTTGTCGCGAACCACAATGACTGGGCGATCACCGACAGAAGTTCGAACATAATCGCCAGGGTTCGGAATTTCAACCTCAAAAGCAACGTAATTCCAACTCGGGCCACCAAATATTTTTTCTTGTTCACGCCGATAAATTTCTTCATCGGTATAAACCCAAAAAGGGACTCTAATTGGCCCCTCATCAGGCCAATGATATTCAGAGGGTATATGCGACATTACTTTACTAACATCATTCAAAATCAATCTCCATTTACTTAGGTGTAATACCGGCTTTTTTAGCCGTATTTTTTAAAGATTCTGCATCAATATCCAGTGCTTTTTTAAAAGCCTCTGAACCTTGTCCAATGGGTTCAACACCAATAAGAGCTAGCTTTTGAATAATATCTGGCTCTTTCATAATTTCAGCAAACTCTGAATTTAATTTATCAATGACGTTTTGTGGCGTACCCGGCTTACCAATAACGCCAAGTAAAAAAGCATAATCAAAATCCTTGATCCCTTGCCCCATCGGCTTAATATTCGGTGCCAGTGAAGATACGTTAGCACTTGCTGAGGCCAATATTCTTATACGGTCAGTGGCAACAAAACCAGCCAATGAAGGCATCGCTGCTAAAACACAATCGACTTGACCGGCAACGACTGCAGGAACTGACTGTCCCGTTCCTTTGTAGGGTACATGAAGGAGTTTCATACCAAAGGCTATTTGCATCGCTTCAATGGTTAAATGATGCAAAGATCCTTCACCAGAAGAGCCACAGCTTACTTCTCCGGGCTTTGACTTCGCCAAAGCGACAAATTCGTCGAAAGTTTTCGCAGGAACATTAATATTTACTGCAAGAAAAAAAGGTGCTTTTGCAATGTAAGAAATCGGTAAAAAATCTTTCTTTACATCATAGGGTACTTTACTAAAAACTAAAGGAGTAATGGATAACATTGCACTATCTGAGAATATAAAAGTGTAGCCATCGGCTGGAAGTCCAAGCAAAGCTTGCCCTGCAACAATACCTCCTCCACCAGGCAAATTATCAATAATGACTGGTTGCCCAATACGCTCAGACAATCTTTGCCCTACTCTACGAATCACCGAATCTGGAAGGCCGCCAACTGCGTATGGCACGATAAACTTAATTCCTTTTGTAGGATAGGTCTCAGCCGCGTATATGGACGGTTGAATAAAACCAAAAGACAATAGTAATGCAGCAAAAGCATTGAATATATAAGAATATTTCATAAAGAACCCTTTATAAAAACGATTCAATCTGTAAGAAGAATCGACATAAGGCAAAGAAGAAAATTTTCTTTTCATATCCGAAAAAGATGTTTTGATTGGTGCAGATCTAAAAATACGCCATCTAGTTATCGCAAGAGTGGTTATAGCTCCAAATTGCATTCATTGCTCCCTAATTTTTTAACAAGGATACAGCACTTTACTCCAACTTCCTATGAGCACATTTCCCTAAACACCCCAATTAAACCTACCGCTGTCGAAGATGGTCTAAAAGACTTCTGAGTTGATTATGATCAATTGTAAACATCAGCTCAAGCAACTCCCCTAACTCACCTTTGGGAAATCCTTCTCTAGCAAACCAAGCTAAATAATGACCTGGAAGATCTGCAAGTTTTCGCCCAGCATACTTACCAAAAGGCATTTCCCATTCAATGAGCTTGATTAATGATTCAGGTTGCAAGATGAAGTTTTATTAATGTTAATATGGATTGAAGGAGCATTTTGATGAATCAAAAATTGAGTGATTTTTATCCTGGACAGCAAGTAAAACACCTCAAAACCGGTGGACTTTATCGTATTTTACACTTAGCGAAAATAGAAGCTACACTCGAGGAAGTCTATGTCTATGAAGCACTTCGTAATCAGACTGTTTGGATTCGTCCTAAATCCGAAATGCTCGATGGGCGATTTATACCTGATAATTCGATGATCTAAAGATAAGGAAAGTCTATGCCGCTAAAGTTTATGGAACACATTTTGATCCTAACTCACGACCCAGAAGGAACACGTGATTGGTTTTGCAATAATTTAGGCTTTGTCAGTGGGTATCATCCCGAGTTTGGTTTCCCAGTGTATTGGCTTTATATTGGTGAACAAGATGTCGTTCATATTGGTAAAGCAAAATTTTCAGAGCATCAAAACACTTATCTGAGCACCCCCCAAGATGATGTGAAACAAGACTATTCAGGTGGTGGCAATCTAGGTTCAGGTCGGATTGACCATGTGTGCTTCAACTGTAGTGGGATGCTCGATTTTATTGAGCGCTTACAAAAAAATGGCGTCGACTTCAGTGAGCGTAAAGCCCATAATTCAGATTTATATCAGTTGTTTATGCGCGAACCGATTAATGGCATTAAAGTCGAACTCAACTTTTCTGCAGAAGAAGCCATTAAAGCTGGTCGTGTTCCGAGTTGGACTGATGTCGGTGCAACGAATTAATCAATACCAGTGCGTTTAAAGAGTTCTTTTACCTTCGGGCTTTGTAAAAACTCGATCAGTTGCTGAGTCTCCTTTGGATGAGTGGAGGATTTCATCACAGCTCCCGAGTATTCGGTGTAGTTCTGATAAGCGTCAGGTAATGGTCCGGCGTACTTCACGCCTTTAGATAGATTTAATTGAATCTCGGCAATCGCTCCAAAACCGATTTCATTGACTGAACCACGCGCTACGCGAGCTATCGTATCATCCCCATTAACAAAACGCTCTGTCTTTTTTTCTAATTGATCCGCAAGGCCAATTTTCTGAAACAATTGATCCATATATAAGCCTGTAGAAGCTTTGTTATAAATTAATTTATCAGCTTTTAAAACTGCTTCTTTAAAGTTTTGAGGATTATTCATTAAAGGTACTACAGCATCTTTTTGCAACATAATACCCACCCCACCTTTACCCAATAAAGCCATGGTTCCATCAACAAGTTTGATTTGATTTTCTGGTTGACTCATTAACTTCGTTGCCGTCAACATCAAATCTCCAGGGGCATTTTCTGCTAATTTTTTTTGTAATTGAGGTGCTGTCCCATACTCTATGATCAATTTATTTCCTGAGCTACGCTCAAAGTCTTTGGCAAGTTCATGAAAAGCGGCTTCAAATGGCCCACCACTATAGATCTTTAGTTCAACCCCATAAACAAATCCTGAAATCATAAAACATAAGCATGCAGCAAGATAACGTGACATAGTTTTCATCTGTGGAATCGCTTTCATTGTTTAGAAATGTTTAGAAATCTCAGGGTCAAATTTTCCATCAATTAAAACAAATAACATCTTGCACGGCTTGCCAGAACGATTGGCCCAGGCATGATTTGTTCCTCTTTCCACCAAAAAATCACCCGCTTTCATCAATCGTTCTTCTTTATCTAACACCAAATAGATTTCCCCCTCTAATACTAAGGCGTAATCAACCGTCTCCGTGCGATGCATTAAGGGATGACCACCAGAGCGGTAAGTTGATGCTTTATCCGTGCCCATAGCACCGAAGGCTGTCTTCGCCCCATCGGCATCTAATTTCTTTAACCATTCGCCTTCTGGTCCAAACTCGATAATACGAACCACACTACCATTTTTAGGGGGCTCTAATTGCAGCGGGGCACTTGTTGGATCTGGCTCATTATTAATTTGCGCAGGGGTTTCATGTGTTAACCATAAATTAGTTAAGTAGTAGCCCTCTCTCTTCGGGTTCGTTTTTACTGCTGGTGCTGGACCATCTTCAACAACGATCGCATTACCCTCATGATCATGGCCTGTCACAATTCTTCTTACATAACCTTTTTGCTGTTCCATCGTGTCTCTCGTTTTCTAGTGATTTATCATTCTATCAAAAGATCGGCCACAAAACCCCCATGTTGAGAGAAGGCGAGATTTTTTAATGAAGTTATAAAACCCTTTAAGGACATACTGTAAAATCTCAAAGAGTTAATCATTAGGAGTTTTTATGTATATTCCACATGGCGTTATTCCAGCGGTTCTATTACCATTCTTTGATGACTTTTCCATCGATGAATCGAGTTACCGTGCTCACTTACGTGATGTCAGCAGCACACCTGGGATTTCAGCAATAACGACCAATGCCCATGCTTCAGAAGTTGCTTCCTGTACATTCGAAGAGCAAACACGCGTTCTCGATATCACGATGGATGAAGTTGGCTCAAAAACCCCTATTGTATGTGGTGTATATACCGAAGGAAGCCTTGAAGCACAAAGAATTGCCAAAATGGCAACCGCCCATGGTGCCTCAGCGCTTCTAGTCTTCCCACCAGCAATCTACTCTTTTGGACAACGTCCAGAAATGGCCGTCGAACATTTCAAACGCATTGCTGATGCAACCGACTTACCTCTCATTCTGTTTCAATACCCTCTAGCTGGTGGTCAAGGCTACCCGACGAGTACTCTATTAAGAATACTCGATGAAGTTCCTAGTGTTCGCGCCATTAAAGACTGGTCAGCGAATCCACAGTTGCATGAAAGACAAATACGCTTATTACAAAGTAGAACCCCCGTTGTGAATGTCTTAACGACGCATAGCTCTTGGTTGATGAGTTCAATTGTTTTAGGCTGTAATGGTCTTTTATCAGGAAGTGGATCTGTGATTGCTCCTCTACAGGCGTCGCTATTTGAAGCACTGCAAGCAAAAGACCTCGTAAAAGCCCAAGCGCTGAATGAAAGAATCTTTCAAATGACAGAGGTCTTTTATACCGAACCTTGGGTTGATATGCATAACCGCATGAAAGAAGCACTTGTTTTATTAGGCAAATTACCACGCGCGGTAGTAAGACCGCCACTTATGAAAATTTCTGAGGCAGAAATCAGCCGTATTAAAAATGCATTAATCAAAGCCCAGTTATTAAAGTCTGACTAATTTGACAATCAGCTTAAGGATGAAGAATGCCTTGACTCTTAATTTCATCCATTAATTCTTGATAAGAGAGCTCAATATAATTTACGTCATCGATGGTAATACTTCCACCATTTCTAAGGTTGCTATCAAAGGTTTTTAAGGTCTGCTCTAATCGTTCACCGCCCAATTGGCCTATGAGGCCTTTGAGTGTGTGAATAATTCCTTTTGCTTCAATGAAATTTTCCTCGTGAATACTTTCAAATAAATGATCAATAAATTTAGGCACCTCTTGAATCGAAGACTGCACGATATTTTTACTAAGTTGGACGTTTCCGCCAAGACGATCTAGCATTTTTTGATAGTTAAAAATTACCATGCTTTCATTTCCAATATTCGTGTTTTTTGAAACAACTTCTAGCACTTTATTTTTTAACAAAAACTTCTGAAATGCTCTATCAAGCTCCTGAATATCAATCGGCTTTGGTATAAATCCATCCATACCTTGATTTAAGAATTTTATACGATCAGTTTCAAATACATATGCTGTGACGGCAACAATATTGACTCTTTTAAGATTTTTACTAGCCTCAATCCGACGAATTTCAGCAGTCGCTTCAAAACCATCCATCACTGGCATTCCGATATCCATGAAAATCAAATCAACATCGAGATGCTCTAAATACATATCAACTGCACGTTGTCCATTATCTGCTATCAATACATCAATCGATGGGGAGATCGTCTGAATCATTGAAGAAAGAACCAACTGATTCGTCAAATTATCTTCAACAATAAGAACTTTACCGGTATATTTCTGGTCTAGTTGATCATGGTTTAAATTTAATGATGTAATAGGATCTTCCGTTCGAGAAGTCACTGAACCTTCGAAAACTTCTGTAGGCATTTGAATCCAGAAAGTTGATCCCTTTCCAAGTTCAGAATCAACACCATAACTCCCTCCCATGGCATCAAGTATGCTCGCAACGATAGATAAGCCCAAACCAGTTCCAGCTTGATCTGATTTTTTATCCTTACTGATTTGTGAAAAAGCTTTAAATAAATACTGAAGATCATTTTTCTCAATTCCTAAACCGGTATCAATGACTTTAAACTCCAAAGTAGACTTCTTATTACCCGGTTGACTCAATTCTCGACCAATAACTTTGACGTGACCATGATCAGTAAATTTAACTGCATTCAAAATCAAATTCGACAACATTTGTCGTAGTCTTAGTGGGTCAGCCAAATACAACTTCTCTTTAGAGCCCTGCCAGTCAAAACTGAGTTGAATATTTTTTCTGAAAGCTTGTTCAATATATAAATTTGTAGTGTCAGAAATAATTTCTTGAGGGTTGATAACTACCATTGCGAACTCCATCTTACCAGCTTCAATTTTAGAAAAATCTAAAATATCATTTAATAATGTTTGCAATATTTTTCCGGAGTTAATAATCGTTTTTATATAATTATTTTTATCTTCTAAGGGCAAATTTTTATTTAACAATAACTGCGCCATGCCTAAGATACCGTTTAATGGGGTTCGTATTTCATGACTCATCGTGGCAATGAATCTCGATTTAGCAATGTTTGCTCTTTCTGAAAGCTCAGATAATTCTTGAACTTTTTGGTATCCACTTTCTCTAATATTAATTGCCCGAATCAAATACCGCATACCCATGACAATGACCACCAAGGCACAAAAAATCATACCTATAATAAATTCTGTGGTTCTTTTCCAAGTAGCTAATACCTCAGTTAAAGGGACATTAATACCTGTAATTAATTGATATTTTTCTACCTTTCTTACTGCCGCTAATCTTGGCTCTGGCAAGCCATTAGACATTCTCGGAGTTTCAATAAGAATCACAGCATTTGGTAGATTTCGATTATTAATTACTTCATAAA
>CAIPQU010000061.1 GCA_903867305.1 uncultured beta proteobacterium
AGAGCATGGAAGTAACAGTTAAAGTAGTTCCTGTTACAGAACCAGTAATAACAGCTTCCGCGTTTGTGTTGTTAGTACCGATATATCCTTGTGCGGTTCCTAAAAACAAATCATCACTAAATTGAGGCATTTTTTTCTCCTGTGGCTTGAACCACTCAGATTTTAAAAAGGGTCGGTTTTTTACGCCGACCCTGTCTTCTTTACATACCGGGAGTACCGTAAGCGGCACGAGGATCGGTAAAGCCTACATCATAACGCTCTGTTGCCTTGTAACGCATGGAGTCAGTTTCAAAATCACCTTCCATGGTTTTTTCAAGACGCCGACGCATTAAAAGCTTAAAGCCTTCAGGTGCATCGGTTTGAACCCACCAAGCAGTGCTTGAAGTCAAACGTGACAGAACAGCCGCACCTTCGTCTAGCAGACCAATAGACTTGATAGGGTTAATGTCGTTGTTTGCATTGCCGGCACGTAGGACGGATTTCAACAGAACTTCAGCGGTGAAAATATTGCCCGGAGCCACGATCAATTGACGCGGAACCAAACGAATTCTCTTGCCGTTGTTATCCACAGCTTGACGAACTTGAATCAACATTTGCTCCAAAGAGGTTTGGGACAATACAGCGGCAGTTGTTAACTGGTTGCTGAAAGTACCATTCACAATTGGGTGAGCAGTGTTAATCAAGGATACGCCATCACCACCGGGGTAAGCGCTATTAAACGCTACGTTTAACACGTTAGCTGACAACAATTCCTTGGTTTCCACCAAAGATTGTGCCAAGTGACGGGCATAAACTTGACCGATACGGATGTGATCACCATCTTCTACAAGCACTTTCGTCAAAGCAAAGGCAAGGCCATATACTTTGTAGAGGTAGCGCTTGAGGAATAGAACACCACCTTGTTGATACGTTACAGGCGTTCCATCAGGTAACTGAGGGGCGGCACCGAAACCGTACAACACGGGCTCTTCATGGTAATTACGGGGAATACCATCTTCCTCGCGGAATACACGTGACCATTCATCGGTACGTTGATCATAAACACCGTCAAAACATTCATTGAGAATTGGCTCAACAATTGAACGGAAATCAGTACTGCGCATTGGGGCGGCCATTATTATTCTCCTTTATTAAGCAATCGCGGTAACAGCACCGAAGAATTGCGAGTTAGCACATACGACGCGAACAATAGTGTAAGCATCGCCCCATGCATTATCAACATATGGTGCTAAGTCGACAACGCGCATTTGCCCTTGGACTCCATTACCCACAGCGGTAGAAGCACCAAGTGTAGCTTGCGACAATCCCGTAGTAGTAGAACCTGCGGCAATGTTCGAGAAGTTATACTCGTTACCAATCGTTGTTTGGGCCATAGTAGCGTCAGCTTGGATTTCATAAACGATGTTTTGATCGTTATAAAAATAAGCTACGCAAGTTCCTGCCGTATACGCAGTGCTAGCAGGCCAGTAGTTAGAAATACGAGCGCGGCCCGTAGTATCCGTCCACTGAACACCTGCAAAAGCACCAGTCCATGCGCCAGTGTTTGCGGCAATACCAATCGTTCCAATCGTGATGCTATTAGCAGTCGTTCCATAAACAACAGGTTGACCTTTCAAAATGTTCGAGGCATACCCCGAAACAATACCGCCTGCTAACGCCTGAGCGCGATCCAGTCCTGAAGGGTGGAACGCAGGGCGCAAGCCAAACGGAGCATTAGTTGCTGACATAATATTCTCCTAAGTTAACCCGAAAACACGGGCATTTTGTTTGGGTGCTGTTCAATAGAGCCAAAACCCTCGCCCTCAACCTGCATTAGTTGACGTCCACTATTGTCGCGTTGCCCTTGGAGACTCTCAATCTGCACTTTAATCTTTTCCGCTTCTTCACGGGGCTGATCGTGGTGCTTATAGGTCATTACTTCTTGATAAATATCCATTGGTAACTTAAACAAAAGCATTTCGTTGCAACTTATATGCCCAATATGTTCACCCGACTTCACTCGATAGTCATCAAATCCGGGTATCTCATCCGATTTAACGGGAACGTACCCAAGTCTCATGCGTTTATCAATTGAATCGTAACTATTGGTAGTTGAAAGCCAACAAAGGTGCCATCCATCTATACTTGGCAATTTTGGCAATGCTGATTGCGTCCACTCCTCACTCCACATCTTTCGACGTTCCTGCACAGAAGCGAACTTTTCTTCGGGTGCCTTGCGGCTAGTGTCCTCGCTTACGCGATCATCACGTCCACCGGCACTTAAAGATTTTTTTAAACGAGATTCCATAATGTTTTTCCCCTTGGATTAATTGCGGTTTTGTTTATCAAATGCTATGAAGTTCTTGATCATCCTAGCCTTGCGCTCTGGGTTTTCCCATGCGCCTGCGTCTTTCATGGCTTTCACTCTATCGGGCGATAGAACGAATTGGGATCTATTAGACCCCCCATACGCGGCTGAAGCTTCTCTTCCTGAACTTCCCACAATATTCCTTGGTCTTCTGACATTACGGGAATCGTTGTCATTACCACCATTGTAACGATGGGGCAACTCTTTTTGCAAGCGAGAATCTAACTCATCCCAATAATCGGGATCTGCGGGGTTCCAACCCTGCGTAGCCATGATCTCGTCTACCTTCTTTGCAACCTTGCTATCCGAGTCTGAAGTATCTGGGCGATACCAGTTATTTTTCTTCATCCAGTCCTCTGCATTCCTTTTAACATCAGGATCTACAGCAACTTGACGCGGGGCTTTTAACTCTCGTTCAGCTTGTCTTTTCCAATTTGCCAGATTTCGCATTTCTTCTTGCGAATCCTGCCAAAGAGTCTGCGCTTCTACCATTGCTTCGCCATCTTGGTTCTGCGTAGCTTGCGCTAGCTTCATTTTGGCGTATTCAAGGCGGGTTTGCGCGTCTTCCATGCCTTTATCAATCTTAACAATATGCTCTGACTTTGTATTTCTCTCTAATTGAGAGATACGTTGTTGCATTTCATCATTGGCACGTTGTAATTGATGTAAACGAACGTCTTTTTCTTGATTGGTCTTCCGTATTAGGTCTTTTTTAGCCCTACGACGGTTTCTTTTGGCGGTTCGTAACTCGTCATTATCATCAGGATGGTCATCATCTGAATCTTTAACAGTTCCACCCTCTGCATTGCCATCAAAATCATCAGCCAATAGATTATCAGGAACTTCTACAGTGGCAGATCCGTCATTACTTTCAATAACGTCGAGTTCTTCTTTTGGTTCTGTTTTTTCAGCCATTTTGGTTTCCTTTATACATATGCATGGAAAGAAAGTGGGTTACTTGTGACTTTAGAAATGAGTTCATGGTCATTAATAGTCATAAATAACACGGGTTCTTTTGTCTCTTTATTGTTGGGATCTTTCATCTCCCACCGATCCCCACCCCATTTAGGAACGCGCACAAAATCACCTATCTGCGCCCAAGTTCCTTCTGGCCAAGACTGCATAGACTCCCGGTTCCTAAACGCTAATGGCCCTAACGCGATCACTTTACCGATCATGTTGTTCCATTTTTCGCTTTCTTTTGTCTCTGAAACCAGTTCAATGAGTCCTTGCTTCTTTTTAATACGACGCAATTGAACAATTACTCTACCGCCAAATGGTTCCATACCGGGATTTACTACAGGAAACGCCCATTCCATCTCTGAAGAATCAGGAATGTCATTCGATACCACTAATTCAACTACATTTTTACCATTTTCCATCTTTGCTCCTTTGTACACCATATTTCAGGTGCATTATTAAAGCGCTTTTCAGCGCGGTGTCGGCCCCGGAGTGGGGCTTTATTCCTTGTTTTCTTGGTCTTCCAAGATTCCTTCTATAAATTCAATAGAACTTTGCAACCCATAGTTCTCTCCTACCAATCGTTGATAGGATTCCCATGTGGTTGCTTGCCCTTCAGCTAAAGCAGTTCTGATTTCTGCTTGCCGTATCTTGATACGGTGCATTAACTGTTCAATCATTTGTTCTTTTTAACATGCGACAATCCACCTGACGGCTTTTTGGATTCTTTGCTACCGCCTTTAGGCTCCATAGCAGTTCCATCAAGCTTTTCGCCTTGAGCAATACGTTTATGTTGATTTACCAATACTGTGCGTTGTTCCCAATCTGAAGTGGCCATTTTGTTTTCCTTTAATGTTTATAATGCAGGGGGTGCTTCTGGTGCGGGTTGTGCGGGTGGAGCAGGTGGGGCTTGCATGGCAGTTTGTATAGTTTGATGCGTAAGCTTTGAATTCTCAATCTCAATCTTTGTTTGATTATCCATAGCCGCTTTTTGAGCATCAGCCGCCAACTTAGCTTGCGCCAATTGTGCGTCCGTTTGATCCTTAGTAGTCTTGCGTTGCGTCTCTGCCATGCTTGTATCTTTAACCACTTGCGCATCAGGTGGCAATAATGGCGGTTGGTTTTTACTTTGCGCCATTTGAATAATTTCTTGAAACCCTTGGTTCAATTGAGTAAATACCTGATTTGTATCCAACATAACGTGTGCTCCAACCGTTGTATATATTTTATCAATAGTTGGGGTTAATTTTGGATCGCTGTAGTTTTCTACTGGTTTACCTGTAGATTTTTGAACATACCCATTTGATCTATTCACATACCACAACATCATGTGTTGTTTAATATGCTCAATCAAATTGTTTAAATATGCAGGATCTGCAAATAATGATTTGCCAAAGAACGGGTTAAATGCAAACTGCATGTGGTCTTGTATGTGAGCTATATGGTCTTGTTGTAGGTAAGCGTACGCAGGCTGACCAATGAACATGGCGGCGTTCTCGTCTACCGAAGTTCTTTGCTCTGGCGCAGGAGTATCCTTCAACAGTTCATTAATGTTAGCCACCTTCATCTGCTTTAAAAGCCTAGCTTCAACTGCCTGCGCATTGTATAGATCAGGATGTAGATCTGCTCTAGATACTACAGCTTGCATCTGAGCCATACGCTGTGTTTCTGAAAAGATATTGGGATCAGATACTGGCCTAACGTCAGTATTCTTAACAAAATCCTCGCGGCTTATCTGTAAATCGGTGACAACATCAGCCTTCTGCATCTCATCAAAATGCCAACGATTTAACCGGCACAATATTTTTAATACTCTAGCTTGAGATGCATGTAACCTTGCATGAATAGCAGAGAAAACTACCGCGCCTTGCTCAATCAATGCTTGCGTAGTGCCTACAGGAGTGTTGCCGTTCATATCGGCAATCTTTTCTTCGGCTGTAGTTACAACACCTTTAGCCGCAGTGTCTAACCATCCTAATAACTGGAATAAAACATCACTTGGAGGATTAAAAGGCATTGGCATAGCTATTTGACGGATATCAGATACGCCCGGAGCGCCTTCAATCTCTACAATTTGCGTTACTTCTACCTGCTGAGACTGGCCAGATATCTTAGCGCCCTTAAGCTTGAGCATAGTAGCCGCATTATTAATGTGAGCACTATCCATAAGAGCGCGAAGAGCACCAGTAAGAGCGGCGCTAAGACCGCCAATAAGGTGCGGTAAACCAATAGCATAAGCGCCTCTCCACGGAATAAACTTAAACTCAACAACCCAGTCTAATTTGGTCATAGTTTCATCGGATTCTTCCCAGTTCCGATATAAACCAACCACCTCTTGGTCTAACTCATCAATCATTAATATGTAAGGGGCGCTTTCCCCTTTTGTTTTCTTGTCATCATCAAGCTCTAACCACGTATAGATGTGATAAACCTTACGCAATCCGTCTTTATTGTTTTCAAACTGCTTACCTTCTACCTTGTTATTAGCTTGTTCAACCTTGCCAATATCAATATTGGCGGTAGAAATTGCAATATTAATATCCCGATACATTTTTGAATTAACGCGACGCTCAAATTCATAAGAAGTAATCTCATGAACCTCTGCCGCACGTTGTGCCGTGTAGAAATTAGTAGCCGCAAATGGAAGTATTACCCTGTCAATAGGTAAAAACTCTACACATGGGCGTTTTTTTACATCGTCATACCATAATTTAAAGTATTGAGATCCACCTAAAGGTAATTGAGTTAAGAGTTGTTCTTGCTCATCCCTAAACTCTTCTATTTGATCAGTAATTTGCCAGTTCAAAAATTCAGTTTTTCTTTCCGCAAGATCTTCTTTTTCTTCATCTGCTTTACCTAATATCTGAGTCTTAACTGGCCCATCAGGTGGGAACAATTCTTTAATAGCACGAGCGGCAAAGTCTACACACCCTTCTGCCATGGCAGGATGAACTACCTTGGAAGCTCCCATGAAAGTAGCTCCACCGGGGGCATCATTACCTAACCCAGTGCGTCTAATCCCTTCCTCATACTGTTTATCACGTAATGATCTGGCTTCTTTATCGGATTCCAATAAATCCAAATACTGCATCACAATGCCGGATAACGTAGTTGAATCTATAGAGTCAGCTAGGTTGTCATAAAACTCAGGGTTAAACTCAGGCCCATCTTGCAACTGGATAATTGCCGATCCGTCAGGTTGCTCTTCAGTATCAGCATCAGGAAGATCTATTACAGCACTACCGTCTTCCTGCTCCTCTACATTCATATTTTCAGCCATTATTTAACCTTCTTAGTCATTAACATTTCTAACCGCATAGTGTCTGGATTGCTATGCATATAAACCGGAACTTTAATTCCTCCACCTCTAGCTTTACCCATGAGCCCTGACAATGATGTAGGAGGAGTTGGGTTGGGTTGTGCCGGCGGTGCTCCCGGAGGCGCTCCCGCTTGTGGAGCCATGGCACCCAAGGTTTGACCCTGTGGCGTCATGCTCAACATATTACCTTGTGGTGGGGGCACTCCACCCGGCATTCCTCCTGCGCTTGGTGCGCTTTGTGGGCCACCTTGTGGGCCAGTAGGAACTTGCGGGGGCTGTCCGGGTTGACCGGGTGGAGCAGAAGGTGCTAATTGTTGGCCTTGCTGTTGTTGGTCTACATCAACGCCACCAATCGGAACGCCATTAGGTCTAGCTACGCCACCGGGCGGTATCGTTCCGGGCATATTCTTATCGGGTGGAATAAATACTTTAGGATTCATATCTAAAGTTTCGTTAACACCCATATTAGATAAGTTAGTTGGGTTTGATTTTTGTTGTAACTCCATCTTCATTTGAGATAAAGATTTATTAACAATAGAACTATTTTGCGATCCAGTTCTTATATCACCACCATCAGCGTAACCTTTAGGATTCTTTTTATGACCATAATTGGTTTGAAAGAATTTTAATACTTCTTCCAAATTGTTAGGATCAGTTATCCCGCCTTGTTGGACAGCTTCCTGAAATCTTTTGATGTTATTAATAACTCTATCATTAACCTTTTGATATCCATGAGGTTTTTTTGTCCATGCCAATGAATTCAAAGTCATCGCACGTAAGCTTGGATGTTTTTCCAACGAGGGTTTTTTGTTTATTAATCTTGCTTGTTCTTGCTCATAAATATCAGGCGTCCATAATTCTGAAGGCGCAAGGGCCGATCCTCCAACAAAATCTTGCCTATGTCCACCGGCATATGATTGATGGTTTGGCGTCATAAAAGGACTTGGGCCTTTAATTTTAGTAGGATGACCTTTTAAAATTATGCGTCCAGAATATCCTGCAGGAGTTCCCAAAAGATCTGGGTCAGTTATAGAATTAATTAAATCCTCTTCATTGTAATCCAACATCTTTTGCGCTTCTTTGGATGACAATACTTTTGACATTGCTTTGCGAACTTTGCCTACGGATTTAACCGCATGCTCATCACCATGCGTTATATGCTCCCATAATGTAGGATGTCGAAACCCTACAAAGTCTTGCATGCCTTTTAATTTTCTTACTTTTTCATCTAAATAATCATATTGTTCTGGATGAAGACCGGATTGAGCCAATAAATCTAACTGGACTTCAATAGGTTGATGCGAAAAATATATGCCTTTGGGTGACATTGTGCTAATTGTTGTATATACATCTCCCGTTCCACCAGTGCCAATATTATGCGCATGAGCCCTATCTATTCGCTTTTGTTGCCCCCTTAAAACACCCATTCCTGATGCGCCACCTCTGCCTTCTTGAATGTTTTCATATTTTCGTGCAAAGTTTTGGCCGGCTTCTAAATCTACTGGATTTAATAAATCTTTATTAGATATTCCAGTAATTCTATGCGATCCAGAATTATCCCAAAATGCATTACCTATAGCGCTATCCCGCAAAGATTCAGGATCCACTTGATTAATATCAGCCAATCCACCTAGATCTTCTGTCTTGTATCTATTTCCCACTTCTGGGTTAGGTTTTATTGCAGTGTGATGCAAATAACCTACAGAACTGTTAGGAATTGTTTTGATGTTTGCTTTGTAATCCACTTCGCCACCTTTTGTGTATTCGGGTAAGCCATGCTTCTTAATGTGCTCTGCCATGCCTTTTGGAAATTCCATAACATGCAAAGCAGTCTTTTCATCAGGAGTTTTATTAACAGGCAAAGCATGAAGATTAACCTTGGCGCCAAACTGCTTACCAATAGAGTTTAAATGATTTGGGATACGTTTGTCGTAAGCGGCTTTCATTCCTTCGCCTCCAACCTGCATATCTAATCCAGATAATGATTGGAGTGTGCCATTTTTTGGTTGGCTTAACAATTTGTTTGATAGTTCTTTACCTAAGTAGCCTTGCAAATCATCCGGCGCTACGCCTGTTTGAGATATGGCAACTTGCCCATTGTGATCATAAGCTTTTAAATTACTTCCTGAATAATGCACTTCACTAATATGCTTTGCTAAATCATAACGGTCAGCCTGATCTTGGCCTGAAGTTAATGCTACCCCATGATACCCATTGTCAGCGGCATGCTTGATTAGACGCTTTGTTACCATCTCCTCCCAAGTCTTTTTATGGGGAGCATCAGGCACCTTGTATTTGCTCTTTTCTACATCCGAGTCTTTATAACCTCCATGCCTTCCTTCTTGATGCCAGTCTGATTGGATCTCCTCAATGTGTAATAGCTTCTTGCCTTCAGGAGTCATACGGTCAGACGTTCTAGCATGCGCTAGGACATTAGGCTCATCCCAATGGCCAGACTGGTATGGCTCTGGATCCGGATAATGCGTTTCATACAATAATTTCTGTCTTTCTTTACTGATGGGATATTGCTCTTCAAAAGTCTTAACATTACGTAACTTCTCTGTAAGCTCGTTAATCTTTTTCTGACGCCCTTCTTCTTTTTCATTCCTTGGATGATAGATATAAAGATGCTCACGGTAGTTTTCACCACCCGGTATAACGTGTTGGCCATGGTGAGTTCTATCATCGCCATTCATTTCTTTAGCCGCTTCTTCAGCCATTTCCCTATCGTAAAAATGTAATCTTGGGACGTAATTATTATCATTGTCAATAACATGGTAAAAATTATGACCATTAGGATCAGATCTTTGCGCTACTTCATAACTTTTGCCATCATTGTTAGAGCGTATCTTCTCTTCTATTTTAGGTGATGGACGGTTCTTAACCTCACCCATGAATTGCTCTCTGCTCATCTTAGGCATATTGGCAATTGCATTAAGCCCTCTATCAGCTACCTCAGATTGCTTATAACCGGGGCGCTTGCTTAACTCCGTCATGAACTCTTGGCCAGTCCCCTTAGTCCTTGGGATAGCTTCTACGGCCTTTTCTGTAGGACTGTAGAGCCCACCATCAGCTAACGATTCAACTTCGCCGCCATCATGAAAGCCATAATCCTTCAGGTTAATTGGCTTACTACGGGGCAAGTCTGCTAAATCTGCTTTCTTGTTTATTCGTTCTACTTCTTTGTCAGATAGGACTCGGTTTACTTTCATCGAGCCACCAATCAACCAATTGCCCGTCATGTTAGGATTTGTTTTGTAGCGGTAGTGGCCGCCCTTGGGGATCTGGTCAGTAATGTGGGCATTGACTGATATCAATCTGCCATGCTTGTTAGTGCCACGTTTATTGGCTTCTGATTGCCAGTCTACATCGTTAGGCATCTCCACTTCTGCCCAGACTTGGTTATTTGGGCGGCGGTCGGGCGCCGTAACATTAGGATTAGATTTCTCCCCAATATGCGTTGCTATGGGCAAGTCTCCTGCATGCCAACCCGGACGATAGGCAAGGGGGCCGATCTTAGACTTTACCTTGTTGCCTGCCATCTCACCTACCTTGGCATCAATCCATTTGTCTTTTTCTACTGGGTTTTGAGAATCCACAAACAATGGGAACAGCTTGCCGGGATGATTTTGGTGAACACGGAATAGTTTATAAGCTTTGACGGTGCTCTTAGGCTCTTCCACTGCGCCTCCCTTTGCTTTGGTGATGTCAGGGTTGGTTGTATCGTATGTCCCACGGTTTCCGATGGCTGATTTGATTTGTTCGGGGCGAAAAGCAACCCAACTCTCTCCGCCAAACTCTTCATCAGGCAACACAACCCCGTCATACCCTTGTTTTTCCAACTCTTGGCGAT
>CAIPQU010000062.1 GCA_903867305.1 uncultured beta proteobacterium
AATTGTTCATTTGAGCTGAGAACCACTACAGGCATTGATTTTCCGGGTTTGTAGCTTGAACTAAGTCTTTAATTTTTATCCAACGTGCCGTAAAACCTCGTCATTCATGGCGGGGATATAAGGCAAATTGTTTTTACATAAATCACTTGACATATGTAATATACTGTATATAATTACAGCAAAGATGATTAACAAAGCGTATAAATACCGCATTTACCCAACCGAAGAGCAAAAAGTAACGCTTGCTAAGACTTTCGGCTGCGTGCGCTTTGTCTATAACACCGCATTAAAAGCAAAAACGGACGCCTGGAGTAATGAGCAAAGGAATATGACCTATGTTCAGACCTCTGCATTACTCACCGAAATTAAAGCAAAAGAAGAGTTCATCTGGCTAAATGAGGTTTCCAGCGTTCCTTTGCAGCAATCCTTGCGTAATTTGCAATCTGCGTTTAAGAACTTTTTTGATAAGTGTGCCTCTTATCCAAAATTCAAAAGCAAGCACGACACCTACCAATCAGCAAAATACGTCAATACTGCGTATACCTTTCGCGATGGCGTCTTAAAACTTGCCAAGGATAAAGAGCCGCTTGATGTGCGCTGGTCACGTCAGTTACCAAAGGCGGCAAAACTGACCAGCATTACTATCTCAAAAGATAGTTCTAATCGATACTTTGTCTCCATTCAAGTCGAAGACGAGGTGGCTAAAAAGAAACCTCTTACAACAGCCATCGGTATTGACCTTGGCGTTGAGAGCTTTTTAGCCACATCTAATGGCGACAAAGTCAAATCGATTAACGTGTTTCGCAAATCACAAGCCAAGCTAGCTAAAGAGCAGCGCCGCTTGGCTAAAAAAGTAAAGGGCTCTGGCGGCTATCAGCGCGCTAAGCTCAAAGTAGCAAAAGTCCACACCAAAATTGCTGATGTCCGCAAGGATTTCTTGCATAAACTATCTACCAAACTGATAAACGAGAACCAAGTGATTTGTTTGGAAGATTTACGCATTAGTAATATGGTGAAAAACAGGCGCTTGTCAAAAGTCATCTCCGACCAAGGTTGGTTTGAATTTACGCGTCAGCTGCAATACAAAGCAGACTGGTACGGCAGACAAGTGGTGTTTGTTGACCCGTTTTACCCGTCAAGCAAACGCTGTTTTGAATGTGGGCATGTAGCACAACGTTTACCGCTCAATATCCGCAAGTGGACTTGTTCCGCTTGCAATCACGAACATGATAGGGATATTAATGCGAGTAAAAATATATTAGCCGCAGGACTTGCGGTGTTAGCTAATGGAGCGAATGTTAGACGAAACCCTACGAATGTAGAGTTAAGCAATTCGCAGTGAAGTTAGAATCCCCTTCCTTTAGGTCGGGGAGTATGTCAAACCAATTCGGTATATTTAGAAAGGCGGCAGTTTTAAAAGATTTCTTAAGCCTATTAATTCTTAATCTTTTAGTAAGTCAACTATTTAGTCGCTATTTTTTAGTAAAGTTGTCTAAAATTATTTTTGTATTTAATAGATGTTGAGTGGCAATTCCTCTCCACACTTCAAATGCCACAGCTGCTTGTTCAACCAACATGCCTAACCCATCTTTTACTTGTATCCCTTGATCTTTCATTTGCTGCATAAAGATCGTTGTTTTTCCATAAACCATGTCGTATGCGAGCTGATTTGAAGTGTTGTTCGATAAGTGCTTCACTTGTTGATCAGTCAGGGGTGAAACCTGCTCTAATCCCGTGGAGGTTCCATTAATGATGATGTCAAATGGATTAGTTTCTTGTTCAAGCTGTTGAAGAGCGATGGCTCGTAAATTGATGTTTAATTGCTTTGCCTGATCTTTAAATCGGTCAACAATATTCTGAGCTTTTTCTATCGTCCGATTGGCAATCACAATCGTCCTAGGGAGTTCCTGTAAGAATGGTAATACGACCCCCTGAACCGCCCCACCGGCGCCTAAGAGCAAGATATTTTTATTCTTGATGTTACTTTGGCTATTTTTAATATCTCTCACTAAACCTAACCCATCGGAATTATCCCCAACATACTGACCGTTGTCTTGCCACAAAATATTGACGACTCCGGCAGCCTGCGCTCGTTCAGAAAGTTGGCTACATAATGCAAAGGCTTTTGACTTAAAAGGTACGGTGACATTTAGTCCTTTACCGCCATGTCTAAAAAAGGTCTCAACAGTCTGTTCAAATTGATTTATTTCAGAAAATAGTTTTCCGTAATGGATATTTTGTTGAGTCTGCTGAGCGAAATGCTGGTGAATGATGGGTGATAAGCTATGCGCCACAGGATTGCCAATAACTCCATAAACATCCATATTAGGATAATCTCTAGGGTCTAGTTCGGTATCGTTCTGTGTCATTTTGCTGGGCTCATTCTCAATTCTAATTGAGATGTATCGCTACCTTGTACAAATGAAAATGTGGCAATCCAATCAATCACATCTAGTTGAGATCTTAAATTGGCTGGAAATTTTTCGAATGGTGCACAAGCTTGCAGAATCGCTAATGTTTGACGATCTAACTCTGGATTACCAGATGAACGCTCAATCGTTGGTTTTGAAACCAGCCTCCCCTCACGATCAATACTTGCCATCATGATCAAACTTCCGTAGAGAGGCGTGCCATTCAACCTCGGAAAATAAGTCGTGCCATAGGCCTCGACTTTATTGCGTAAACTGTTGTAATACTCGGCATAGATCACAGACTTTGCACTAGTCGAGGTAAAAGTAGCTTTGCGTGGGCGCTCGCTTTCCATTTTTATGCGCTTGGCTAGCTCTGCCTCCAAGGGGTCGATAGACTCTTTTTCAAGCTTTGCTTTACCTTGAGCATTTTTATTACGCCGACTTCCATCCTCTCGTAAAGAACTTAATAAGCGGTTTTGCTCTTCTTGTAATTGATTTAATTTTTCAGCTAAACCTGGCAACATAGGTGAAATCGCACTAGCCCTTTCAGGAGTTTCCTCTAGTCCTCCACCATTTAAATCATGTTGTGCCAATCTTTTAGGTTTCACCGGACTTACAGAGCTTTGGCTATTCACAATCACAACGGCTAGAGGGGCTTTGAGATGTTTGTCCTGTATGGGGGTTTCTGGCTTTTTCATCACAAGGACCACTATATGAATCACGATCGAAACCATGACAGCCGTCACTAGAGATCGCTTCCACCATTTAGGAAGTTGCGGACCTTCTAGATTTAAGCCGAAGTTAACTGCTGCTGACTTCATTATTATTCACAACCGGGTCTTCTGCAGCAATCTCAGTCACCGAAAAGATGATCTCTTCCTCAGGCTCTTCTAGATCTTGTTTGTGGTCTAAATGCTCTAACACTCTGACGGAGGCCGTTAACATGAGTAAATCAATACTGATGATTTCAACCTTCACGCGCGAACCTCTTGCCGCTTGCATTAATTCAGGGACAAATAGTCGCAGTGGAATCGGCTCAATACGGACCATGCCTTCTTTCATCACTCTGACAACACAAGTCCAAGGAAGCCCTTGAGTAACAATCCATTTCAAACACCAATATTTTTCAGCGGTCTGTTGATATGCGTTATAGGCGTTATAGGTATTATCAAATTCGGCACACAAGGCCATAATTTTGGTGTCTTTTCCTACAAACGGTGCGGCTAATTTCGCCATGACACCTTGTTGGATATAGGCAATTAATTGCCATTGATTTACCAAATCCGCATAGCGACGCAGTGGCGATGTACACCAAGCATAATTTTCTACACCAAGTCCCTCATGACGGCATGGGGTCGTTTGCATGCGTGTTCGTTGAGCACCCCATCCTTGTTGAGCTCGGTAGATCGCAGGTAACTCATGTTCTGCGAGTAAAGAACCCCATGTGTGATTACAAAAAATCATCCATTCAGCAACAATCGAATCAATCACCGACCCTCTTTGACGCGATGTAATGAAAGCCTGCCAATGCTGATCATTCAGATTGCTCTGTAAGAGCGCCTCTGCGGTAAGGGTCTGGCCATCGGCATTTTGGATAGCAAAATTAAAGTCTCTCGGTAAGGCGTCAGGTTCTGGAGGGCCTAATTTTTCTTCTCTTTGTCCTTGCGCTACTCGTGCCTTTTGACGCAGGGCATGAAGATGTTGAGTTGCTCGCCATAAAACCGATAACTCCTGCCGATAATGAATATCATCACGAGTCACATCGTCAATCGTCGTCTCATCAATTAAATGCTCGATATCACCTAAACGAACGTTATGCGCCATCCATACTTTTTCAATTTCGGATCTTGGTGGCACTGAGTCGTCAATCTCACCATTTTTCAGTAAGGTTATATACAGAGAAACAGCTGGTCTTGCTTGGCCTGCATTTAATGAAAAAACTTCGATGACCGACGCTGGTAACATCGTGATTTTGCCACCCGGGAAATAGACGGTTGACATGCGTTGTTGGGCTAAAAGGTCAAGATGATCGCCGGGCACAATGGCAAGTCCTGGCGCCGCGATGTGAATACCTACTTGATATCCACCATTGGGTAATTCAGTGACGGAAAAAGCATCGTCGATTTCAGTAGTCGTTGCATCATCAATGGAAAATGCTTTTACGGGCGAAAGGGGCAGGTTCTTGGAGATGCCATCCCAAACATCCGATGAGATTTGTGCCTGTGCACTAAACCCCGTTCCTTTGGGGAAAAACTCTTTTAAAAATTTACTTTGATGAATGACTAATGGTGATGTAATTGCGCCAAGTTGAAGCAGTAACTGAGCTTGATGAATACCCGATTGCTGACTAACCGACAATAAGGCTTTATAGGCGATGCCATTTTTGTCAGGAGTCAACAACAAGGTTTGTGCATTGGTGGCAATCTCTTGAGGTAGTTGCCCGGCCAACATCATGGATTCCCATTCCTTTTGCAAGATGGACTCTTGACGCTTGCGCTCAACCGATGCCAAGGCTGCTTTCAGTTGGTCTTCGGGAGCTCTTAAAAACTGACCCCGTCCCTTGCGTCTAAAGTAAATGGG
>CAIPQU010000063.1 GCA_903867305.1 uncultured beta proteobacterium
CAGTTGCGGTCCCTAAAATTACTTGTTTCTTATTTTTTAAGATAACAATCATTAAAAAGCATTAATTTAGTAAGTATCTATTTCAATTGATCATTCATGAGCCGTCATCATAAAGTATTCTTTTGAGGGCACTTAGTATTTTCTATAATAGGCCCCCAACTGATAAGGGAATTAAAATCATTAGCTGTGAGGCAGTATTAGAAGTAATATTTATTAAAAGATGGCTGTAATACATACAATAACCATCAAAGAGACGCGATCTTTTACTGAAAGAAATGCATGAGTACTGAAAAAGTTTGGTTTCAAAGCTACCCTAAAGAAGTGCCTCATGAGATCGATCCTGGCCTCTATTCTTCTATTGTTGATTTATTCGAAAACTCGTTCAAAAAGTACGCCGACCGCTCAGCAATAGAATCCTTCGGTAAATCCTTAACTTATGCACAACTAGATCAAGCATCGCAAGAGTTTGCTGGATTTTTGCAATTTCTTGGCATCAAAAAAGGCGACCGTGTCGCCATCATGATGCCCAACGTCATGCAATACCCAATTGCACTCGCGGGCATTTTACGTTGTGGCGCAATCGTCGTCAATGTAAATCCTCTATACACCCCTCGTGAACTGGAGCATCAACTCAAAGACAGTGGTGCAAAAGCTATCATCATTCTAGAAAATTTTGCACATGTTCTTGAACAAGTGATCGATCGAGTGGCTGTTGATCATGTTGTTGTGACTTCCTTGGGTGCTTTATTAGGTATCAAGGGGAAGTTGATTGACTTCGTCGTCAAATACGTCAAAAAAATGGTCCCAGTATGGCGTTTAACCCACTACACCACCTTTGATGCAGCCCTGTCGATAGGTCGAAAAATGGGTTATTCGAAACCATCTATCGAACCAACGGATATCGCCTTTTTACAATATACGGGTGGCACCACCGGAGTCTCAAAAGGAGCCATCCTTGAACATCGCAATGTTATCGCCAACACTCTACAAATCGAAGCTTGGCTAATCCCATCACTCAGAAAGCATCCTGTCGAACAATTGAGCTTCATTTGTGCCCTGCCGCTTTATCACATCTTTGCATTAACAGCTTGTGGACTTTTCAGCATCCGTGCAGGTGGGCTTTTGGTATTGATTGCCAATCCAAAGGATATTTCAGGCTTTATCAAAACACTCAGAAATCTAAAAACATTTCATATTTTTCCAGCAGTGAATACTCTCTATAACGCTTTGATGCAACATCCCGACTTTACTAAAATTAATTTTTCTGACTTGCTGATAAGCAATGGCGGAGGAATGGCAGTTCAAAAGGTGGTTGCACAACGTTGGCAAGAATTAACGGGCTGCCCCATTTCTGAGGGCTACGGTCTTTCTGAAACATCCCCCGTAGCGTGCTGTAACTTGACTGTACTGTCAGAATTTACCGGTACAGTAGGCCTACCAATCCCCAATACAGAAATTTCGATTCGTGATGAGGATGGCAAAGAACTTCCTATTAATGAACCAGGTGAAATTTGCATCAAAGGCCCGCAAGTCATGCGTGGTTATTGGAATCGCGATGATGAAACCCAAAAAGTGATGACAACTGATGGATTCTTTAAGAGCGGTGATATTGGGTTTATGAACGACCAAGGCTTTGTAAAAATTATTGATCGTAAAAAAGATATGATTTTGGTGTCGGGTTTTAATATCTATCCAAATGAAATCGAAGATGTTCTCTCAGAAATCCCGAAAGTTTTAGAGTGTGCAGTCATCGGTATTCCAGATGAAAACACCGGAGAATCAGTAAAGGCATTTATCGTTAAAAAAGATCCTAGTCTCACAGAAGTAGAGATCAAGGAACATTGCATTAAAAATCTCACCAACTACAAACGTCCTAAATACATCGTGTTCGTTGATTCCTTACCAAAATCAAATGTGGGGAAAATCCTTCGAAAAGAACTTCGCACTCATTGATAAAGTCATCACTTTTGAAGCCCTTTCTTCTAAAAAACTCTAGAAACTTCTCTAAAAAAGACGCTCGAAAATAATTTCTACGCTTTGCTTGCCATTGCTCATTAAACAATGACCCTCTTGAATCGTAGCTTGCAATTGCATCGATCTCTCAGCCATGAGAGCTAGCGCATGAGACTGTTCAGTCGGAACTTGATAAATCTCAAGATTAGTCAACCTTGCAATTTTGTTTTCGATACTCTTAAACCAAACTCCTGTGGCATGATGATAGGGATATACATAAACTTTACTTGCTTTTCCACAGGCCTTTAAGATCGGCCGCTCCTCAGGAAGGCCAACTTCAATCCATACTTTGATCTGGTCTGTAAAGTCCTTGAGCCACACATCAGGTTCCTGTGCGTCCGATAAACCTGCGCCAAAGGCTAACACGCCATCTCCATGACAAACGGTTTGCAGTTGATGGGCTTGCATCGCAAGCGCAACCAGGCGCATCATCATGCGCTCATCAGTTTCACTAGGATGGCGCGCAAGTGTTAACGCATGATCGGCATAATAAGCTTCATCAATATTTGCAATCGATAAATTGGCTTTATAAATAGTAGATTTGATGGCCATGAAACACCTAAAAAACCAAATTATGCACCTGAATTGACGCGCTTAACCAATTTCATACGACCTTGAGTAAAATATAGCTTTCAACATACCTACTCACTATGTCAAACACTTGGACCGATCTCATGTCATTCGACGACACCTTTGAGGGTGAAGTCGTTCGTATTAATACCCCAAATAAAAATCTCGCCATCTACAATGTGGGTGGAAATGTCTTTTGTACCGATAACGTATGCACCCATGGAAATGCTCTGCTTTCAGATGGTTTTTTGGAGGGTCATGAGATCGAATGCCCGTTTCACCAAGGACGATTTGATATTCGAGATGGTCGAGTTACTTGTGAACCAGCCTCAAAAGCGATGAAAACATACCCTATTAAGGTCGAGGAAGGTCGAGTATTCATCGATCTCACGAACTAAAAGATTGCTCGCTTTTCGGCTCAAACCCTTCTAAAATAAGACCATGAAAAAACCTGAACTCCTTGCCCCTGCCGGTAGCCGTGCGATGCTCGATACTGCCTTTGATTTTGGCGCCGATGCCATCTATGCAGGTCAACCTCGTTATTCTTTGCGGGTCAGAAATAACGATTTCGGAGATCTTGATGTTCTAGCTGGTGGTATCAACCACGCCCATGCTTTAGGTAAAAAATTCTACCTCGTCTCCAACATTCTGCCTCACGGTGGTAAAACGAGAACTTTTGTTCAAGATATGAGCCCCGTCATTGCTCTAAAACCAGATGCGCTAATTATGTCCGATCCGGGTCTGATTATGATGGTTCGTGAAAATTGGCCAGATATGCCGATCCATTTATCTGTTCAAGCCAATACGGTGAATGGTGCTGCTGCAAAATTTTGGCACAAAGTGGGTATCACTCGCATCATTCTTTCTCGTGAATTATCACTGGATGAAATTGAATCAGTGCGCCAAGACTGTCCAGAGATGGAACTCGAAGTCTTCGTTCACGGCGCTCTATGCATCGCTTATTCTGGACGTTGTCTATTATCGGGCTACTTCAGTCACCGCGATCCAAATCAAGGTGCTTGTACGAACTCTTGCCGTTGGGACTATAAAATTTATCCAGGCTCCGAAGATGCTACTGGTGACATTTACTTACTCGAAGAAGGTGGCAAAACCGATGCACTAATGCCAATAGAGGAAGATATGCATGGTACCTATATTCTGAACTCGAAAGATTTACGTGCAATTGAACATATTGAGCGATTGACCGAAATGGGAATTGACTCCTTTAAGATTGAAGGACGTACCAAATCCCCCTATTACGTAGCTCGGACTTGTCAATCCTATCGCACCGCAATTGACGACGCTGCCAACGGTCGCCCATTCCAACCAGAACTATTAGGTCATCTAGAAGGTCTCGCTAATCGTGGATACACTGATGGCTTTTACCAACGTCATCATGATGCCGATTACCAAAACTACCTGAAGGGATTTTCTATTTCCGGTAGAAGTATGTATGTGGGTAACGTTCTCGAAATTGATCCTGTTAAAGGTGTCAAAATTGAAGTCAAAAATCGTTTTGCAGTTGGCGACAAAGTTGAAATCATTGAGCCCAGTGGCAATACTGATGTGGTCATCGAGGCTCTATGGAATCTAGAAGGTAAACCGATTCAGGTCGCGCCAGGAGCAGGTCATGTCGTCTATGCAAAGATTCCTTGCAAATCTTCGGCGGCTTATATCGCACGTTATATACAAGTGAATAAAACATCTCCTTTAGACCTTATTAGCGTTCAAACTGTCTAATTTTTTTCGGGCCTCATAAGCCGCCTGCATATCAAGCCAATATTGGCTTTTTATGCCTAGAACTCTCGCCAAATGATCAGCCAAATGAGGGGTAATAGGCTGCTTACCGACGATGATCTCACATGCCATTTTTTCTGATATTTGCATGGCTACGGCAAATTGAAAAATACTTTGACCGCTGGCTTGTAAAAATTCTTCGCGAATAAATTCTCCAGGATGTATTTCTGAGGAGAATAAGGTTTGTGATATTTTCATAGCCTGTATTTTATAAAACTATGTCTTTCAAATCGGATCATTTCCATGTCGCCAACATAGGTTTTTAAATTCCAATAATTTCCCCCATCTGAGGAGATGATTTGACATAATAGAGACATCACTTTCTAAGGAGTAGTGTTATGTTGAAAAATATCAAGCTAACAATGTTCAAATGCTTTGCTTTGGCGATCATATTCCTTCTCAGTTCATGCTCCAGTACCAAAGTCGAAGAATATGCTAGTGAAACTCCGGTTCTCAAACTCGCAGACTACTTTAATGGCAAAACCCATGCATATGGGATCTTTACCGATCGTGGTGGAAAAGTTGTCAAGCGCTTTACCGTGGAAATCGCCTCTAACTGGACAAATATCGATGGTATTAATACCGGCACACTCGATGAATCTTTTCAATATTCAGATGGCACCACCCAAAAAAGAATTTGGACCATCAAAGAAATTGCTCCAAATCAATATGAAGGAACTGCCGCAGATGTCGTGGGCAAAGCTATCGGTATGTCATCCGGTAACGCCTTGAATTGGAAATATACCCTTTCTCTTCCGGTCGATGGTAAAAATATTGAAGTGCAATTTAACGATTGGATGTATTTAGTGAATCCTCAAGTGATGCTCAACCGCGCCCAAATGTCAAAGTTTGGAGTCTATCTTGGCGAGGTCACTCTCTCTTTTACGAAAGATTAAGTATGTTTTTTTGGTGGATGATTATCGGCTTTCAAATTGTTTGGTTTGGCTTTGCTTGGGGTATTAGTCATCACTATCCTTTGCTACCAATTCTTCTAAGTCTGATATATCTGAATACCTATATTTCAAAACAACCTGATAAAAAAGTGGCTTATCTTTTTTTAGGGAAAGTCTTATTATTGGGATTTATTGCTGATAGTGTAATTGGGCTGTTAGGGTTAATGACTTACGCATCCCCATATCCACAGCCTTTTCAATGGCTGCAACCTTGGTGGTTATCCTTGGTCTGGTTATGTTTTGCAGCAAGTGCCAAAGTATCATTTTCATGGCTAGAGCAACGCCGCCCTCTCGCTGTCATCCTAGGTCTTATAGGGGGTCCAGTTGCTTATTTATCTGGGGAAAAATTCGGTGTATTTCTGGATATCCAAAACTTCGGTTTCGTTCTCATTGCGATATCTTGGGGAGGTATCATGTGGTTACTCATAAAACAACTTCCCTCAATACCTGATCACCTACAATACAAGAGTTAACTCTGTTCCACAAAAAACAAAAGGAAATAATATGCTGACAAAAAAAATACTATGTCTTATAGCATTGATGTTTGGGATAGGCCAAGTGTTTGCGGCAGATGATTGGCCAAGCCGTAAACCGATTCGGCTGATTTCTGTATTTCCTCCGGGCGGTTCTGTAGATGCTGTAGCAAGGGTTCTAGCACCTGCTTTACAAGCGCAACTGAAGCAAACGGTAGTTGTCGAAAATATTGGTGGTGCATCTGGTGTGATTGGCACCAATGCCTTAGCGCACTCTGATCCAGATGGTTATGCCTTCGCGGTAGTATTCGATACCCATGGCGTCAATCAAGCACTCAAAGATAAATTACCTTATGACACTTTAAAAGATATCGCTCAAGTCACACTCATTGGATCATCACCAATGGTGATTGTAGCTAGTAAGAAATCGGAAATTATTAGCTTTAAAGAGCTCACTGACGCTTCTAAATCAGGAACGCCCTATAACTATGGCTCTATTGGTACTGGAAGCCTAGGACATCTTGCGATGGCTTCTCTTGCTAAAAAATCACAATTTGAATGGACGCATATTCCTTATCGTGGCGGAGGACCACTCATGGCAGATGCCCTTGCTGGTCACGTTAATTTAGCTATAGGTTCAGTCTATTTAATCAAACCACATATTGATGCTAATCGTGTGATTGCTTTAGCAGTTACCAGTCCAAAAAGAAGTGCAGATTTACCTAATGTACCAACCGTTTCAGAAAGCGGCTTCCCAGGATTTGATGCGCCGGCCTGGTGGGGTGTTATTGCACCAGTCAAAACTCCTCCAGATATTATTGCAAAAATGAATCAGGCGATTATTGCCGTTCTCAAAAAGCCAGAAATCTCTAAAAAACTGGATGATCAAGGGATTGATATCATCGCTGGTGGACCTGAAGTGTTTGAACCTTTCTTAAAAAAGCAAATGAATACTTGGGGTAAATTTGTCCAAGATAATAAAATTAAAGAAGAGTAAATTTGTTCACCGTGATTTTTAAAGAAAAACCTTATCTCGTTCAAGTGGCTGCAGCTGTAGCCATTTTTGCGCTGATCTTTGGCGTGCGTCAATCGGTGCCAATGTTTTTTAGTTCCATTAATAATCACACGGGTCTTGGTATCGTTGCCGTGAGCCTTGCCTTCGCTTGTGGGCAATTGGCTTGGGGAACCTTTCAACCGATTGCTGGAGCAATCTCAGATAAATATGGCACAGAAAAAGCTTTACTCATTGGTATTGTCATGTGCGTTACAGGAACATTACTGATCCCCTATGTTACTTCACAATTCGGATTAATATTAACGATCGGTATTTTGTCAGCCGGTGGCGCTGGTTTTGCAGGTAACTCTGTGTTGATGTCTGCTGTGAATCGTTTTGTACCTCCAGGTAAAGGTGGTCTTTATGCGGGGCTTGTCAATGCTGGTGGTTCAGTGGGCCAATTCATCATGGCGCCTATTGCTGGTTGGCTGATTGTGAGTGCCGGTTGGGAAAACGGCCTAACGTATATTGCGCTTTTTTGTTTAATTACCATTCCACTATCGTTACTACTGCGCGGTAAAAAAGTAGTTCCCGTTATCAACCCAAATGCACCTCCGCCTCCAAATTTCCAGCAAAGTATCGCATTAGCCTTCCGAACACCTAGTTATTTAATGCTCAATGGTGGCTTCTTTGTGTGCGGATTTCATGTGGCCTTTATTGCTACTCATATGCCTGGTGTGATTGCTCTATGTGGCTTACCCCCAACCTTTACTGGATGGGTTCTAGCGACGATTGGATTATTTAATATTGTTGGCAGTCTTGGGGCAGGATGGATCACCACCAAAATTCCAATGAAGACTCTTTTAAGTTATATTTACGCAGCTCGTGGACTCATCGTTTTTTTATTTATTCTCGGACCTAAAACAGAAATAACCGTTCTTCTATTCGCGGCAACACTTGGTCTAACATATCTCTCGACCGTGCCTCCAACCGCGGGTCTCGTTGCAAAAATGTTTGGCCCAACCTATATGGGTACGCTATTTGGTATCGTGCTCTTTACTCATCAAATTGGAGGTTTCTTAGGTGCTTACCTAGGCGGTCAAGTCTTCCAAGCTAGCGGAAACTATAACTGGGTTTGGTATATGGATATTATGTTGGCGGTATTTGCAGCATTGATCCATTTACCCATCAAAGAAAAAGCCGTCAATTATTTAGCTTCTAAATCAGTCAAATAAGGTTAAAACTTTGATCGCAATAGTAGAATTTGCGACTTAGCATCATCCGTCAAATACGCGCTTAATACTGCCCAAGGTATAACTACCTCAGGTCTTCCTGCAGCATATGCAGCGACTTCGTAAGGGCTAAAAGTAAACGCTAGTCCCTCCTGATAAAAATCCCATGTATCGATTCTTTCGATGGAAGGTCTAACTTCTTCTGCAGATTTCACCAGAATCATATCAGGGATGCTTTCTTGTAATCTTCGATACACCTCAAGAGCAACTTGATTTTGCCATGCCCCCTGCAAAATATCACTCGGCATCACTTCACGACCTTTCGATAAACTCCAATGAGCATGACTCACAACAGAATTACCATGCGCCCCAAATCCATTGAAATAATAGATGGATTTTAAGCTCATAAGATCTAGACTACGATTTTCTAATTTCATCCACAAAAATGAGTCCATATCGTTTTCATTTAGTGCTGTGCGATTTATCAAACCCAATTTCTTGTATCGACTCACAATCCATTGATTCAACTGCTTAGCTTGTACTTGATCCTCCTCTAATAAACCTTCTATGTCTATTTGTGAGTAGATCAGTTGATGTTGAACTTGTTTAACCCATTCGGGAACTGAATTAACTTGCGCCTTAGTCAGGCTGTAACGCCCCACAGAAAAAACTTTCCAATTCTGGCGCATCAAGCGAATCGGCAACTCTTGCAAGCGTCGCTCATATTCATATGTGGCGCATTGTGCAAATTGTTCCGATTGATAATGTCGGGATTTTGGATCATAACTTCTCAAACAAGCCTGTGGCCAATAATTGAGCCATTGTCTTTGACTATTAAGATACAGGACGCGATTAGATGGGGATAATTGACGATAATTCTCTTGATAAACCATTCCCATTGATTCATCTAAGGCTGAAATAGAATCATTGTTACAGATGAATCGATCTATTTCTCGAGTGGTATTAGTTGCCGTACAATCAAAACTAGCCGCCTGTAATTTCAGTGAAAAACAAGTGATTAGACATAATAGATATAAGTGTGGTGCAATAGGATTCATCAAAAATTCTTAGAAGATTTTTCGTAAGACATAGAATACTGTGAATTTAATGTGAGCATGGGAAACTGTGCTAACCTTGAGTAATTACATTCCTATAAAATTCATGAGACATCAACCCGCTAGTCCGGATTTAATTGATTCTAGAACAGCTGCTCAGCGACTTTGTATTGCAGTTTTACTGATGACGATGGGAACCAGTTCCATGTACGCAGTCGCTGTGTTTTTACCCGCAGTGCAAGCTGAATTTGGTGTAAGTCGCTCAATAGTATCCCTGCCTTATACATTGATGATGGTCGGCTTAGGTTTAGGTAGCATCTTGATGGGAAAGGTTGCGGATCGTCTAGGTGTGTCGACAGCGCTGGTAATAGGAGCTCTATGCGTAGGTCTTGGCTACATCCTTTCCGGCGTCTCATCCAATATGGTGGTCTTTAGTATCTCCCACGGACTTTTACTCGGCTTTTTTGGTGCGTCTGCCATTTTTGCGCCACTGATGGCGGATACCTCCATGTGGTGGAATAAACATCGGGGTATCGCTGTTGGGATATGTTCTAGCGGAAACTATATAGCAGGAACTATTTGGCCTCCCCTTGTTCAATATGGTATCGATCATTTTGGTTGGCGTACAACCTATATTGGTATGGGGGTTATTTGCGGTGGATCAATGTTTTTATTAGCACTGCTCATGCGTCAACGTCCTCCTTTGAGCCTACCTCAAACATCTACTACAGAAAAAATGATGAATCGTAACCAACCTTTTGGTTTATCGATGAATGTTGCACAAAGTCTTTTATGTATTGCTGGAGTTGGTTGCTGCGTTGCGATGGCTATGCCACAAGTGCATATCGTTGCCTATTGTAGCGATCTAGGCTTTAACCCTGCTAGAGGTGCAGAGATGTTGTCTGTCATGTTAGCCTTTGGTGTGGTAAGCCGTTTACTATCAGGTTTTGTTTGCGATCGGATTGGTGGCCTAAAAACTCTCTTATTAGGGTCCTTGTTGCAAGCAGTCGCACTCTTTTTATTCCTGTCATTTAATAGCTTAGTTTCACTCTATGTCATCGCTGCCTTATTTGGACTTTTCCAAGGAGGCATTATTCCTTCCTATGCCATTATTGTGAGAGAGTACTTTCCCATTAATGAGCTCAGTAAACGCGTTGGACTTTGTATTATGGCTACCATGCTTGGTATGGCATTGGGTGGATGGCTCTCTGGTAAAGTCTTCGATCTGACAGGGTCATATCATGCTGCCTTCATTAATGGTATGGCATGGAATGCCCTGAATGTATCGATTGTGCTCTATTTGTTGTGGAGATTAAAAAATCCATCTTCACCAACGCAACCATTGGCGATGTCATCCTAAAGATCAAGCCATTACTCGAACAGTTGAACCAACGAATGAGTTTTAAACTCCTGTAAGACAATACTATCCATACTGAGCCATTTCCAAAAGAAATACATCAACAATAAAGATACAAAAAAAATCATCCAATCCCTTCGGGAACTCACTTTACTTTGTTGACGTAAAGCTCTCTCATGAGATCTTGCTTGTTGAATAAATAATCTCCGACGTAGGCGATGATTTTTAAGTTTTGATTCGGTTAAATGCAGTTGCGATAAATCTGGCTCAATTTTATCGAGTTTGACGTAAGATGGATTGACCCTTTTCATATATTCCCTAAATCCTGTTCATGATGAGTTGGAATATAGCTCTTTGATGCGGCAATAGCTGTCAGTTCATTCGGATTTTTTTGAAGGATGAGTGTTTATTGCTCAACTTAGGGGCCCGGCCTGATGCAATGGCATTCCTGCACATCAAAAGAAATAGGGTCTAGCTTTCACTAGACCCTATATAATTGTGGTGCGGCTGGCAGGAATTGAACCCACGACCCCTTGGTTCGTAGCCAAGTACTCTATCCAGCTGAGCTACAGCCGCACAGCAAAACATTATGCCACAAATTGACACTAAAAACTACATTACTCCTATCGGCCACCAAAGATTAAAGGATGAATTGTTGCATCTTTTAGACATTGAGCGACCTGAAGTCGTCAAAATCGTCCACTGGGCGGCCAGTAACGGGGATCGCTCTGAAAATGGTGACTATATTTATGGGAAAAAAAGATTACGTGAAATTGATCGTCGAATCCGTTTTCTCAATAAAAGGCTTGAATTTGCTGAAGTTGTGGATCCCGCAACACGGGAAAGTACCGATCAGATATTTTTTGGCGCAACAGTGACCTATCTAAATGGTCAAGGTGAGGAGAAAAACCTCCGAATTGTGGGGGTAGATGAAATCGGCCTAGATAATGGCAATGTCAGTTGGATCTCGCCCATTGCAAAAGCGATGATTAAAAAAAGAATTGGTGATGAGATTGAGCTCCAAACACCCAATGGTGTAGAAATTCTAGAAGTGATTGACGTGGAATATAAAGCGATCGATTACTAATTACTGATGTATTTTTGTCCGAGTCACACGGACAACGTCCTGATTGGATCGTAAGCTTCGAATTACTTTCGCTAGATGATCCCGATCATAAACTTGAACCCCAAACCGAATCGAGGCTGCAAGTTCTGCTGATGCGTCATCCATACCAACGTGCGTAATATTTGCATCTGAAGAAGTAATGCTACTAGCCACCTTCGCTAAAACACCTTTAGAGTTTTTGACATCTACGCGAAGCGGTATTTCAAAGACCCGATGAATGTTTTCTGCCCAATTCACCTCAATCCAGTTTTCTGGATCTTTATGATGAATTCGTTGAACATGGGCGCAGTCTTCAATATGAATCTGCAAACCTTCACCCTTGCCTAAATAACCGATAATCAAATCCCCTGGAATCGGGTGGCAACAACTAGAGTAAATGACAGACATTCCTTCAGATCCATCGACCATTAATACTTGTCGTGAAGCCTTTAAATGAGTATCTTTTTCTGAATTTGATTGCCATTCTTGATGATCAAAACGTAATTGTTCATGGCCACCTTTCTCTTTAATAAAGAGCTCGATTCTTTTTGCTAATACCGCAGCGGATCTTCTTCCAAGGGCGATATCCGTCATGATTTCTTGACGTGATTTTGAGCCAGTCCAGTGATAGACTCGCTCCCAAATATCATCTGCTAACAACGCAACATCAACTTGATTTTGACGCAGTGCTTGTAATAAAAGTCTTTCACCTAATTGCAAGGATTCACTTAATCCCCTCGTTTTTAATGCGTGACGTATCGCAGCTCTTGCACGACCTGTCCGAATAAAAGTCAACCATGTGGGATTCGGATTCGAGAAGGGCGCGGTAATAATTTCAACAATATCGCCATTTTTAATTTCTGTCCGAAGTGGTAATTGATTACCGTTAATCTTGACCGCAACACAGCTATTCCCTAAATCACTATGAACCGAATACGCAAAGTCTAAAGCAGTTGCTCCGCGCGGTAAGGCTCGTATATGCCCTTTCGGAGTAAAAACATAGACGGAGTCTGGAAATAAATCGATTTTGACATGCTCTAAAAATTCTTGTGGATCATGGCTAGCATCTTCCAAATCAACCAATGACTGTAACCATTGATGAGCACGTTTTTGTACTTCGGTCATTTCTTCTTTACCATCTTTGTAGACCCAATGAGCAGCAACTCCAGCATCGGCAACCTGATTCATCAAGACGGTACGGATTTGAAACTCAACGGGCATCCCAACAGGACCAACCATTGTCGTGTGTAAGGATTGATAACCGTTGAGCTTAGGAATCGCTATATAGTCTTTAAACTTGCCAGGCATGGGTTTGTACATGGAATGTAAAACCCCCAAGGCTCGGTAACACTCATCGTTCGTCCTGACTAAAATTCGAAATCCGTAGACATCCAAGACCTCATTAAAACTCAAATGCTTGGTACGCATCTTGTTATAAATACTAGCCAAGCTTTTTTCACGGCCTCGAATATCAATCTCTAAATTGACATTGACAAAGGCGCGCCGAACATCATCAAGAATTTTTTGAACAATCTCTTTGCGATTACCGCGGACCTTTTTCACAGAATGATCCAATGCGCGATAACGCATTGGCCACGTATTTTTGAAACTCAAATCCTCTAACTCTCGATAGATCATGTTCAGACCTAAACGATGCGCAATCGGCGCATAAATCTCACTTGTTTCTATCGCAATTCTTCGACGTTTATCTTCCCTTACACCATCAAGAGTTCGCATATTATGAGTTCGGTCTGCAAGTTTGACGAGAATCACACGAATGTCTTTAGCCATTGCCATAAACATCTTACGAAAACTCTCTGCTTGCGCTTGGGCATGACTTTGGAACTCTAACTTATCAAGCTTCGTCAAGCCATCAACTAACTCTCCAACTTTGGGTCCAAAGGTCTCAATCAACTCGGCATGCGAATGTCCGGTATCTTCAATAACATCATGTAATAAGGCGGACATAATCGAATTGACATCTAAACGCCAATCTGCGCATAACTCAGCGACAGCCAAAGGATGGGTGATATACGGTTCACCACTTTGACGATACTGCCCTAAATGAGCCTCATCAGCAAACTGAAAAGCTTTACGAACTAATTTGATTTCTGCAGGCTTTAGATAAGATAGTTTTTCTGTCAGTTTAGCAAGGCTAACTACCTGCTGCTTTGGGGGGGAAGATGGTGCCGAAGTAGGCCCAAATAAATGCCTGCTGGATTTTTCCAACATGGCAGCAATAATAGCCTTCGCATCAGGCACTTGCGTCAAGACATCACTGCTAGAAGTCGATGGTGAACGTGCCACCATAAGTTACCTTACAAAGGTACTTTAGTTAACATATCCCGGTCTGTCATTCCTGCAGCAATTTCGCGTAACGCGGTAACTGTAGGCTTGTCTTTAGACTCGACACGAGGAGTATGTCCCTGGACCAATTGACGAGCACGATACGTCGCAGCTAATACCATCTCGAAACGGTTCGGAATAGTTTTTAAACAATCTTCAACGGTGATACGGGCCATGGTTTTTACTTTCAATTGATGACGGATTGCAAGAATGCAAACTCTAATTAACTCTATTCTAACTCAAATTGGGACTTATTTTGGAGGATTGGTCAAATTATCGACTAATTGCGTATAACGAGCTAACTGTGGGAGGGTTCTTAAGCGACTTGCTGAGATGATTTGGCGTAGCTCAAACAGGGCCGCTTGGAATAAATCATTAATCACTAAATAATTTGCTTCTGATAAATGAGAAAGTTCTTCATGAGCTGCTGCAATACGTTTTTGTATCGTCTGTTCATCATCTTGAGCCCGATGACGCAACCGATCCTCTAGAACGCTAATCGATGGTGGCAAAATAAAGATCCAAAGCGCTTGAGGAACGATAGCCTGAATTTGTCGAGCCCCTTGCCAGTCTATTTCTAGAATCACATCTTTACCAGCCTGCATTTTTTCTAAAATCCAGGATTGTGAGGTTCCATAATAATTACCGTGAACATGAGCCCACTCTAGAAAATCATTCTGCTCTTTACGCTGTAAAAACTCAGTCTCTGAAATAAAATGGTAGTTGATACCCTCCACCTCCCCAGGCCGAGGTTGCCTGGTCGTAAAAGAAACGGACAAAGAAAGTGTCGGATCGGTTTCAAGCAAGGCTCTAACCAAGGATGATTTTCCAGCTCCTGAAGGAGCAACAACCAAAATCATACTGCCGTTATACATCATTCTTTTGATCCTTTTTAATCCTTTTACAACGATTATTCTAAGTTTTGTACTTGTTCACGGATTTGCTCAACTAAAAGCTTAAGCTCCATGGACGCATCACTAGTTTCTTGTGAAACTGATTTTGCACCTAAGGTGTTGCTTTCACGTTGTAATTCTTGCATTAAAAAATCGAGCCGCTTACCTACAGGCCCTCCCTTATCAAGAGCCGTTCTAACCGCTTGAAAATGTGTCTTCAGCCTAGCAATTTCCTCCGCTACATCAATCCTCACGCCATACATCACTACTTCTTGTTTAATTCGCTCAACGACTTCTTCTTTAGAAATGTTTCTTCCCTGCTGATCCACACCATTTAAAACCGTCAGCAACTTTTCAATCAGTTTATCTTGATATGACTGAATAATCGTGGGTAACTTTGACTCGATCACAACGACAATCGCTTCCATCTTTTTAATACAGTGCAAAATAACCTGCTTTAAAGCTTCACCCTCTGTTTGGCGACTCTGAAGCAAAGAATCCAATGCATGCTCCAAGGCTTGTAAGACAACTTCTTGCAATTGCTCAGCGGCAATTTCTTCTTGACGAATCACGCCAGGCCAGATTAAAACATCCTTGACGCTCATCTCTTGTGCTGCGGGAAAATGTTGTTTCACCATTGCCTGATAAGACTTCAATTCTTGAATTGCTGGCAAATGAAACTTTTGCGAAACTTGCCCATCGGACAAATTACCCGTTGGGTCTTCATTACCAATATCTCTTTGAATATGTATGCGACACTCAATCTTGCCCCGACTAACGCGCTTGGACATCACATCTCTAATTTGCGCTTCAGCCATCTTCGTTTCATCTGGGCTTTTAAAGATCAAATCCAAAAAACGAGAGTTAATCGACCTTAATTCTAAATAAATTAAAGCGATGGTTTGTTCGTTCACTATAAGGGCCTGACGACTTGCCCCAAATCCCGTCATGCTATATATCATGATTGCATTGTAAAGTGTTGGTATGCTTTTGCCAAAAAAAAGGCAAAATAGAGCCAATTCATCAGAAAGGTTTTTCGATACTATGCAAAATTCCATCCGTCCAAGCCAACGTCAGGCATCTCAATTAAGAGAAATTAAAATTACACGCCGCTTTACCAAACATGCGGAAGGGTCAGTATTGATTGCTTTTGGTGATACTCAGGTACTTTGTAATGCCAGTATCTTGGAGAAAGTCCCCCCTCACCAAAGAGGAAGCGGTGAAGGATGGGTTACAGCAGAGTATGGGATGCTGCCACGTTCAACCCATACGAGAAGTGATCGGGAAGCAGCAAAAGGGAAACAATCAGGTCGCACCCAAGAAATTCAACGTTTAATTGGTCGGTCTTTACGCAGTATTTTTGACCTAAAATTGCTTGGAGAAAGAACGATTCATCTTGATTGTGACGTAATCCAAGCAGATGGTGGTACCAGAACCGCTGCAATTACTGGGGCATTTATTGCTGCAAGAGATGCTATTAATACCCTCTTGGCTTCAGGCGCCCTCACTCAAGACCCGATTATTGATCATGTCGCGGCTGTATCTGTTGGTATTTATCAAGGCATCCCCGTGACGGACCTTGATTATGCAGAGGACTCTTCCTGTGATACCGATATGAATATCGTGATGACGGGTAAAGGTGGCATTGTAGAGGTTCAAGGAACAGCAGAAGGCGCCAGTTTTAGCCGTGAAGAACTCATGCAACTCCTTAATCTTGGTCAAGCAGCCATCCAAGAACTTGTGACTTTACAAAAAGAATCTTTAAGCTCATGAAGCATCGATTTTCCAAAGTTGTTCTAGCTTCTAATAATGCTGGTAAATTAGCTGAGTTTAGGGCTTTATTGCACCCCCTTGAGATTGAAGTGATTGCCCAACAAGATCTTCAAATACCAGCGGCAGACGAGCCTTTTGACACCTTTATTGAAAACGCCTTAGCGAAAGCGCGACAAGCAAGTTTACTCAGCGGCCTTCCAAGTCTTGCGGATGATTCTGGGGTCTGTGTTGAGGCATTAAATGGCGCACCCGGAATACATTCGGCCAGATTTTCTGGGAAAGATGCCACAGATGAGAAAAATAATGCATATTTACTCCAAATGTTAAAAAATGAGCCGAATCGAGCTGCTAAATATGTTTGCGCACTGGTTTTGGTAAACCATCCAAAAGATCCTGAGCCGATCATTGCTCAAGCGAGTTGGTATGGTCAAATCATCGATCTTCCAAAAGGTTCTTATGGCTTTGGTTACGACCCTTACTTTTACTTACCTAAACTAGGTAAAACAGCTGCGGAAATAGAGCCTAGCCTAAAAAACAAAATGAGTCACCGAGCTCTAGCAATGCAAGAACTTCTACAAAAAATATCCCATGAGTAATCAAACTATTATTCCGATTCAACCGATCAGTCAGGTCAAACTATCGAATGGGATTGCGCTGCGCTCACTCCCCCCCCTATCCTTATATATACATTTTCCTTGGTGTGAAAAGAAATGTCCTTATTGCGACTTTAATTCGCATGCCATCAATCCGGATGGGCCCGTATTTGATGAAGAGCAATACCTGAACGCTTTGTGTAAAGACCTTGAAGAATCTCTGCCACTGGTATGGGGTCGAAGAATACATTCAATTTTTATTGGTGGTGGAACTCCAAGCCTACTTTCATCTGAAGGTTTAGATCGACTTTTGGCAGACGTCAGAGCCCGAATTGGCATGGATAGTGATATCGAAATCACCATGGAAGCTAACCCAGGATCCGTTGAGGCGAAAAAATTTGCGGCTTATGCCAAAAGTGGAGTCAATCGAATCTCTTTAGGCATACAAAGTTTTAATGATCGACACTTAAAAGATCTTGGTAGAGTCCACTCAAGTTCAGAAGCTGTGGAGGCTATTCAAATAGCCAAACAATATTTTCAGCGCGTTAATCTAGATATTATGTATGGGTTACCCCATCAATCCTTAGCTGAAGCACAAGCAGATATAGATCAGGCATTGAGCTTTGATACAGATCATTTGTCTTTGTATCATCTAACCTTAGAACCAAATACGCTGTTTGCTAAGTTTCCACCACCCATCCCTGATGAAGATTTAGCCTTTGAAATCCAAGAACAACTTCTCAATACCCTCCATCAAAAAGGCTATCAACGCTATGAGGTCTCTGCATTTGCAAAAGAAAAATCTCAATGCTTTCATAATCTAAATTATTGGACATTTGGTGACTACTTAGGTATTGGTGCTGGTGCGCATGGAAAAATATCTTTCCCCGACCGTATCATAAGAACAATTAAAGAACGACACCCTGAAAAATATATGCAATCGGTTTTTACAACATTAAAGGGGGTCATTGAGACGCGCCATATTGCAAGAGATGAACTTGCATTTGAGTTTATGTTAGGTGCTCTTAGACTAAAAGATGGTGTACCCATCAGTTATTTCGAGGACCGTACAGGGATGAAGCAACTCGAAATCCAAACTGAAATCAACGAAGCTATCGAAAAGGGCCTTTTAGAGTCTGACTTATTACATTTCAAAGCCACACCTTTCGGTTTACAATTTTTAAATGACCTCCAAGAACTCTTTTTACCCATCGTGACTGAACTTTAATATGAATAGCTCATTACCGAAGATTGTCATTATTGGAGCTGGTGCTGTGGGTTGCTACTTTGGGGGCATGATGGCTAAAGGTGGCTATCCGGTAACTTTCATTGCCCGTGAAAATCAACTCGACAAGTTTAAGGATGAGGGACTACAGTTAGTTTTGGCGGATAAACGAGAATCTTTGCATGTTGAAGCTACTTCTAACTACGAAACCTTAAAAGATTGCTCCTACGTTTTTATTGCCGTAAAAACTCAATCAACCCTGTTAACTGCTCAAGAAATCGCTCCTTATTTAAAATCAAATGCGGTAGTGATCAGCCTACAAAATGGTATTGAAAATATCAGCCTTCTGAAACAACATGTTACTCAAAAATGCTATGCTGGGATGGTTTATGCTGCCATGGCAATGACTGGGCTGAATGAAGTGACCCATTTTGGCGGTGGTAGTCTCGTCATTGGCAATACAGTTCCTGACCAAGATGATTCACGTTTAGAGTTTCTTGCTACGATGCTAAAAACGGCTAAAATACCTACAAAAGTATCTAGCTCAATGATGGTTGATTTATGGACTAAATTCATTGTGAACTGTTCATATAATGGCATTTCTGCCATCGGTCAAATTAACTATGAGTCTCTCGTAAAAAGCCCTGGAATCCTTGAAGTCATTCATCAGATCAAACTAGAATGTATGGCAGTCGCCCAAGCTGAAGGAATGCAATTAGATCTTGGCAAGATTGAAGAAATGATTGAAGGAATACCCATAAATTTACCCTTACAAAAATCGTCAACGGCTCAAGATATCGCTAAATTTAAACCAACCGAAATTGATTATCTGAACGGGACAATTGTTACTAAAGGTCAAGAACATCAAATATCAACTCCGATGAATTCAATGATTTATACCTTGATCAAGATGCTTGAAATCACCCAAGGTAATTTCAATCCATCATCACAGCCCGAAGTTGTTCATAATGAGTCCGACGAGAATACAACACTCCCTCTAGAGCAAAAATAACGAGCCCAAACCAAACCGTTGAATACCCGATGAGTCGATGTGAATCAATGATCTCGTGAAAAAATACAATCCCACTCATAAATTGCAAAGTTGGTCCTAAGTACTGAACAATTCCTAGTGTAGTCATCGAGATTCGCTGCACGCCATAGATAAAAAACAATAAGGGGATCGCGGTAATCGCGCCGATGCTCATGAGCTTTAAATTGATCAACAGCCCTTCAGTACCAAAAATCAATTGCTGATGAAGGTATAAATAAGCAACGATCACAATCATAAAGGGCAGTAAAAGTATCATCTCTAAAGTAAGTGCCTCTAGAGCATTGAGATCGCCCATTTTCCGAAAAAGTCCATATAGGCCAAAGGTTGTTCCCAAACTGATGGCTAGCCATGGGAATTTACCGTAAGCAAATCCTAATAAACCAACGCCAATTGCTACGATCAGGATAGATATCATTTGTGGGATACGTAATTTTTCACGCAAAATAATAACGCCAAGCACCACACTCACTAAAGGATTAATAAAATACCCTAGACTTGCCTCAGTGATATCTCCTCGCAAAATACCCCAAACAAACAAATACCAGTTCGAAGCAACTAAACTACCCGAAAAGAAATATAAACCAATACGCTTGAAATTGAGGTTCTCAAATAAATGGCGCAACTTAGCCTGAAACAGCATCATGACAATCAGTAATGCTGCCGACCAGATGATTCGATGGGCGAAGAACTCTAATAAAGAAACGTCGGTGAACTGTCTTGTATAAAGGGGCATAAAGCCCCAACAAACATAACTAATTACAACGCTCCAAAAACCAATCCTGGAGACGGACATAAAGAATCTCAATCATGAAAAATTCGGTTGACGCTCAGTTCACTCCTGAGCGGAATTAATACTGATAAACGCCTTTACCTGTCTTGCGTCCTAATTGCCCAGCAGCAACCATCTCTCTCAGTAATGGACATGGACGATATTTCGAATCACTAAAGTTATTAAAATACACTTCCATGACAGCTAAACAAGTGTCCAGTCCGATTAAATCAGCGAGCGCTAAAGGCCCAATCGGTTGATTACATCCGAGCTTCATACCAGCATCAATATCTTCTGCAGTAGCCAAGCCCTCTGCTAAAACAAAAAATGCCTCATTGATCATAGGTACCAAGATACGATTAACCACAAACCCTGGAGAGTTCTTCACGGTAATAGGCTCTTTACCCAAGCGCTTCGACATCTCAAAGATCGCTTGATGCGTTGCATCACTCGTTTGTAGCCCACGAATAATCTCGACTAAGGCCATCATGGGTACAGGATTAAAAAAGTGCATGCCAATCACACGCGATGGATTGGAGTCATTCGCAGCCAGTTGAGTCACCGACAAGGAAGATGTATTCGTAGCAATAATCGTACTTGAATCAATTGTTTCATCGAGCTTTTTCAGAATTTTCTCTTTGATCGGTTGATTCTCCGTCGCCGCTTCAATCACTAAATGTAAACCTTTTAAGTCAGCGTAATCGATCGAGGGCTTGATTTTTGAAAGCGTTACAGCCTTTTGCTCTGGAGTTAATTTTTCTTTCTTCACCAAGCGCTCAAGACTTGAGCTAATTGACTGCATACCTTTATCGATAGCAGCTTGATTGATATCAATCATCACAACATCCAAACCAGCGGCAGCGCATGTCTGCGCGATCCCGCTTCCCATAATTCCAGCACCAATCACTCCAACAGACTGAATTTCCATGATTTTCCCTATTCCATCATTCAAATTTAAAACTGAATCAACGCTCATCCAAGATTTTTTGCTAAAAACTGACCCATTTTTTGCAAAGAGTCAGTTGCCTCAGGCATTAACCCAACAAAATGTTGCCATACATGCCACATTGCTGGATACACTTCGAGTTGTGATTCAACCCCAGCTTGGGTTGCTAAATGATGAATCATTTTTGCATCATCTAATAATGCTTCAAGCTCTCCTGCATGTGTCAGGATTGGTGGTAATTGTTGAAAGTTCCCATACTGTGGCGAAACCAGAGGATCTAATAAGGAATGCTTACCTGCATAGGCTGCAGCTGAAGCATGTAACCGATCACTATTAGGGAAATAAGGATCAACTTTGGCGTTTGTCTGATGGGTTGGATTCGACATCGTTAAATCAGACCAAGGACAAATCAACCCTATAGCATTTGGTAACTCAAATCCTTCTTGCTTTAAATAAAAAGTAGCCGTGAGCGCTAAATTAGCTCCCGCAGAATCTCCAGATAATGCAATTTTTTGACCAGGATGTTGTTTCTTCAAAAAATGAAATGTATTGACAACATCCATCATTGCATCAGGGAATTGATTTTCTGGAGATAAACTGTAATTAAGCAATATGACTCTTGCACCTGAATACTGCGCCAAATGAGAACCAATCGCCCGATGAGTTAGTGCATTTCCAACAGCAAAAGCCCCACCATGCAAATGAATAATGATTCCATCAGAACTCTGTTGGTGCGGTATTAACCAGTCACCACTTACCAGTCCAAAATGGGCGGTATCCACCTCAACACTTTTGGAAAAATTGCCACGCCGAATAGAAATTTCTTCATAAGAACTTCTTCGATCTTGAAGACTCATGCCGTTCCACGCCAACAATTGTTGTTTGATGGACTCGTAATAATAAAGGGATAGTGTACTTTGCATAATTGTTATCTTAACTTATTGTCGACAAGCTTTCTCGATTCTATCAAGAGCTTGATCCAGGATTTTTGATGAAGTTCCAAAATTTAAGCGCACAAATTGCTGATCACCAAATTGTGCGCCAGGAGATAATGCAACGCCAGCCTTCAAAAATTCTTCATAAGGATCTGGCCACCCCATTGCTGAGCAATCAATCCATGCTAAGTATGTGGCTTGCAGATGCGCCATTGATAGGCCTGGGATAGCATTGATCCGCTGGTAAACCTGATCTCGATTCTGACGTAAATATTGAATCAGTGCTGAATGCCATTCTTGACCATGCTCCATCGCCGCTTGCGTCACGTCATAGGCAAATAAATTCGGGTTCGGAATCAGTGTGTGAACATCTTTCATGATCTTTTTTTGAATCTCTGGATGAGGACAAATGAGCCATGACATCCCCATACCAGGAAAGTTATAGGCTTTATTGAGCGACATCAAAGAAAAACTAAACTGTTCAACCCCTTGTCCAATACTGCCTATTGGATGATGCACAATTCCTTCATCTAAGATCAGATCTGCATGAATTTCATCTGAACAAATCAAGAGCTGGTGCTTTTTCGCAAACTGGGCAATAGTTTCTAGTTCAGGCTTTGTAAACACACATCCACCAGGGTTGTGTGGATTACAAAGCATGATTAATTTTGTCTGTGGCCGAACTAAACTTTCTAGTTGAGATATGTCAAATGTATATCGACCATTCCGTAAATGCATGTCATATGCTGAGAAGTCACGCTGAGCACCAAGAGCCGCATCCTTAAAATGATGATAAGCAGGATGAGGGATTAAAAGATGATCGCCCACATCCGTCAACATCCTAACGGATAAATGCAAGCCCGTGACTACACTAGGTAAAAAAGAAATCCACTCTGGTTGAATTTTCCAGTGATACATTCTTTGTACATAATCAACGATGACTTCCTTGAGCTTTGGACTTGCATAGGTATAACCAAAAATACCATGCTCCACCCTATTTTTAAGCGCTTGAATCACTGCCTCAGGTGGTTGAAAGTCCATATCCGCAACCCATAAGGGAATGACTCCAGGCCCATACTTATCCCAACGAATGGAATTAGTGAGGGAGCGATCGATTACATGATCAAACTGGAATATCGACATAAAAGAATTCCCTACAAATTCATGAATTTGTAGGGACTAAGTTATTTCTTATCTTTAGCTTTAATGCCAAATAAAATTTCTTTAGCTTTGTCGTCGTGGGATGGCTGACGCAGTGCCGTTAATACTTCGACGCCACGCTTCACTGCTGGGCGCTGATCAATCGCATTGAACCAAGCTTGAACATGGGGATAATCAGACATTTCAACTCCCTGATTTTTCCAGTTACGCAACCATGGATAAATTGCAATATCAGCAATGGAGTAAGTTTTACCAGCAATATATTTATTTTTGGCTAATTGACGATCCATCACACCATATAAACGATTTGCTTCTTTGGTATAACGATTAATGGCGTACTCGACCTTCTCCGGTGCATAAATTCGGAAGTGATGAGTCTGACCTAACATGGGACCAACTCCCCCCATCTGAAACATCAACCATTCCATGACCTTAAATTTATCAGAAGTACTCTTTGGTAAAAATTTACCTGTCTTAGATGCTAAATAAAGTAGAATCGCGCCTGATTCAAAAACACTGATCGGTTTACCATCTGGACCATTCATATCGACTAAAGCAGGAATCCGGTTATTTGGACTGATACTTAAAAATTCGGGTTTAAATTGATCACCCTTACCAATATCTACCGGATTAGCTTCCCAGTCCTTACCCAGTCGATACCCACACTCTTCCAACATAATATGAACTTTATGACCGTTCGGTGTAGCCCAAGAATACACTTGGATAGCTGGGGATGATGTTTTTTTTGCCGTCATGACGCTCTCCATATCTTCAATTTGTTTAAGGATAATACTATAGTCCTATACGAGCATTTCCTGGGAACAGGTTACGTAAAGCATCAGCATCAACGACTGTCTTAAACTCATATTCAGACTTCAATGACTCTGCTTTTTTAGCAGCGGGACGGGCATTAATAACATCGATCCAACGTTTGATATTCGGTAACTTGGTCCAAGCATCATCTCCTAATATAAAAGGAATCATCCGTGCCCAACCCCAAACCGACATATCAACAATGCTGTATTTACCAGCAACCATCCACTTGCGATCTTTTAAATGCTCTTCAATAATGTTCCAATGACGCCAGGCCTCAAAATCATAGCGATTTACTGCATACTCTTTTGGCTCTGGAGCAAAACGCTTAAAGTGCACAGCTTGACCACAATAAGGCCCAATACCCGAAGCAACAAACATTAACCAAGATGAAATCTCTGCCTTATCTTTATCGGTCTTGGCGGGAAGAAAAGCGGCATGCTTAGCTGCCAAATATAACAAGATAGCATTACTATCAAAAACCGGGATATTACCATCCAGAATTGCTGGAGTTTTAGCATTAGGATTAATTTTGACGAAATCAGGCTCGTGTTGCTGCCCCTTTCGCGTGTCAACCGGTACTAATTCATAAGGTATTTTTGCTTCCTCTAAAAATAATGCTACTTTTAAAGGGTTTGGTGAGGGGTGGAAAAAAAACTTAATCATCTTGGGCTCCTAGTTGTTATGATTCAATATGGTAAATCAGCTCAGTAAGGCTCGAACCTTGAAAGCTTGGGGGCAAACCAATCGTCTCAAAAGGTAAGTGAAAACGATTCACCCAATACGTTGACAACCCAAACCATCCTGCACCAACAATATCCCAAGCATTACATGATACAAACAATATATCTTCTTTTTGACAAGAAAATTTATTTAATAATAATTGATATGCCTGAGGCATCACTTTAAAGTGCTTCACATCATCGACAGAAACCAATTGATGGAATAATTCGCTAAGACCATTTTGATCAACGACCTCTTGCAACATTTTTTGACTCCCATTAGAGAGGATCGCTGTTTGTATCCCTTTACTTTTTAATAAGCTTAAGGTTTGCACCACATCTGGGAACTTTTCTAACTTAGCATATTGATCCATTAGGGCGTTCTCAGAAGATGTATTTAAAGACAAACCCAAGCGAGTACAACTGTAACGTAAGGACTTGATCGTAAGATCCCAAAAGGATGTGTAATAACGACTGCCCTGCTCCTGAGGATCAGCCATACTGACTAAACGAGTATATTCAATTTGGCGATCTCGCCACATCAAGGATAGCGCTTGTCCTTGCCCCGGAAAAAGCTCATCAGCAAGTTTTGCGATTGAGTAAACATCGAAGATGGTTCCATATGCGTCAAATGCAACAAGCTTTAACATAAAAAAGTCCCTTATCCATGAAAAAAGCCTCATCTGATGATGAGGCTTTGAAAACCTAGAGGAGCAATCTACTCATTGGCAATGGTGTTAGACAAAATACCAATCTTTTCAATTTCAATTTCGCAGATATCACCAGCCTGCATAAATATTGGAGGCTTTCTAGCGTAACCAACTCCTGCTGGTGTGCCAGTAATAATGACATCACCTGGCTCTAAAGTCATACATTCGGAAACAATTTTTAAAACAGTCTTTACATCAAACAAGAAGTCAGAAGTATTACCGTCTTGTAACAATTGACCATTTAAACGAGCCTGTATTTTTAAACCTTCACCACCGGGAGGTAACTCATCAGAGCTAACTAACCAAGGGCCAAAACTACCAGTATCATCAAAATTCTTACCTAATGTCCACTGCGTACCTTTGCGCTGATAATCACGTACCGATCCATCGTTATAACAAGAGTAACCTGCAACTGCATCCAGCGCGTTCTCTAAAGTCAAATGACGCGCTTTCTTACCAATAACGACGGCTAACTCTGCTTCATAATCCAGTTTCGCTGAGGCCTTTGGAACGATCATGGCTCCCTGATGGGCAACTTGCGATGTATTCACGCGCAAGAAAAAACTAGGATGATCTGGTATTGCATGACCACCTTCTTTGGCATGATCGGCATAATTTAAACCAACGCAAATAATTTTTCCTGGCTGAGCAATCAAGGGTAAAAATTTCAGGCCCGCCATCGGCTTAATAGAGTTTGCTGGTGCAGAGGAGAGAATCTTACCTAACTGACCCTGCCAATGAGGCTGACCTAGTAAAGTAACCATATTATGGCAATGCTCATATCCTGCAATTTCTAAATCAATAAATTCTTGGGCTGCAGGGGATTTTAGTAAACCAATTGTAGGTTGACCATTTTTTTCAAATGTAAATATTCTCATAATTTTTCAAAAAGATAAGGCCCCGTAAGGGGCCTAGGTATTCAATTAAGCTTCGTTAATAACTGGGTTTGATAAAGTACCAAGACCCTCTACATATACTTCACACACATCGCCTGCTTTCATATAGACCGGGGGCTTACGTGCAAAACCGACCCCAGCTGGAGTACCAGTAATGATCATATCGCCAGGATGTAGCTCCATTCCTTCTGAGCATGCAACAACTAATGTTGCCACATCAAAAATCATGTCTTTTGTATTGGCTTTTTGCATGACTTGACCATTTAAACGAGTCTCAAGATTCATCCCAACCATGCCTGGAGGAACTTCATCAGCGGTAACAAACTCAGGGCCAAAACCACCACTGCGATCAAAGTTCTTCCCCCAGAGCCATTGACTGGAACGGAATTGGAAATCACGAATTGAGCCATCATTAAAAATACTATAGCCAGCCACATGATCCAGTGCTTTTTCTTTAGTAATGTACTTGCCAGGCTTGCCGATGATCGCAACAATTTCACCCTCATAATCAAACTCAGGAGAAGCTTTTGGTGCTTCTATCGCTACTCCATGGGCAACCCATGAACTCGGAAAACGATGGAATAAAACAGGCTGCGTTGGTGGCTTGAAGTTTCCTTCATGCGCATGATCAACATAATTTAGTCCAATCGCAAAGGCTTTATGAGGATTATGTAATGGCGGCATCAGTTGAACACTAGAAAGAGGGATACGCTTGGTCGCTTTTTCAATAGCCGCTTTCGCTGACGCCATTCCTGCTGCACCATGACGTAACAACTCATCAAGAGTACCAGGGCAACCTAGTTCAGTTAAATTAATGATTTCATCGCCTATACGAGCGCCAAGAGCTGGATGTCCATCCGGTGTTTTAAAGCGTAAAAGTCTCATACGTATTCCTTTAAGTAAAATTAATTATTGCGATTTAATTCCTAGACTTGGATAATAACGCTTGCGCATTACGATATTCAATTCGCTCTACCAAGCTAGAGCTAAATCCTTGATTTTCAATATTTTTTATTTGCGTATCCATCGGCACATAAGGGAAGTCGCTACCATAGGTCACCTGAGTTTCTGGGACTAATTTGAGTAAAGCCGCCATTGTTGCAGGATGCGTAGCGTTTGCGGTATCAAAATACAATCGCTTTAATTCAGCTTCAACACCATCCGGTGCAAAAGAGGCTGTTTTTGCATTATGCCCATGGAAAAAATCGATTCTTCCCGCCAACATAGGCAGGGTTCCACCAGCATGCGAAAACAACCAACGAATATTACGGTATTTTAAGAGAGAACCAGAAAGTAACAAGTTCGTGATAGCTCGTGTAGTATCAAACGGCACTTCAAGAACTGCGGGGAAAGTCCCCGTATTCAAACGATTACAACAACTGGCAACTAACGGATGAAAATACACGACGGCATTACGACGGTTGAGTTCATCAAAGATCGGGGCAAAGGACGGATGACCTGGCCACTTATCACCATAGTTGGTTTGTAAACCAACGCCATCAGCACCCAACACATCAAACGCATATGCAATCTCTTTTAATGAGCTCTCAACATCAATCATATTGATTGCGGCAAATAATCCAAAACGACCAGGATATCTCTTCATGATAGAGGCACCATAGTCGTTAAACTCTTTAACCATTTGTTGAATTCGTGGCAATTCAAAATCAAACCATAGTCCAGGGGTCGATGCGGCAGACATCATTGACTTACTAACACCCGCTTTATCCATGGCCTCTACAGCCCCTTCAATCGTCCATGACACTTGGGTCGGGAAATGAGGTAAACCTTTAGCATCTTCATAGTCTAACCAAGCCTTCATATAACTCGGGGGGTAAACATGATGATGCGTATCAATGACATTCGATGTTTTAGCGGTGGCCTCAAGGATTGAGGAAGTTCCTGCAATACCCAAAGCACTTGCTGCTGCAGCGGTTTTTAAAAACTCTCGACGTGGGCTAGCCGACTCTTGAGCGGGAGCACTTAATTCAAAAGTGCGACATTCACATCCTTGTTTGATACAACCCATTTTGTGATAACTCATTGCGCGTCTCCTATTGTTTGAATGTTTTGATTTTTTAAAGGCCAAAGATCTTTGGCAAATCAATTACTTTCCTGGAAAACCCTTCTTCTGCTCCCATAAATTTTCAAATGGGTAAATGTGCATACTGGCATAAACACCATTTTTGGTAAAAGGCTCTTCTTTAATCCATGCAGCTGCTGCTTCACGGCTTGGGAAATCAATGCCTAATAAAGTACCCACCATTTTAGTATTGTCATCATTTTTTAGTGGTCCAGCAAAAGCCATGTCAGCAGCTTTAGTTGCTAAATAGGCTTTATGAATTGGGCGAAGTTCGTCACGCAAGGCATAAGCATCAGGTTTATCCATCATATAAAACATAAAAATCATTCTTTTCTCCTCAACAATATGAATAAAATTATTCGTGTATACCCAAATATGCTTTCTGAATTTGTGGACTATTTAACAAATTACTAGCAGTTCCTTCAAAAGCAATCCTACCCTCTTCTAAAACATACCCACGAGTAGCAACTTCCAAAGCCATCGTCACATTTTGCTCCACCAAGAGAACCGAAATTCCCTCTTGGTTGACTTTTTTAATGATAGCAAACATATCATTGACAATCGTTGGTGCGAGTCCTAAAGAAGGCTCGTCAAGCAAAAGTAACTGTGGCTTAGCCATTAAGGCACGTCCAATGGCGACCATTTGTTGTTGCCCCCCAGAAAGTGAACCTGCCATTTGGTGAATCTTTTCTTTCAAGATGGGAAAAAGTTCTAAAACCATCTCAAGAGTCTGAGCGCGATGCACTTTGGCTTTAGGAATAAAGCTACCTAATTCTAAATTTTCTAAAACGCTCATTTCAACAAAGAGTCTGCGACTCTCAGGCACTAAAGCAATTCCCGCATCACAAAATTTATAAGCCTCTAAGCTTGTTAAATCTTGACCATTCAGTGTCATCACACCCGATTGCAATGGATTAAGGCCTGCGATGGCATTAATGAGTGTCGTTTTACCCGCAGCATTTGGGCCAACAACACAAACCAACTCTCCAGTTTTTACCTCTAAGCTAACATCCCAAAGTGCTGTCGCAGGACCATAAGCGACTTTAATATTTTTGAGCTCAAGCATGTTCAGCCTTTTTACCTAAATACGCCGTCATGACCTCAGGATGACGCATCACCTCAGCAGGTAATCCTTTCGCAATCAGTTGCCCATGATTTAAAACTGCGATACGATCTGCCAAGGCCATCACTGCCGACATCACATGCTCAACAAATAAAATGGTTGTGCCCTGATTTCTAATTTTCTGTATCAAAGTTACAGCGCTTTGAATCTCACTCGGGGTTAAACCTGAAAGAACTTCATCAAGCATCAAAAGCTTTGGTTTACCTGCTAATGCGCGTGCAAACTCTAAAAATTTCCTTTGGTGTAAATTAAGGTCAGATGGGAATTGGTCAGCCTTATCCTGTAAGCCAACTTGACACAATGCCTCATAAGCCGCGACATTGGCTTCATCAAGGGAAACATTCCCTGCATAAGCAGCAACGAGTCTCGTGTTATCTAATACGGTTAATTCATTAAAAGGTCTAGGTGTTTGGTAAGTTCTAGTAATCCCCTTGGTGGCAATCGCATGAGCACTTAAATGCGTAATATCCTCACCAGCAAAAATCTTCGTCCCAGCACTTGCCGCGTAATGACCGCTAATGACATTAATAAAAGTTGATTTACCTGAGCCATTTGGACCTAACAGTCCCAAAATTTCACCTTCATAAATTTCTAAATCTAAATTTTGCAAAGCTTTAATACCATTAAAAGACTTACTTAAGCCCTTCGTTTGTAAAAGAATCTTTTTTTGATCTTGAACAACAATCGAAGTTGCGATCGTTCGCTTTATATCGTTTAAAGATTGCACAATTTTTCTTGCATTATGTTGCGCTTGAGACCTTGCCCAATTTCCCAATAAACCGTTGGGAAGAAACAGTACCACCATAATTAAGATCAAACCTAAAATCATTTTTCCAAATAAAGCACTATCCCCAATCGTGAAAAAGTACTGAATACTGGTGATAACAATTGCCCCAAGTAGCGGTCCCGCCCAATGACGAGCGCCACCCAAAACACTCATGAGCACAACAAACAATGGAACAGCAACGGAGAACGTTTCACTGGCGGTCACATAAGAAACAAATAACGCATGAATCGCACCAGCCATACCGGCTAAATAAGTTGACAAAAATAATCCCACTAATTTAGATCGATAAGTGGGTACCCCCATAACCTCAGCAGCATCTTCATCATCATGAATTGCACTTAAACCTAAGCCTAATTTTGAAGAGTAAATCCATTTTGCTGCGATAAGCGAAACTGTTAACAAGGCAAGCATCATTAAATAAAATGTCGCAGCTGCATTAGGCCCTATCTTTGGAATTGCTACAGAATTGAGATAAACCCCTGGTCCACCATCAATCGGAGTATTTAAAACGACAGTAGCAATCACAAATTGAACCGCTAAAGTCAGAAGTGCAAAAAGTTCACCTCGGACATTTTGTACACGGAAAACTAGAGCTCCAATCCCTAATCCAAAAAAACCAGCGAGAAAACCAGCAATAATTAAAACGGGTAAAAACTCCATATCGAGATGCCCACATAAATGAGCCACCGCATACATTCCAACACCAACAAAAGCACCATGACCAAAAGAAAAATAACCAGATACTCCTGAAAATAAATTCCATGAAACGGCTAATACACCCCAATAAAAAAGAATGTATAAAAAAGATTGCCAAAAAGCAGGGACATCTAACCAAGGCAACATGGCCAACAAAACACCACTTAATAGAATAAGCCCGAAAGAGGATCGTTGCATTTAAATCTTCCCAGGCCTAAAAAGTAAAAGCGCTATTAATAAAGAGAAAGAAACAATCGGTGCCCATGAAGGATTGACAAAAACCATGGTCACCGCTTCTGAAACACCAATTACAACTCCAGCAATCAAAGGCCCGAACGGATTACCAAGCCCACCAAGCATCACAACGGCAAAAATTACGCCAATCCAGGTATACATCTGTGAAGGATTTAAGGTGTAAATTAAGGCGACGCACACACCACCAACGGCGGCTAATGCCATGCAAATACCAGCAATACCTAAACTGATATTTTTTTGAGGTATCCCAAAGGCAGTCGCCATTTTAGGATCTTGCGAAATAGCTCTGACTGCCTTACCAAGATCTGTATACTTCATGACCAAATGAATGATGAACGCTGCCAAAAATGCAATCAAAAAGCCCATCGATTCAGCAAAGGGAAAATAGATACCCCCGATTTCAAGTTTTTTATCCCCATAAATTGTTTGCAACTTTTGAAAATCCGCCGTCCACAACCATTGGATGATCGATTCAATAATGACTGTCAAGCCAAAAGTCAGCAGTAATGAGTTAAAGGGTGTAATCTTGAAACGACGGATTAACCAATATAGCCCTACTCCAACAAAGAAGAAAATCGGCGGGAAAATGAGAAAGCAAATCAGCGGATCGATACCGACTTTGGTAACGATTTCAAAACTGAGGTAAGCCGATAAGAAAACAAAAGCAAAATGGGACAAATTAATCTGCCCCAAAAAACCCCACGATAAACCTAAACCTAGGCCTATCAAGCCATATAAACCACCCAGTAAAATGCCTGATACTGCTGATTGAATCAATAAATTTAAACTTGGCAAAACTTCTTCCTAATCACTTAACTTCTAGTTTTACCCCTGGAGCAGCGACATTCTTTGGATACACCATCACCCACTTACGATTTTGCAACTGCGCAACTCGCATCAAGTCGTCACCATAATTAAATTCACCATCCCAACGTAACTTACCTGAGACTGTATCAACTTTGTTTGCCTTAATCCATTTAGCAATGGTGGCGTCATCAAAGCTTTTAGTCGCATTCACGGCAGTCTCTAAGACCTGCCAAGCACTATAAGAAGTTGCTGCTTGAACATCGACTAAAGGATAAGGCAAACCTGCTGCTTGAGCTTTTTCATGGAATTTTCTAACAAATTCCGCTGCACCTTTATTTGCTGTAAATGGTGGATGCTCTTGGAATAAGGAAATCGCAAGAGCTCCATCAGCCTCTGGCGACTGAGCCATCAGTCCTGGGGATGGATAAATATGTGTATGGATCCGAGGTGAGTAATCAATTTTCTTCATCGCCTCTAATAACTGCACACCTTCAGCACCAATGTCGCCAATCCAAACCATATCTGGCTTTGCGTCTTTAACGCGTGCGGCAATCGTACCAAAATCTTTATTACCGAAATCCCACTCTAAATAAAGAACTTCCTTTAAACCCTTTGTCTTCGCTACTTCTCTAGCTCCAAGCGTCATAAAATAAATCGATGGGAACTTTGATGTCACGATAGCAATTGTTTTCGGAGGGTTTGGTACTGTAGCGACAGCATCAAACACCAAGCTAGGTGAAGTCTTTTCAGGATAGGGGCCTAGTGCCCAAGTCGGAAATTGCTTGTCATATTTTGCTTGATTCGGAATCCCGAAGGTGTGATGAATCAGTACTTTGTCGTAACGCTGGGCAACGCCCATTGCTGATAAAATAGCGCCTGTAGCATATGGCCCCATCAGCAGATCCACCTTATCACTAGTCAATAATTGTTCGTAAAGGGATCTAGCAACATCAGGCTTCGATTGGTCATCTTTAAGAATCCACTCAATTTTTCTGCCTAATAATCCACCACGACTATTCATATCTTCAATCGCGATTTCACCTACAATCTTATGCACAATGCCCGTCGCAGCAAGTGGCCCTGTCAAGGCAAGCGTGCTACCAATTTTGATAGGCGGTTTTGCATCTGCTGCAAGGGTAGAAAACCCAAAACCTAAAGAACTTAGTAAAGCAAGTGCAATAGAACTTGTTAATAACTTTCTTTTTGTATCTCTCATTTGTATAGTCTCTTTATTGAATATCTGATCATCTTGGAATTTTTAGGGCTTTTTCCTATTTGCAACAAACGTCTCACCTTCAACTTCAAAGTTATGTCCAAAATCATGCTTTACATCTGGGCCCCAAGCATATAAGGAATCATCCGGTGGATGATTTTTGGCAGGCCAATCAATATCGTGCGGAATAAAGTCAATGTCAAACGAATACTCGATGAAGCTTCCCCATGGATCTTGAACATACCGAAAATAATTAGAACCTAATACGTGACGACCAACACCCCAACCCTCAGTAAATCCGGCATCGCGCATCTGCATAGAGCCAAATCCTACATCATCAATGGAATCAACCGCCCAACTCGAATGATGATACCCGTAATCTTTTGATTTGAGCATCGCTAACAGATGATGGTCACTGCCATGCGGACTATGGACGAAGGCAATCAAATCATCACCAGCAGAATCCGACATTTTCAAACCAAGTACTTTTTCATAAAAAGCTAAGGAATGATTCACACTCTTCGTAAAGATCAGCACATGAGATAAATACTTTGGATGAACTTTATGGACCTTCGACTTATTCGGTGAACGACCGGCACCATTCGACTCAGGCGTAAAGTTTCTAATCGGTGGTGAAGAGGGAGATGTTTTTTCAGCAACTCGAATTTGAATCGGAAATCCATCCGGACTCAAAATCCAGATCCCATCGCCTTTTGGATCAGGTGATTCAATCGTCGCAATGCCAAGAGTTTTTAAATGGGCTTTAAAAGGTTCAAAATCCTCAGCATATACACCAAAGCTAATCCACTGAAGGCGTTTTTTAGGACCCTTAATAATGCGTCCAAAACGGTGTGGATGACCAAATGCATAAATTTCTAATTGACCTTCTGCACGAACAACATTCAATCCAAAAAGTGTATAAAACTCTTCAGCAACATCAAGATCAGGTACAGAAAAAACAAATTCATTAATCGAATGAGCGGCTAAAACACCAAGGCGACGGGTTTGAGCAACATGGGCTGCGGATAAAGGTTTGTTCATTGAAGCTCCCTATTAGCTAAATGTGATGTTTTCTCCGAAAAAACATCTACTTAATCAATTTGTTCTAATTTTCTAATATGGTATTACTTTACCTTATTTAAAGGGATTTCGACAATCTTTCTTGTGAAGGAAACTCATGCGCATCTTAGGCATTAGGGTAAACACCAATCAACCATCAACCACTTCACACTGTCATAAATAAACAAAAAAATGGCCTTTTTTATAAGACACCAAACACATCGGGGACATACATTTCTTCCGGAACAGGCCCACGAATGTAATCAGGGTTATGGACACGTTCGGGTAAAACCACATGGGGGTGCTCAACTTCTCCATAGGGAATTTGTGAGAGTAAATGAGCAATGCAATTGATGCGTGCTTTTTTCTTATCATTTCCATCGACAATCCTCCATGGGGATGTCTTCGTACTAGTCATTTCTAACATGTGCTCCTTAGCTTTGGTGTATAACTCCCAACGAGCACGAGACTGGAGATCCATCGGCGATAGTTTCCATTGTTTTAAGGGGTCATTGATGCGCATCATGAATCGTAAATGCTGTTCATCATCAGTAATTGAAAACCAGTATTTGATCAAAATAATTCCAGAACGAATCAACATATTTTCAAATTCAGGCACGTCTTGGAAAAACTGTTCATACTGCTCATCGGTGCAAAAACCCATGACTCTTTCTACTCCAGCTCGGTTATACCAACTGCGATCAAATAACACGATCTCTCCACCAGCAGGCAAGTGTGGCGTGTATCTTTGAAAATACCACTGTGTCCTCTCACGCTCGTTAGGGGCTGGTAATGCAACGGTGCGGCAAACCCTGGGGTTTAAGCGTTGAGTAATGCGCTTAATCGCCCCACCCTTACCTGCAGAGTCTCGTCCCTCAAAGATGACCAGAACCTTTAATTTTTTATCTAACACCCAATCCTGTAGCTTGACTAACTCTCCTTGTAAGCGCAATAACTCTTTGAAATATTTCATTCGATTTGCACGATTTTCCTCAGTATCAGCCTCACCACTTAAGCGATCATCGTCTAGTTCAAGCTCTAACTCCTCATCCAAACTATCCAACAATTCCTGATGAATACGCTGACGTAAATCTTTGTTATCCATGGTAAATCCCTTTTTTAAGATATCTTGATAGTTTCTCAATGATTTGTTTCATTTAGGTGAATATATTTTTTAAGTCTACGCTGTAAGGTTTATTATTTCTAATTATTTAATCGATTATGTAAATTATTCATCTATAGGGGTTACGTATGTCTTCAAATAAAGTGGCTTTAATCACTGGCTCAACGAGCGGTATTGGTCTAGGTATTGCCAAAAAATTTGCCTCTCACGGTATGAATATTATTCTGAATGGCTTTGGAGAGGCCTCAGCAATTGAGGAAATTCGTGCTGGAATTGCAAAAGAACATGGCGTTCAGGTTCGCTATAACGGCGCCGATATATCAAAACCAGAAGAAATTACTACAATGATCAAAACGATCGAAGATGAATTTGGCGCGATTGATGTGATCGTGAATAACGCAGGGATTCAATTTGTATCACCCGTTGAAGATTTTCCGATGGAAAAATGGAATGCTATCTTAGCAATAAACCTTTCTGGAAGTTTCCATACGATTCACTGTGCCCTGCCTAAAATGAAAGAAAAAGCCTGGGGACGAATTATTAATATCGCATCTGCTCATGCCTTAGTTGCCTCACCCTATAAATCAGCTTATGTTGCAGCAAAACACGGCATCGCTGGCTTAACGAAAACTGTCGCCCTAGAGACTGCCACTTTTGGTATCACCATGAATGCCATCTGCCCAGGTTACGTTTGGACCCCTCTAGTCGAAAAACAAATTCCAGATACAGCGAAGGCTCGTGGGATTACCGAAGAACAAGTCATCAATGATGTCTTACTGCATTCACAACCTACTAAGAAATTTGTCACGATAGAACAAGTTGCTGCGTTAGCTTATTTCTTAACCACTGATGATGCGGCATCAATCACTGGTGCAATGATCCCTATCGATGGGGGCTGGACAGCTCAGTAATTAGTAAATAATCATTATGCAGCGTCAGGCTGTTGACCAGGCGCTGCTTGAATAAATGATTCTAATTGCATGCAATTAGCTTCTATTTTCATGATTAACGGCCAACGTTGAAGGTCAACTTTAAAACGACGCGCACTTTCAACTTGGGGCACTAGATAAGCATCAGCAAGTCCCGGTTGATCTCCAAAACAAAAAGCACCATGTAGTTGATGTTCTACAAGAAGCGCTTCAAAGGCATCAAAACCATCCATGATCCAAGTCTGACACCAATCATTGATCGTAGCTTCGTCATGAGCAAGTTGATGACGTAAGCGTTCAAGAACTCTGCGGTTGTTGAGGGGGTGCATATCACATCCAACAATCGCTGCTAGGGCTCTTACATAAGCACGGTGATGATGATCCACAGGTAATAAAGCGGGTGTTGGATAAGCTTCTTCTAACCATTCAATGATCGCTGGTGATTGCGTTAGAGTGGCTTTCTCATCAACCAGTGCAGGAACCAAGCCCTGTGGATTAATGGCTTTAAACCCTTTACCTTGATGCTCTTCCGTCCGCAAATCAACGGGGATGTACTCCGTTTTTATTCCTTTTAAATTCAAAGCGATGCGTAATCGGTGAGAAGTACCACTGCGAAAAAAACTATAAAGTTTCATCATGATTGTTTAATTAAAATTTTATTTTTTACTGCGGTTTTCAAATACACCCAACTTACGGTGTAAAGGCGTTTCATCAGTAATAAAGAGGCAAGTTGGCTCCTTTGAGAGGTTCTTCAGAGTAATCGGTGTATAACCTGGCGCACAACAAGTATCTGATTGTTGTAATGTATAAGCCGTATTCTCAATTTGAACTTCACAAGCACCTTCAATCACATGAAACACCATCGAAGGAGAGCGTACCGGCAAATTCAAACTCTGATTAGGCCTTAACATCAATGCATAAAAACCTAAAATATTTTCAGCATCATCGCCAGTCTCGGGATTAACATACGTCACCGATACCATCTCCACTTCTGGCTGACCTTGAGCAATATTCTCTAAAGTTTTACGAACCAAGGTCCATGGATAACGATACATTGGGTAGGGTTTTTTGGAGCGTTCAAACATCGGTGATGGAACAACGCCACCAGTTGCATAAAAAGATTCATTGGATGAAGTGACATGATCTTGCTTGACACCATCGACGTGATATGAAACCTCTAAATAGTATGCCAAAGGTAAATCCAAGACATCCAACCAAATGACTGGATCCTTTCCATCATGGCCATGCTCATGCCATAAACCGGTTGGTGTCAAAATCAAATCACCACGTTCCATGTAGCATTTTTCACCTTCTACGGTGGTGTATGCCCCTTCACCTTCAACAATCATCCGAATCGCATTCGGTGTATGACGGTGGGAAGCAGCCCACTCACCAGGTAAAAGTAATTGCATCCCTAAATACATCGCTGGACTAGCTTGCATTTTTTCTAATGTATGCCCGGGATTGGCTAAAACTAAGACGCGACGTTCCGCTTTTTCAATGGGTGTCAAATCACCCGCTTGCAAGAGCAATGGACGGATATCCACATACTTCCATAAAGTTGGCGCCGTATGCGGACGTGGTTTATGCGCTGGCATCACACCACGCAAACTCGGCCATAGCGGCACCAAATTTAATTTGGTTAACGCATCCCGATACTCTTGAGGTAAGTCTTCTAATTTTCCAAGATCACTCATAGTGATTCTCCATTGAATAATGATGCATTTATTTGGCTAAACAATTTTCTACTTTCCAACCATACAACCATTCTATCGAACGATAAAACTCTGCCTGTGTTTTATTCTTCCACAAATCATTTCTTACCAAACGCTCAACACCTTGAGCATGATAAATTCTTCCCATTTCCCGGGAAGATAAAACAATCCGTGCCGTTCTAGTAATTCTAGACCGTTGGTATAAGTCAAAGGCTTTTTCAAAATTGAGGTTTGAAATCGTGTCACATTCTTTGAGCGCCTCCCCTAATGTAACTGCATCCTCAATCGCCATGCAGGCACCTTGGGCTAAATACTGTAATGTCACGTGTGCAGCATCGCCTAAAAGAGTTGCCTTACCAAAAGTCCACTGCCCTATCGGCTCACGATCGACCGTTGCCCACCGTTTCCAACTTTTCGGCAAATGAATGAGCTGTCTGGCTTTCGGTGAAATTCCTTGGAAGTAACTTTCCACTTCAGCCTTGCTTCCTTCAGTCACACTCCAAGCTTCTTTTACGCGACTATGAAAAGTCACCACAACATTAAATTGCTCACCGCCACGCAGGGGATAATGTACTAAGTGATGATTCGGACCAACCCAAATACTGGAAGAATTCCAAGCTAAGTCATTCGGGAAATCTTTTTTATCCACGACTGCACGATAAACCACATGACCAGAAATTCTTGCCTCATCACCGACATACTGCTCCCGCACCGCTGACTTCACGCCATCCGCAGCAATTAGAGCTAAACCTTGATGCGCATGACCATGTTGATCAAATACCGTCACAGTTTGGTCATCTTGCTCAACACGAACTACTTCAGTTGACGTATGAACTTCAATCCTATCCGTCTCTTGCGCCCCCTCCAGTAATGACATGTGCACATCGGCACGATGACAAACTGCATAAGGGTTTCCAAAGTAATCTAAAAACTCTTTTCCTGTCTCAATACAACCCACGACACTTTCATCAATACAGTCATGCATCACCATATCATCGGTATAGACAGCTCGCGCACGCCCTTTTTCACCAACACCTAAGGCATCTAAAGCAGCAAAAGCATTAGGGCCAAACTGAACCCCTGCACCAATCTCACCCAACTCTGGAGATTTTTCGAGTACTTTTACTTTAAAACCTTGCTGAGTTAATGCAAGGGCGGCGGCAAGCCCACCAATGCCACCACCGGCCACAATAATGGGCAAAGACTCAGATGTATATTTCATAAAAATTCCTTAAATGTCCTAATAGTAAGTATACTCATTAATTACCAAGTCTTCATTATTTAATGAGAGGTTTTTCTCAAATCATGCCTATATCAGCTGATAGCAATCTTTCAATCGATGCTCTTCCGGGACATTATATTCGGCGTTTACAGCAAATCGCGGTGGCGATATTTTTAGAAGAAACTGAGGCTTTTGGAATTACTCCAGTCCAATTCGCCACCATGGGGGTGTTAGCAAAGAACCCAGGCCTTGACCAAAAAACTTTAGCAAGAACGATTGGACAAGATGCCTCTACGATCGGCGGTGTTATTGATCGTCTCGAAGTCAGGAATCTTGTCAAAAGGAGTGCCTCAGAAAATGACCGACGGGTTCATTTGCTCACCTTGACAGATGAAGGAGGACTATTATTAAAGCAAGTGACCCCAGCAGTTCTTCAAGCGCAGGATCGTATCTTAGAACCCCTCCCCGCCTCAGATCACCCTTTATTCATGAAAATGTTAGCTATACTAGTAAAAGGAAATAATGAATTGAGTAGGGCTCCTACTCTATAAAACGGTTAGAGCATGCCAAACACTCCACTACCTTTTGAAGTAGTTCGTAAGAAATCCTTATTGGCTTTATTGGTTTTGATTTTTGGTATTTGTATGACCTGCATCATTAGTTTGTATGTCAAAACAACTATCGAAAAAGATACCTTGATGGAGTTCAGCATTACGAGTGACCAAATTACTCAGAAACTCCAAGATCAAATCAAACATAATAATTTATTACTTTATGGAGTTATCGGTCGATTTCAGTCTGCTGACTTTATGAATCGTCGAAAATTTAAAGAATATGTTGAGGCCCTTCGACTAGCCGAAAATAATCCAGGTATTCAAGCAATCAATGTTCTAAAAATAGTTAAAAAAAATGGCGTAGTTGCCTATGAAAAACAAGCGCAAAAGGAAGGATTTCCAGGATTTCGTGTAACCCCACCCGGCGAAAGAGACTTCTACACGCCGATTCAATATATAGAACCTTTTACGGAGAAAAACCAACTTGCGCTAGGCTTTGATACGAACTCCAATATCAGTCGTCAACAAGCACAAAAGCAAGCAGCGGATACTGGCCAAATCATATTGTCCAATAAATTAATGCTTCTTCAAGACAATACGCAGTTTAATGTAATCGCTATTGCAGCCCTTTATCAAAAGGGTATGCCCATCGATACAATTGATCAAAGACGAACAGCTTTGATTGGTTATGCAACAACACCATATGACCTACCTGTTTTTTTCAACAAATTATTTTCAAAAGAATTTAAGTCGTCTATTTCTATCAAAGTATTTGATCAAAATAAAGATAATTTGAGAAACCTCATATTTAAAAGTTCCGAAGCTATAGAGCCCCAAAAATCATATTCAGTCCTGCAAACAAGAACTATCAATTTTAACGATGGTAACCAATGGGTAATAGACATCGACTCAAATAATGCTTCTCATTTATTTAATTACACTCCAGCTTGGACCGTCCTCATTACTGGGTTAACCATTAGCTTCTTACTTTATTTCCTCATCAAAACACAATCTGAGATGAGGTTTAATGCGCAAAATCTTGCTAATCAATTAACTCGAGATAACCGCCAATTAAATCAACGACTGACACTTGCATTAAATTCCGCAAAAATGGGTGTATGGGAACTTAACCCTATCACTGGCGATTTAATTTGGGATCAAAAACAATTTGAAATTTTTGATTTTGATCAACATCATTTCACTGGAAAATTACAAGATTGGAAGTCGTGCATTCACCCTGAGGATCTTAACCAATCAGCAAAGGAGCTAGAAGTAGCCCTAAGTGGTGAAAAAGATTTTGATGTGACATTTAGAGTCATCACTAAAGATCAAAGTATTAGATATATCAAAGGACAGGCCATTGTCATTCGTAACCAAAGTAACAAGCCCTTGATGATGATTGGCGTGAACTATGACATTACTGAATTCATGATCAATCAACAAAGCCTAACTCAGGCGAAAGACGTAGCTGAAGTCGCAAATCTAGCAAAAAGTCGTTTTTTAGCCAAAATGTCTCATGAAATTCGGACTCCTTTAAATGGCATTATTGGACTTTCACAATTAGCTCTCAATTCGAATCTTTCCGCCGATGCCAAAGATTTCTTTGTAAAAATCTTCTCCTCATCTAAAGTACTTTTAAAAACCCTCAACGAAATCTTAGAATTTTCAAAAATTGAAGCTGGTAAATTTGAGCTTGAAAATGAAGTTTTTCTGTTGGATCAAATTCTTCAAGAGACCCTTGATCTTTATAAACCTTCGGCCCAAATTAAAAATATTCAATTGAATCTTGTGCATGATCAAAAAATACCCCAATATTTAAAGGGTGATAAAAATAGTATTAAGCAGATCATTCATAACCTTTTGGATAACGCAATTAAATTTTCAACGATTGGGCCGATTACTTTAAAGACAACATTCATTCACCAGCTTGATCAAATGGTTAATTTCGAAATCTCTGTTCAAGACTCAGGAATCGGAATTGATGAAAAAGACCTCCCATTCATTACTCGTCCATTTACACAAGCAAACCAAAGTATCGCTAAAAATTTTGGTGGTACAGGGTTAGGTCTAGCGATCTCCCAAGAGCTATTAAAGCTCATGCACTCTTCATTACAAATTTTTAGCTTACCCAATAAGGGAACAACTATTAGTTTTCATTTATATCTTCCAATTGTTGAAAAATCTGAAATCAACAATCACATTGAGCTAGATCATGAAAATTATCAAATTCATATTCACGACAAAGTCTTGGAAAGTAAAAATGTCCTGATTGCAGAAGATAATCTCATAAATATTGAAGTTTTAAGACAGTTAATGAACTTTATAAAAGCAAATATTTATATTGCCCATGATGGTAAAGAGTGTCTAGAGATACTATCAAAAAATCGTATCGACATGATCTTAATGGATATACAAATGCCGGAATTAGATGGCTTAGAAACCACCAAACTCATTCGAGCGATGCCCCAATTTGCTAGACTACCCATCGTCGGTATTAGCGCAGGTCTTATTTCTAATGAAAAAGATCTAGCTCTAGCTGCTGGAATGGATAGCTTTTTAACGAAACCTATCGATCCTGAAGAGTTAATTCAAGCAATGACAAATCTCATTTATCTGTCGAAAGAGACTTAAAGCTGTATCAATTGGCGTAAAGTTTGATATTGGAATTTTTAATCACTCTAGTCCATTTATCATTTTCACTTTTGATATAAGCTGCAAAGTCTTTATTGTTTAAATAAGAACTTTCAATGCCTTGCAGTTTAAATTGCGCCTGGACCTCTGGAGATTGAATTGCAGTATCAATCGCTTTATTTAAAGCCTTTTGTATAGGTTCGGGCAAACCTAAGGGGCTCATTAAACCAAACCAAACAGTTGATTCAAAACCACTCAAGCCTAGTTCATTGAGCGTTGCTATATCTGGCGCCACAAATGCTCTTTTTAACCCTGTAGATGCCAATGCTTTCAATTTCCCGGTCTGCACGTACTGCATCACCGTTGAAGCAGGAACAAACATCACACTCGTTCTTCCCGCAAGTAAATCAGTCATCGCGGCGTTACTTCCCTGATAAGGCACATGAATCATTTGCACATCGGCCATCATTGAAAACAACATCGCCGCCATGTGCAATGCCGTACCATTACCAGCACTTGCATAGGCAATCTCATTGGGCTTAGATTTTAATAATTGAATTAATTCATTGACAGAATTAACCCCTAACGAAGGATGAACCACAAGGATATTCGGTACGCTTCCAATCATACTCACCGTGGATAAATCTTTCGATAAATCAATTTCAGATGAACCTTTTGCTACGGTATTAATGACATTGGCGACCGTCGATAAATATAAGGTATATCCATCTGGCGAGGATGATGAGACTAACTTCGCAGCGACATTTGAACTACCACCAGGTTTATTTTCAACAATGACTGACTGACCTAAGATCTGCCCCACTTTTTCGCCAATAACGCGTGCTGCGACATCAGATGAGCTACCTGGAGCAAAACCAACAATAATCTTAATGGGCTTTATGGGATATGGACTTTGGGCAAAGGCTTTTGAATTCAACAAATTTAAAATACCTAAAGCAACTATTAAGCCTATCTGAAGGAAGTAGCGTTGCTTCATGATTATTGAGCTAAAAATTCAGCAGGATACTGATGAAAGAAACTGTACAGCACGTCATACACCAAAAGATAATTGGTTTGCTGAAAACTAGCATGTGCTACTCCTGGCATCACGGCAAAATGCTTATCAGTATTCGGTAATCGCCTAAAAAACTCGATTAAGTCATCCACTCCTGCAATGCCATCAAATTCACCTCTCATAATGATCGTTGGTACTGTAATTTTTAAGGGATCTATAAGGGGAAGCTTGGTACACATATCGATATAGGTTCCAGTTGGAACAGAATCATCCAATGCTAAAGAGGCATCTGCAAAAGCATCAATCATTTTTTGATCAGCTGTACCAGGTCGATCTCGATCAAAAACACTTTGAATCACTTCACGATTAAAAGGTCGTCGATTAACTCCAACGAGTTTTGGCAACATTTTTTTCCTTTCAACTAACGTAGGACTTCCCTCTCCAGTCCAAACAAAAGCATCAAGTGCTAATCGAGAAACCCGATCAGGATGCCACTGTGTAAACAACGCTGACTTCAACGCTCCAGAAGAAATCCCATATAACAAGACTTGTTTGATACTATCTTGCTTCAAAATATAATCCGTCACCGCCACAATATCTTGTGCACCATTTTCAACACCAAAGTTGATATCTCGATGTTTATCAGATCTACCATATCCTTCATTATCAAAACACCATGTGTCATAACCTTTTGAAGTAAAAAAATCCATCACGGAAGACCATGGACGTCCTTCAACATGTAAATCAAATGTAGGCTGTGAACACCATGAAGAACCATGAACAAAAAGAATTGTTCCCTGATGGTTGGTATTGAGGGCACGCTTTTTATTCCACAAAAAAAGCTTAACGTCATCTTTAAATGCCCAGTGCTCAGTTCCTTCAATGACCGTATCACCGCTTAACATGGTGTCTCCTCTATTTTTAATTTGGAAATTCATTTTAGATCAATTCATTAAAGAGTAAGCCCATTTTGATTTGGTGCCTTATCTGTATCTTGAATTGTTAAATGATCTGAATAACGAACCCTATTTAACCTCTCACTTCGATATATCTATTAGATAAGTTCCTCATTATATTGGGCTTAGATGCTTCTAAAAAATCTCCAAAACTATGCCTTAAAAAGACGATATCCCCACAAAAGTATGGCTAACCAAATAACAACAATAATGAATAGGCCTAAATAACTCCTCGGTTTAGATCGATGTTGTATGAGCCACTGTTCAGCCATATTCTTGGATTCTTGTTGAATAGACTTAGGGATGAGTCTGATCGCAGCCCAAATCAAGATGGGCAACAAAATAACTTCATCAACATAACCGAGTACAGGAATAAAATCGGGAATTAGATCAATGGGACTCAAAGCATAAGCAACAATAAAAATACAAATTGCTTTTGGTAACCATGGGGTTAGAGGGTTCTTGGTAGCAAACCAAAGCATAAGTACATCCTGCTTCAGATATTTCGCCCAGATTTTCAATTTTCCGAATAAATTCATTCGTCAATCATAGCCGTCTGCAATGTCAAAAGGAAGAGGCCATCAAGGCATTTATTATGACGAGCCAGTTTTATAGGGGCAACTCCACGTAATTTTTACAGTGTTTGTATAAACTTAAAACATGCAAGGATTAATTACTTTAGCTCTTTAAGATTGGTATGGGCTGATTTATCAAGTTTAATAAAAGATCCTCCCACTGATTATGGTGAAGAGCCAATAAATGGCGGAAGCTGTGAGAACCAAATCAGTTTATTTTAAATAGCTCTCACAGGGCACATGATAAATTCATGATAAAAAATCAACTTTATGAACTTATAAGCCCACTGAATAGATCACTAAACAAGTCAGAGTATTTATCGACTGAAATACCTCTTGAGAATAGATTGCCTTAAGCTGACACGTTGTGTTTTATCAAGTTTATAGTAAGCCCCCAGATTCGCTACACCTCTAGTTTTTTGAACCTCCCTTCTATCGTCTTAACCATCGAAAAAGTAACGTTTTGTCCTTGTGCATCACGGCAAGCTTCGCCACCCCTAAGAGGCAACCTTGATTTTATTAATAGTATTGGTATTTAAATGATCTATTAAATCATTGTTTTATATGAGTTTTTAACTATTAATTTATGTTGCATTTGTCTGATATTTGTATATAATTTAAGGACTATGAAAGCACTAATCAAGACAAAAATGCCTCTCAATATGCTAATTGCTCGGCGCATTAGCCGTAGCCCAGCCGATAAGGTTTGGACGGCGAAGGATTTTCTCGACCTAGGCAACCGTAGCGCAGTAGATAAAACTCTCCAGCGCCTAACTAATAAGGGCGACTTACGTCGCATCAATCACGGCCTATATGATCGTCCACGAGTGAATCCATTAACCGGCAAAATATCTCAGCCCAACTATCAGAATGTGATCTGGGCTATTGCTAGACGCGATAGCGCGCGCATGCTCATTGATGGCATGAGTGCCGCTAATGACTTAGGACTAACCAATGCGGTTCCGGGCAAGGTTATCGTACATACCGATGCACGCATCAAGCCCGTTCAAATTGGAAACCTCACCATTCAATTTAAGTTGGCGTCACCTAGTAAGTTAATCTGGGCAGATCGCCCTGCTATGCGTGTCGTTCAAGCACTTCACTGGCTCAAAGATGGACTCAAGCAAAAAGATCCTTCCGCCCAAGCTGACATTAAAGCCGCTTTAACAAGAATCCTTAACGACCCCAAGGCTGGGGCAAGTATTGCGCAAGACCTCAAAAAGGATCTATCGCACTTGCCAACCTGGATGCACTCTTTACTTAAGGGTCTTTCTAGTGATTTGCCCCAAATTTCACTCTCTCATTAAACTGAGGGCAAATGAATAACAATTTTCTCAAGGTTCTTAAAGCTAGCGAAAACGATAGGCGCAACCTCTTTTTAGAAACTTCCGTTCGTTTAGGCACGCCATTACGCAATGTTGAAAAAGACTTTTGGGTTTGTTTTGTTTTGGATTTACTATTTAATGACAAACTAGAAGTTGAGCCGCGCCTCTTATTTAAGGGTGGTACTTCACTGTCCAAAGCCTATGACCTAGTCTCGCGCTTTTCTGAAGATATTGATATCACTGTATATCGAGAAGATATCGGTCATTCAACGGATATTGCAACAATACAAAGCTGGGGTAGAAATAAGCGCAATGAGTACTTGGGTGCCATTAAGGCTGCTTGTTCAGCTTATATCCTGGGCGATCTTAAAGATCGTCTTATTTTACAAATTCAGAATGAATTAAACAATGCAGGCATCTCGATCCCTGCACTTAAGGTTGTCATTGATACCACCGATAAAGATCAACAGACTTTACTGGTTGAATATCCCTCACTTGAATCTTCAGGCAAGGATGGCTACATCGAATCCAAGGTCAAGATTGAGGCCGGCGCCAAATCAGCGTTAGATCCTAGCAGACTCATCACAATCAATCCCTACGTTGCCCAAGAATTTATCGGTGGTGACTTGAATGTGCCTAATGTAAATTGCATAGCGCCAGAGAGAACCTTTTGGGATAAGGCAGTCATCGCTCATGGTTTGCGAGCCTGGTTTGATGCACGTGGCAGCTTAAGAAATAATGGCAATCGTATTTCTCGCCATTACTATGACCTTCACATGCTTTTGAATAATGCGGTTGGTCAAAATGCAATCAAAAATACAAGTCTTGGTAAGGAATGCGCCCTGCATGCATCCATCTTCTTTTTTGATAAAGATTCACAACAAAATTCTGCAGCAGAGGGTAATTTCTTAATCTATCCTAGCGATGTAATGATTCCAGCACTTCGTAGAGATTACGAACAAATGTCGACCATGATTTTTGGCGCAACCCCTACGTTTGACGAAATCCTAGAAACAATTCAATCTGCGTCAAAACAACGGCTCTACATCATAAACGGGGGACAAAGGTATTTATTAAACTAGTTTTTTCGACGAACTTTTTTAATAGAGGTAATACCCATGTCCCATTTAGATTCTATCCTAGGTCTGCCTGATCTTTCAATCGAACAGGTAAAACGCGGTCAAATTATTGAGGTTTGGTGTAAACCCAAAGTCAGGCCAGCCTGTCTTTATTGTCAACATGACTCCGTTCGGATTAAATCCACGCATC
>CAIPQU010000064.1 GCA_903867305.1 uncultured beta proteobacterium
GCTTCCATCAGTTCTTCCGTTCGAAAGGCACGAATCGATTGAACAATATTCGTTCTTACACTTCTCAACATGGCTGCAGGTCCACTGTCACGAACGGCTAAAGCATCTCTCCAAGATGGCGCTGGTTTCTTCGGAGGGATTGCACTTAAATCGCGCATAAAATTCCCTGAAGGGTATAAGTTGTAATAAGATGAAGATGAACTTGGCATACTCATACCTTCATAATGACCTGAGTGGTTTTGGGTTGACTCATGGCTGTGATCAACAATCTGATCTTCTTCCCAGCCAGCGGTTGAAACGTTTTCTGGAATGTTCGTAATCATAGTATGTAAAGATTACACTTTTCTATTGAATTTGACAAGTAGTCTTGTGTATAAAATTCAATAAGTTATTGATTTATATATAAATAAAAATTAAGCCATCTTCAATAAACCAAAACGTCTTATACACGAAAACTAAAGAATGTTTTTAAATTCAATAACTTAGTGAATGTGTGCTTACTTCACTCTAGCTAATAAGGGGAAGGTGTGATTAAAGCTCTTCATTGAAGAGTAACTGGACGCCAAGCTGGAAAGCTACTCCGCTAAAAGCGGGCCATCCAGTTATCTCAAATCAACTTGAATGATTGCTTTAGCGTGGCGGCGTAAAGCGGCTATTCTGTCTTAGGCTGATGAGTTTGAACTCCCATAACTGCCAAAGTTGCCAAATTGACAATTCTTCTGACCGTGGCCGATGGTGTCAAAATATGCACCGATTTAGCAGCCCCTAACAAGATCGGACCAATCGCAATTCCACCCCCAGCAGATTGCTTGAGCAGGTTATACGAAATATTGGCGGCATCTAAATTAGGCATGATCAACAAGTTAGCTTCCGTTCTCAAAGTCGTATCTTTTAAAACGCCCATCCGAATCTGATCACTTAAGGCACTATCACCATGCATTTCTCCATCAACTTCGAGTTCCGGTAAGGTCTCTCGTAAGATTGCTAAAACTTCTCTCATCTTTTTCGCAGATGGCGTGTTTGAGGACCCAAAGTTTGAATGGGAGAGCAAAGCAGCCTTCGGAACAATATTGAATGACCTCATCTCATTGGCAGCTAAGCGCGTAATCTCTGCTAGCTCTTGTGCAGTGGGATCATAGTTAATGTGTGTATCAACTATAAATAATTGCCGGTCTGGCAATACAAGCGCATTCATTGCAGCATAAACACTTGTACCTGCTTCGTGCCCTATCACTGCATCGATATAGTGCAGGTGTGCGGAAGAGTTACCGACAATGCCACAAATCATTCCGTCAGCTTGATTTTTGCTGACCATGAGTGCTGCAATCAAAGTCAATCTTCTTCTGACTTCTAACTTGGCATATTGTGGAGTAACTCCTTTACGCTTGGTTAGCTCATAAAAAGTTTTCCAATAATCATTAAAGCGCTCATCATGTTCCGGATCAGTAATGGTGTAATCGACATTTCTTTCCAGTCGCAACCCAAGACGTTCGATACGACGTTCAATAACCAATGGTCGACCAATCAATATGGGAATAAGAATGCCTTCATCGACAAGTACCTGAACTGCACGCAAAATTCTTTCATCTTCACCTTCTGAAAACACAATACGCTTTTGGTTATTCGGTATTTTTTTCGCCGCAGAAAATAGCGGTTTCATGAGCGTGCCTGAATGGTAGACAAATTGCTGTAATTGATCTTGATAAGCAGAAAAATCAGCAATTGGTCGTGTTGCTACACCAGAATCCATCGCGGCTTTTGCTACTGCCGGGGCAATAATAGAAATTAACCGTGGATCAAAAGGTTTGGGAATTAAATATTCCGGGCCAAATGATAAATTACCCGTGCCATAGGCAGAGGCAACAATATCACTTTGCTCTGCCCGAGCAAGTTCAGCTAACGCATTGACCGCAGCAATTTCCATTTCACGCGTAATGGTCGTAGCTCCAACATCTAATGCCCCTCGAAAAACAAAAGGAAAACACAACACATTGTTCACTTGGTTCGGATAGTCGGTTCTACCTGTGGCAATAATGGCATCAGGTCTTACTTCCATCACGTCCGCTGGATGAATCTCTGGAGTCGGGTTGGCCAGTACAAAAACCAAAGGATTTGGCGCCATTTTTTTGAGCATCTCTTGACTCACAACACCGCCAGCAGATAAACCTAATAGAATATCTGCATCACCGATCACATCAATCAACTTTCGTGCATCTGTATTCTTTGCAAAGACATCCTTATCGGGGTCCATCAACTCTTTACGCCCGACGTACACGACTCCAGCCAAATCAGTTACCCAAATATTTTCGACTCGCATACCTAAATCGACCAGAAGCTTGAGACAAGCCAAGGCTGCAGCACCTGCACCAGAAACAACCAACTTCACATCCTGAATATTTTTATTCACGATCTTCAAGCCGTTCGTAATCGCAGCTCCGACAACAATCGCTGTGCCATGTTGATCATCATGGAAAACCGGAATTTTCAAACGCTCACGCAATTTACGCTCGACGTAAAAGCAATCTGGCGCTTTAATATCTTCTAAGTTAATTCCGCCAAAGGTGGGCTCTAATGCCGCAATTGCATCAACTAATTTATCAGGATCGTTTTGATTTAATTCAATATCAAATACATCAATACCAGCAAATTTTTTAAATAGTACCGCTTTACCTTCCATGACCGGCTTACTAGCCAATGGTCCAATATTGCCTAAACCAAGAACAGCAGTTCCATTGGTAATGACTCCAACCAAATTACCGCGAGCTGTATATTTAAAAGCGTTCGCTGGATCTGCAACAATCTCAAGACAAGCGGACGCAACTCCAGGTGTGTAAGCTAGTGCTAAATCTCGTTGATTTGTTAACTGTTTTGTTGGGGCAATCGAGATTTTTCCAGGTGTGGGGAACTGGTGATACTCTAGTGCGGCTAAGCGCAAGTTGGCAGCCTGATCGTTTTGTGCTTTACTGTTCTTTTTACTCATATTTTTCCTATACCACGTAAACTTATTGTTTAATCACTTTACGCTATTTAATTTGACAACGGCTAGAAACAATGATGAATTTTGAAGATCCTGATCCAATGGGTGAATTCGATGTTATTCGTCGTTTCTTTTCTCGTAAAGAGTTTACTCCTTCTAAAATGAGGCCGGATTTAGAAACTCCCCAAAATGTTCTTTTAGGGATAGGGGATGATTGTGCTTTACTTGCACCGCCCCCAATAGGTGAAGTTTTTGCTATCACGAGCGATATGCTCATCGAAGGACGACATTTTTTCAAAGATGCAAATCCCACACTCTTAGGCCATAAATGTTTGGCTGTCAATTTATCAGACCTTGCGGCTATGGGTGCCAAGCCTGTTGCCTACACTTTAAGTATTTCTCTCCCAGAGATTAGCCCTGCTTGGTTAGAACAATTTTCTAGTGGTCTGCATACCATCGCCGATCATTATCAATGCCAATTAATTGGTGGAGATACCACTGCTGGGCCACTATCTATATCGATCACCGCCATTGGTCATGTTGCACCAAAACAAGCGCTCAGCCGGCATTTAGCCAAAGTTGGGGATGATATTTGGTTGTCCGGTTCGGTTGGAGATGCACGTCTCGTGCTGGGGCTGCGTCGGGGGGAATGGCAATTGGATATTCCTTGGCAAGAAAAATCCTTTCGAATGGATGCGCCGATTCCTCGCGTAGAGCTTGGTTTAGGACTTCGAGGACTGGCACATGCGGCCATCGATGTTTCCGATGGACTACTGGGGGATTTAAAACATATTCTCAATGCTTCTCATGTTGGAGCAATCGTGTGGATAGACGATATTGCCTGTTCAGATCTTTTGAAAGATGTTTCCGTAGAGTTACGTCGCCTTTGTACTCTGCGCGGCGGTGATGACTATGAATTATGTTTTACAGCCCCTCGTAAAAATCGTGAGCTAATCACCATCCTGGCAGAACATTTGCACTTGCCGTTAACACGCATTGGCGAAATCATTACACCGCCTGATGGACAAGAAATCATGCAACTCTTAGATCGCGATCATCAACCCTTACCACCAGATCTGACCAAACAATACCTCAAGTCTTTTGACCATTTTCAATAAAGCATGAATATTACAGAATCAACTACTTTACTGAATCTATCCTGGCTGCTAAAGCGCCCATGGCGCTTAGTGGCTTTTGGTTTTGGTAGCGGTCTTAGTCAATTGGCGCCAGGAACGGTGGGGACACTTTGGGCTTGGGCATTCGCTCTGATACTTGGCGCCTTATTTCCGAATTGGCCGCCGCTGGATATTGCAATCCTCTTATTGATCGGATTTTTATTGGGTATTTGGGCTTGTGGCAAAACCGGAGAAGAGCTTGGGGTCTTTGACCATTCAGGGATGGTTTGGGATGAAGTCATTGCCTTCTGGATCATTTTATTTTTTGTTTTACCAGGAGGCTGGTTGCTTCAATGTAGTGCTTTTATTCTTTTTCGGTTTTTTGATATTGTCAAACCTGGGCCAATTGGGTGGGTCGATGCCTTTTTTAAAGAATGGAAACCTGAGGGGTTTTTGGGGCAATGGCCAAACACTTTTAGGGGCTTTGGGGTCATGATTGATGATCTCCTCGCGGCATTTTTTACTTTACTGGTGATGGCTATTTTTAAGCATTGGGGTTTTTATTCATGAATCAAACGCTGGTCAATGACGCGGTATCCCAACTCGCCAACCTACTCATTCAACATCATTTAACGATCACTACGGCAGAGTCCTGCACAGGCGGTATGGTCGCAGCATCTTTAACAGATTTAGCTGGCTCCAGTAATTGGTTTGAAAGAGGCTTTGTAACATATAGCAATGTGGCAAAAGAGCAAAATTTAGGCGTTCCAATGGATTTAATCCAACAGCATGGGGCAGTAAGTCTGGCGGTTGCCAAAGCAATGGCTATCGGTGCAATGACCGTCAGTGGATCTGATGTTGGTCTTGGTATTACGGGTGTGGCTGGTCCAACTGGCGGAAGTCCAGAAAAGCCAGTGGGATTTGTATGCTTTGGTTGGGCTATCAAAAAGGATGGCGCAATCCAAGCTGATAGCGAAGGAGTGTTTTTGCTTAAACCAGAAGATTTGATCGAAGAAACGACGCGCTCACGAGTTCGTATCCTTGCCCGTGACTACGCGCTAGATGGCCTGATGAGGCGCTTAAAAAAGTCTTTTGAGCAGACCTAAACCGCACGAATACTGTCGCGAGTAGCGATCGCTGCTTTGCGGGCTGCTTGAGCGAAATCCTGATCCCTACTGGCATACAGTATGGCCCGCGATGAGTTAATCAAGAGGTTGGTTTTTTTACCTGCCTGAACAGTTGCCACGGTGTCCCCACCTTGAGCACCAATCCCAGGGATTAATAAGGGCATGTCCCCGACAATTTCTCGCACCCGCGTAATTTCAGCAGGAAATGTCGCGCCAACAACTAATCCAACTTGCCCATTTTTGTTCCATTCATTAGCCGCTAAATAAGCAACTTTTTCATAAAGTTTTTGTGGTGGTGAGCTGTCTCCAACATTCAGAAACTGTAAGTCAGACCCACCAGGATTGGAAGTTCTACATAAAATAAAAATACCCCGATCAGGATACTCAAGATAAGGCTCAAGAGAGTCAAAGCCCATGTAAGGGTTGACGGTCACCGCATCAGCGCCATAGCGCTCAAAGGCCTCTCTGGCGTAATGCTTGGCTGTAGAACCAATATCCCCACGCTTGGCATCTAAAATGACTGGAATCTCAGGGTAATTTTGATGAATATAGTCAATTAACTGTTCTAGCTGATCCTCAGCGCGCTCTGATGCGAAATAGGCGATCTGTGGTTTAAAAGCACAAACAAGATCTGCAGTCGCATCGACAATATCACGGCAAAAAGAATAAATAGCTCCACCATGCCCTGGCAATGCCAATGGCAGCTTGGTAATGTCTGGGTCTAAGCCAACACATAACATCGTGTCATGTTCTTGAACACGTTTTTGGTACTTCTGAATAAAGTTGTTTTCACTACTTTTTACAGGGGAATTTGCTTTGATAGTCATAAAATCGTTCCTAATTCATCCTAATAATATAAACTCTCTATTGATTCTAGTTAAGAAGTATTTTTTGAGCCCATCAAATGATCAATTTATTTACCCTTCAAAACGGACGTTTAGCTCAAGAACAAGTAGAAGATCGTAATGAACTTCTCAAGTACCATGATCCCATCTGGATCGATGCTATTGAGCCTGATGACGAAGAATTGAGCTGGATTAAAGAAGCTTTTGGGGTCACTTTGCCTGAATTAGAAGAATTAGGCGATTTAGAAGCTTCTGCTAGGTACTTCGAGGGAGAGGATGGGTACTTACACATTCGGACTGACTTTTTACTTGATGAAGATGAAATCTCACAAAACGTGAGAGTCGCGTTTATTCTGACGAATAACACGCTGTTCTCGATTCATGATCAAGATCTTCCTGTTTTCCGTCTGGTTCGGATGCGTGCGCGCCTTCGCCCAGGCTCTGTCAATGATGCCAAAGACGTTTTGCTTGACCTTTATTCAACAGATGCTGAATATTCCGCTGATTCATTAGAAGAGGTTTATGAAAACCTTGAAGAAGCAGGCAAAGTTGTGTTGTCCGATACCGTGACCGATCAAATCGCGGCAACTGTTCTAGAAACGATAGCAAAAGAAGAGGACGTGAACGGGCGTATTCGAAGAAATGTGATGGATACCCGTCGCGCACTTTCTTACCTCATGCGAAGTAAACTTCTCTCCGATCTGCAGCAGGAAGAGGCGCGCTTAATTCTGCGAGATATTGACTCTTTGGAAAACCATACGGCATTTTTATTCGATAAGATTAACTTCTTAATGGATGCAACCGTTGGTTTTATTAATATTAATCAAAATAAAATTATTAAAATTTTTGCTGTTGTGTCCGTTGGTCTGATGCCACCAACACTACTAGCCAGTATCTGGGGTATGAATTTTGAATTCATGCCCGAACTAAAACTCATGTTGGGTTATCCCGGCGCCTTAGTTTTAATGGCTCTTTCCACCATCGCCCCACTTTGGTATTTCAAGCGCAAAGGCTGGATGGATTAGTTTTTTCAGGCTCGGAAATCATATCTTGGTATTTTTTCCATTTAAGACCATCATTAAACTTAAGTCTCGATGTCAACTTTTTTGCATTTAATCCTAACTAAATGAAAAATGTTTTCGCCCTATAACTCATGGATGTGATGGGCAATTCGCTTTACAAGAGCATTAAAGTTAGGTTGACCTTTGTAATATAAATCCGATACTTTTTGATACTCATATTCAAATAATTTTCGATCTTCTTTTTCAGTCAATAGAAATGCCGGATTCTCAGAAATAATCAAATTATCAGACCTTGGAAAACGTTTTAATTTTCTTGCGTGATAAGCAGATGTATTAATAAATTTTTTAACCGGTGGGTAATCTAACAAGCAATACAAATCATAGTAATGTCGCAAGAAGTTTTTGGGGAAGCCCCTCCCTTCTTTATATTGTCGAAATTTTGTAGAAATAGTCTGTAACTTTTCTACGAATGTATATTCAGGCAAATAGCACATGACATTTTTTGCCCTGTTGTCTTCTAGTTCATTGACGTAATTTATAGCGTGATCATATGCCCATGATGAAATATTTACCGGCTCATTAGGGGCAGTATCATCAAAACCCACCTCCAATAAGACGCCGTCTTTTAATCCTCTCAATGATGCTGTTGAGGATAAATAATTTAAGCGTACACTACCGCTTCGCATTTTTTCATCATCAAATGCATAATCTCGTTTTACCTCATATATGCCTGGAATCTGAAGAACATGAGTAATCCAATCATAGTAATCAGACCGAGATTGAATGTGCGCATCTTTATTTTGATTTTTGCCTATTTTCACTTTTCGTTCAAGTGGTGGCTCAATTCTTATATCTATATCCTCAGAAAAACGATGAATAACTCCAAATCCTTTCGATAAAGAAGTTCCTCCTTTTAATTCATATTTAAAATTCTGCTTTTGTCATCCCCACAAACAATGCATGATCCAATAATCTTTTTCAACTAAGGTCGGGTCAATTCCCATTTTTTCTGATATGGATGCAATCAAATCTTGATAATTTTTATGTTCATGTAACAGCATCAAGTATTCGCTTCCTGAAAAATTTGCAACCAACATAAAACTTTTTTCTTAGTGCCTACAGCACCATAATCTGAAACTGCTTTCTTTAATTTAGAGGGCTCAAACTCAGCAATCTGTTTCTCAGCATTGACTAAAATATCATTTATATTTTCGGCTAGAGCATCTAGATTATTAAGAAGATCAATTAATAAAAATTCTCTATCTAATTTTTTAGGAAAGCGTGGCTTCATTCGGAAATCGAAATTTCTATTCCCCAATTTAAATACGCCATGCCTCTTGCGGTTATAAACAATTGTCTTACTATACAACTGAGTAGTTCCCAGTCCCAATGAGTTGTAGCTATTCGGTGAAAATAGTAAAAAATCTTCCTCCTTTAAAAAGACTCTTACCAAATCCTTGTCTTTTGGTGGGACTTTACCAAATATCGATAATTTAGGGGCATAGTAAAGACCTTGGGACAGTTTCTCTAAATCCCCTGAATTAACTAGTAGTTTTAAATGTCGATCTACTGCATTAGAGGCGCTTAATAAGTCCTCTCTCCTGTAAACCTGGCCACTTTTTAAATACGAACGAAGTCTTACTACAGCACTTTCATTTTTCTCAGAAGTTAAATTTAAGGATGATTTCATCATTTTTTGCATGAATTTTAAATAAATATTCATGCATTTTAACATTTAAATATAAGAATTAATACCCCAATAGTTACACCACTTTTATCTAGGGGAATAAACAAATTGATTTCTAAGGTTAATTGTTCATTTGAGCTGAGAACCACTACAGGCATTGATTTTCCGGGTTTGTAGCTTGAACTAAGTCTTTAATTTTTATTTAAGTTGTCTAAAATTATTTTTGTATTTAATAGATGTTGAGTGGCAATTCCTCTCCACACTTCAAATGCCACAGCTGCTTGTTCAACCAACATGCCTAACCCATCTTTTACTTGTATCCC
>CAIPQU010000065.1 GCA_903867305.1 uncultured beta proteobacterium
AATACGCTTCATTTACTTCCTCAAATATCACGCCAGCCTGACGGCTTTTATATTCCAACATGGTTTTGAGTGATGACCAGCCAGCGTCTAGCGTTGACTTTGCCATCTTTGTTTTTACTCATTTACTGCTTGATACATTCCCGACAAATATTGCACCATATTCTTGTGTGAGCATGGTACTCAATTGATGTAACAGCAGCAACATTTACATCATGTTACGTCACTTATCCCCCATCTAAAGCAAGGGGTTTTGTGACGCGTTTTGGATAAATTGTTTTATACACTAATTGATACTGCAACTTTTCACATCGGCAATTACCCATCTTTATAAGATAAAAAATAGATATAGTTTTTTGAATCATCTAGATTAATACGTGTAATTTTTGATGGGCGCTGTTATGATAAAACTATCATGACATTTCAAAATAAATAAGATGGGGAGACTCCATGCAAGTTAGCCAAATACGATGGTCTAAAAACTCCGGTTGGGGGTTATTACCAAATTACAATGCGACAGCACAATTAGTTCTCGTCTTTGCTGATAATGATTATTTTCAAACAGATGCCTGTTACTTAGAGTTACGTGAAAGATTTCCCAAAGCACACATCATCGGATGCTCCTCTTCGGGGAGTATTGCAGGAGTTGAGATTACAGATCCGGATATCGTTGCGACAGTTGTCAATCTCGAGCATTCTAAAATTCGTGTGGCCACTGTTGATTTGGTTTCTGGAAAGTGTGCTTCAGAGCTTGGAAAGCAGCTCATGGATGAGTTAGCTTCACCAGACTTAAAACATGTATTTGTTCTTTCTGATGGTCAACTTGTCAATGGAAGCGACCTAGCCATGGGGCTCAATCAAGCAGGATTCCCTGTCACAGGTGGATTAGCTGGAGATGGTACACGTTTTGGAAAGACCTGGGTGATGGGCGACGCATCTTCTAAAAGCGGAAGAATTGTTGCCCTTGGCTTTTATGGTGCTGTGACGATTAAAAGTGGCTGTTTTGCTGGATGGGAAGGATTTGGAGCAGATCGGATCGTGACTAAATCCAAGGGTAACATTGTTTATGAAATCGATAACCAACCAGCCTTGGCTTTGTATAAAAATATCTTGGAGAACAAGCGGCAGACTTGCCAGCGAGTGGCTTACGCTTTCCATTAAGTATTCAAGCTGATAAATCTGAACACTCCTTGATTCGAACCCTACTGGCAGTAGATGAGTCGGCAAATAGTCTCACTTTTGCTGGTGATGTACCTCAAGGATATCTCTGCAGACTGATGCGTACCAACTTGGATAATTTGATTGAAAATGCTGGTATGGCTGCGGATGCTGCTCACTCTGAAACTGCTCAGAATGCTGGCTTATGCTTAGTGGTCAGTTGTGTCGGAAGGCGTTTAGTGATGGGGCAATTGACCGAGGAAGAGCTGGATGCAGTAAAAGGAAAATTGGGTGAATCTACGACGATTACAGGATATTATTCCTATGGCGAACTAGCGCCTTTTAGCGATATCTTGAAATGCCAGTTACACAATCAAACAATGACACTTACGACGATTTACGAGTAAGTAAAGTCTATGCATCGCTTACTTGAACGACAACTTCGACGCCACTTCGGTACAGACTATATCTCTGATGAAAAGCAGGAGTTATTTCTTAATATTGTTGATCAATATTATCAAGAAGTCGAAAAAGAACAACGTCTGATACAAAACGCACTGGCCATCAATGCTGCAGAATTAAATGAATTGAACCAGCGTCTTCGTGTTCAAAATACTGAAACGACTCGCACGTTACTCAATACCTTGAGTGACGGCGTCTATGCTACCGATTTGCAAGGACGTATTACGTTTATGAACGCTGCTGCCGAAAAAATGTTGGGGTGGCGTGAAGGGGAACTCATCGGAAATTTGATGCATGAAATCGTGCAACACCACCAACTTGATGGTCAGATATTCCCTGCTCATGAAAGCCCTCAAATGAGAGTGCTTGAGGTAAGTAAGCCTATTGAAGGGTCTAGTAACTTTATCAAGCATGATGGTATTTTTATCTCCATCACTTACCGAGCACAACCTATCGTGTTGGAGAATGAAGTCGTTGGCGCATTAGTGTCGTTTCAAGATATTTCTCAACGAATAAAAACCGAGTTGTTTATCCGTATGACACAAGAACGTCTCAATCTTGCTCTAACTGGATCGAATTTAGCTTTATGGGATTGGGACATTATTAATAACCAGGTATATCTGAGTGAACGCTGGTCAGTGATGATGGGCGGGAAAAGTGAAGAGCAATTAATCCCTAGTGAGCAATTTTTTGATGCGATCCATCCTGAAGATAAAGAAAGAGTCAAGCAACATCTGGTTAGTGTTCTCAAAGGTCAATCTGAGTATTATTCTATCGACTGTCGCATCGTTCAAAATAATGGCGAGGTTGCGTGGATCTACTCTCACGCAAAGGTCATGGAACGTGACCAAGCAGGACAAGCCTCGCGGATGACGGGAACGAATTCAGATATCAGTGATCGCAAGCAAACAGAAGAAGTTTTACGCAATGCGAAGGAAGTTGCAGAACAGTCAGTTAAAGTAAAAAGTGATTTTTTGGCCAACATGAGCCATGAAATACGTACTCCTATGAATGGCATTATTGGAATGACAGAATTGGTTCTCGATACCGATCTTACGAATGAACAAAGGGAGTTTCTCGGACTTGTAAAGATTTCTGCGGACGATTTACTCGATGTTGTGAATGATATTTTGGATTTTTCCAAGATTGAATCCGGCAAAATGACGATTGAAGCTATCGAATTCTCACTTGAAGAGATGTTGCGTAATACGATGAGAACTATAGCAATTCGGGCACATAATAAAAACCTTGAATTACTTCTCAATATTGATTCAGTTATACCGGATCAATTAATCGGTGATCCTGGTCGACTCCGCCAAGTCATCGTTAATCTCGTTGGTAATGCTATCAAATTCACCGAAATTGGTGAGATAGAAGTATCGGTAACTACTGTCGCGAATCCATCTGAAGGTCAAATAGATTTGTGTTTCTGTGTCCGTGATACAGGGATTGGTATACCTAGTGATAAGTTTCAAGTGATCTTTGAGTCTTTTTCTCAAGCCGATACCTCCACTACCCGAAAATTTGGGGGAACTGGTTTAGGATTAACGATCTCATCTCAACTAGTTGAATTAATGGGTGGAGAAAGAATTGAGCTCGAAAGTGTTTATGGGAAAGGTAGTAGTTTTTCTTTCACATTACCCTTCAGTAAATTGCCGGCGGATCAATTAGCGAATCAGAAGAACACCAAAAATATTGCGGGGATTCCTGTTTTGGTTGTCGATGACAATTCCACAAATCGCCGATTACTTAAAAAAATGTTGCAGAACTGGGAAATGTTGCCAACAGTTGTTGATAGCGAAGAAAACGCAATGATTGAAATGGCGTCCGCCCTCAAGAGTGGAAATCCTTTTCAGATTGTCTTGGTTGATATAAATATCAACGGAATCAACGGTATTGAACTAGCGAACAAAATATACAACAACCCTAGTTATTCCTGCACGACAGTGATGATGCTGACCGCAGAAGGTCAGATTGGACAGATGACTCGTCTGATTGAGTTGGGTGTCGCCAGTTATGTCATGAAACCGATCTCACAATCCGAGTTAATGGATGCCATGATGACTACATTCGGTAAAAATCAGAAAAATGTAAAACTATTCGAAAGATCTTCATTACCAAAATCTAGGTTGCCACTCAATTTATTACTCGCCGAAGACAATATGGTCAATCAGACTTTAGCAGTTCGGCTACTCGAAAAGTTAGGTCATCAAGTAACTCTGGCTCAAAATGGAGTTGATGCATTTAATCATTGGGTAACAGGTAGCTTTGATGCGATTTTGATGGATGTCGATATGCCGCTAATGAATGGTTACGAAGCTACCGAGAAAATTCGTCATGGTGAGAAAAAACGCGGGGGATTTGTTCCTATCATTGCGATGACTGCGCATGCCATGGCAGGAGCACGCGAGGAATGTTTAGCTCACGGCATGAATGGCTATATATCAAAACCCATCAATACTGATGCACTTTGGCGAGAATTAGATACGATCGCTACACCAGGAGCTCTTAAATTGGATAAACTTACTTCCACAGTAGATAAGTCAGTAGCTGATTTTGAAAAGTCGATGGAACTCATGAATAGCAGTCGTGAATTATTTGATGAGATTTCGGGCTTATTCGTGCGCGATGCGCCCTCTTTCTTAGAGCAGGTCAAAGAAGGATTAACCAATGGCGATCAGGATTTGGTGCGTAAAAGTGCGCATAGCTTAAAAGGAATGCTCAGCATCTTCTTCGCTGAGCGAACCATGAACGCTGCAACCGAAGCGATCATCACCGCTGGGCAAGAAAACTGTATCGATTCAGTGAATGAGCTTGAATTAGCGCTTACTGAATTTTTGATAGCCCTCAAAGCAGAAATTAATATTTAAAAATTGGGGCCATCTTGGCTCTTATCAAAGAATTGAACCATTGAATTACTGATGACATTTTGCCCAGTGCAAGGGAACATCAACTTCCTTTAGCAATATATCCCGGACAGAATAAACACAAAAAAATTTCTCGCACTTTGGCTTGAGTTGAATACTCTTGTGCTACAAGTTACTAGATAACCCGTCAAATATGCTTAGTACTTTTTTGGATGTTGAATCAAGTTTTGAAGATCTTTTTCCCAGTTCTGGATTTTCACTTGCGATTTTTTACGTTGTTGATCGTCGAATACTTGTGAAATTTTTCCAATGAGAATCCCGCTATTCATCAGTCGATTTGATTCAAATTCTTTTTGTTCTTTGGTGCTGCCAAATTCAAGATCGTCTAATAATTGATTGAGTATGGTTTTGACTTGAGATGGCGTTGGTTGATCTTGAATAATCTGTTTTAGCGTTTTTAATATTAATTGTTGTTTAAATAGCCTAGTTTGATAGACGATCGACATGTCCATCAAATGCTCTTTAGCAATCTCACGAATTTGGATCTTTTGTGCTTTGTTCAGGTTCCCACCAATCGACTCTGCCCTTTCAATCACTTTTTCCACTCGATGATCAAACTGCTCTTCCGGTGTGCCTTTGAGATAATCAGATTGGTATTTTTTATTCGATTTAACAAATGCATTTTCCAGATGTGCCATCTGATTGGCTTTTAACATGAATGCCAATGTGGAAGCATCCTCTAAAAGAAGATTGACTGAATTTCTAGAAAACGATTGAATGTCTTTCACCAACATCACCCCATCATCGATCAATAAAGGCTGATCGAGTTTGGCGCTCAATATCCGTAATTTTTGTAATGCCTTGGGTAACTCTTCTTGTCGATGCTTTTTAGCAATAACAGGAAATGCTTGATCGTAAAACCGTACTTGATCTGAGCTCAGGTCAATGTAGTCATCGATCCACCACTTGATCAGAAAATCAGCTTGGTTATACCCGAGCTGAATGGAACTACAAGAGCATAGGAGGCTGCTGATACAAACCAGCAAAGCGAGAAGTAGACGATGTGCTTTTGAAGTTAACATTTTTCGAATTTTACTCTTGAATATAGAGTTCTGAAGTTATTCGAGGATGACTAAGAAATAAAAAGACGTAGATTCAAGTACGAAGTGCAACACGTTTTACAGACTGCATAAAAACTTTTTGATATTCGGTGCATTCCTATCAACTCATGAAAAGCAATCCATCGCCTCAGGTATACTTTTCGAATATCAATAAGATGACTTAGGGTCTATAACGACGAGACAAGCATGAGTATCGTGCAAGCACAAGCAATTCCGGTTCGACTCCCTTTTGATATAGGTGGTCCTAAGCCGACGTTTGCGGGCATTCCACGAATGATGGATATTCTTTTCATTCGTATCGAAACCGATTCTGGTCTGGTGGGGTGGGGAGAAGCCTTCGGCTTATCCGTTTGGCCTGCAACTAGACAAGCGTTTGAACATTTAGTAGCGCCGTTGATTCTGGGTAAAGATGAAAAGAATATTGCGCAATTGATGCTATCTTTGCATAAACAATTGCATATCTTAGGTCGAACAGGTGCCGTGACCTACGCCCTCTCTGGATTAGATATCGCGCTGTGGGATCTTGCTGGTAAAGCTAGTCAACAATCCTTGAGTAAATTATTAGGTGGTGCACGGCATACTACCTTACCTGCCTATGCCAGTTTGATGCGCTATGGTAATCCGGATTTGGTTCAACGTAATACCGAACGAGCGCTCCAACAAGGATTTTCTGCTATTAAGTTGCATGAGTTAGGGGTTGAGCAGGTACAAGCAGCACGCGCAGTGATGGGGATGAATATGCCATTAATGATGGATGTGAACTGCCCTTGGTCATTGGAGCAAACTCAGCAGATGATCACTGAGTTAGAAGCCAGCAAACTATATTGGCTAGAGGAGCCGATTTGGCCTCCGGAGGACTTTACGAATTTAGCGAATGTGCGACAGTTGAAAAAAATCCCTATTGCTGCCGGTGAAAACAATATGAGTACCTATCATTTTGCTGAAATGCTCAAACTAGGAGCGGTCGATTTTGCTCAACCCAGTGTGACGAAGATCGGGGGTATTACTGAAATGATGAAAATTATCGATTTGTGTAAAGACCATGCCATCCCTGTCATGCCGCACTCGCCCTATTTTGGTCCAGGACTTCTTGCAACCCTACACATGACGGCGTGCTTTGAAGAGCGCACCATGATTGAATACTCTTTTGCGGATTTAGGTGGTAATCCATTCGGTGATTCCATATTGCTCAAGAATGGTGTTCTTGAAGTACCTACAGGACCTGGTCTTGGCTATGATCCTGATCTTGATGTGATTGCAGAATTTAGAGTACCTTAAATGATCGACCTAGCTCTATTAGCAAGACCTCAACATCGTCTTGACCCAATCCAGATCCGTAAAGTAGAGACCTACCTCTATCAAGCAAAAGTGACCAAGCCCGTAGTTTCTACTTTAGCGACTATTCATCTTCGTACGGCGCTATTAGTCAGAATAGAAGATCAAGATGGTGCTTTTGGTTGGGGGGAAATCTACGCTACCATGCCTTCTTTTAGCGCGCCACACCGAGTCAATATTGTTCATCAAATACTCTGTGCCTTACTGCAAGATAAATCCTTTGATACACCAAGTCATTGTTGGCAATGGCTTCAACAAAAAACCCATACGCTACAACTCCAAACAGGTGAAGCAGGGCCTTTTTCAGCAACGATTGCTGGCATCGATTGCGCCTTCTGGGATCTCTATGCACGCAAACAGTATCTCCCCCTCGTTGAATGTTTAGGCGGCAATCTGCACCCCATACCGGTATATGCTAGTGGCCTGAATCCTGCGGATGGTCCTGAGGTCGTTATCGAATCAAGGGCAAAAGGTTTTCGAGCATTCAAACAAAAAATTGGCTTTGGGCCAGATATCGATATTCCTATTCTGAAAAAGATCTTTGCGACATTACCCGAAGAGGAAAGTCTGATGGTGGATATCAATCAGGGATGGACGATCGATCAAATCAAAGACATGGCACCCTTACTCCAAGATTTTCCACTGCGTTGGATTGAAGAGCCCATCCAAGTAGATCGCCCCTCTGAAGAATGGCAATTGTGTAAAAAACTACTGAATCAACCATTAGCTGGTGGTGAAAATTTACGGGACCAGGATTTTGCGATCCACTGTGCTTGGTTAGATGTGATCCAACCAGACATCGGTAAATGGGGAGGTATTAGTGCGAACTATGCCGTTGCCAAAAAGGCGATTGACCTTGGTAAATCTTACTGCCCCCATTGGCTAGGAAGTGGCTTAGGACTGATGGGGTCAGCACATTTACTCTGCGCTCTTGGAGGTGATGGACTGCTAGAAATGGATGTGAACGAAAATCCATTACGCGAAGTATTAGCCCATCAATTACCTACGATTCATTCAGGTAAGATTGAACTGAACTCTTCACCAGGCATTGGGGTATTACCCAATCTGGAACTTGCTGCGCCCTTGTTAACCCATTATCAAGAGACCATTTTATGAAATTATCATTTATACGACTGATCCTCTTCGTGACAACGCTCTTTATAACAACGCTCGTTGTCAATATGGCTCAAGCAGAAACATTTCCGAATAAACCCGTTCGTATTTTAGTTGGCTTTCCTCCAGGTGGTATGGCGGACATCGTGGCGAGAGCTTTAGCAGATCGTCTAGCAGTGCATTGGAAACAGACGGTGGTGGTGGATAATCGGCCCGGTGCAGCCGGCACCATTGCAGCGGATTTACTCGTCAAGGCTCCAGCAGATGGTCATACTCTTTTGGTCATTTTGACAAATCATGTAATTCTTGCAGCCGTTAAACCTAAACTCCCCTTTGATGTCATCAAAGACTTTGCTCCTGTTACGTTAGTTGGAGACTCGCCGCTCTTGATCATGGCCAATCCCAAATTGCCAGCGAATAATCTTGCTGAATTAACGGGTCTTGCCAAAGCCAAACCAGGGACGATTACCTACTCCACTCCAGGCGAAGGGACAGTTCATCACTTATCCACGGAGTTATTAAGTTCCAATTTAGGAATTAAAATGATTCATGTTCCGTATATTGGAGGTGCGCCGGCGATGATGGACGCCATGTCTGGTGTGGTTGATCTGAATCTCGGTAGTCCTTCACAAGCTCTACAACAAATTGAAGCTGGAAAATTAAAGCCTCTCGCTTATACGGGACTCAAACGTTCGACTTTGTTGCCGAATGTTCCCACTGTTGCAGAATCTGGTATTCCTGGATTTCAGACGGCGTTGTGGGCCGGTGTTTTAGCGCCTGCCAAAACGCCGAAAGTAGTGATTACCCAAATTCAAAATGATATTAAACAAGCCATGAACACACCCGATGTTCGTGAAAAAATGAATAAGCTAGGCATCGATATGGTCAATAGCTCACCGGAAGATTTTGATCAATACCTCAAAGCAGAATTGAATAAATGGTCTAGCGTGGCGAAACAAGCGAATATTAAATCGGATTGACCGACACTCATTTTTGAATCAATGATTAGCCTGCTAGATGCAGTCGATTGAATGATTGAGAGATTAGGTGGTCGAAAAATTCTTTAGGAATCATTGAACATTCTTTTTTCTAAGATAGAGCTGATTTCAGTTATATTAAGAAAATGAGAATACCAAAAACAATACTAAAGAGAACATTAAAAAAATTATTAATTCTGCATTCAGTTGTCCTCCTTCTAATGCATACCAATACGGTTTTTGCTTGGGGCACTGAAGGACATCAAGTGATTGCACAAATTGCCCAAAGCTCATTAACGCCTAAAGCCACACAAGCAATCAATCGCTTATTAGCGCTCGAGTCTGAAGTTTCCTTAGCGAGTATTTCTACTTGGGCGGATGAACACAAATCAAAAACAACGGCACCCTGGCATTACATTAACTTTCCTCAAAATTCGTGCAACTATATACCTGAGCGTGACTGTAAGAATGGAGATTGCATCGTCAAAGCTCTCAATAAACAAATTAAGACCTTGAAGTCGAATAACTCTGATCAGAAAAAACTACATGCCCTCAAATATGTCGTTCATCTCATGGGTGATATCCATCAACCCCTTCATGCAGGTTTTGGGAATGACAAGGGTGGTAACACCTATCAGATCCAAGCCTTTGGCAAAGGAACTAATCTTCACTCAGTCTGGGATTCGGGTTTGATCAAAAACTTCCACGAATCGACAGAGCAGTTGAGTACTCGACTTCTCGCCAAAAGAAAAAATACTCCAGAAAGTCTAGATACCAACCCCGTCAATATAGCTATAGAGTCTTGCCGAATTGTGCAAGCAAATGACTTCTATCCGCAAAAGCAAGTTGACCAAGCCTATATCCATCAATTCACACCCGTTCTTGAAGATCGACTGTTATTAGGTGGGCAACGACTGGCGCAATTATTGAATCAAATAGCACAATAAGTGCTAATCAAAATATGATGAGTTCGCTATCGAAAATATCCTTCTCCATGTTGAATGCTATCTTTGGCTACGTTCTTTCAATATACATCCTCTGATAACGCGTGATGATAAACTAACTTCAGTTGACGATCACTCCTCCGATGAACCAATAAAAGTAGGAAATATGCGAATCCACTTTCAACCTCTCTCATTTTTATCAACAACGGCATTTGTTCTCTGTTCCATTTTCTTTAGCATGGTTGTCCATGCACAAGAGTATCCAAATAAACCAATCACCATGGTGATGCCCTACGCTCCTGCTGGTCCTGGCGATGCCATCACGCGGTTATTTGCGGGGTCTATGCAAAAAATTCTAGGGCAGCAAATCCTGGTGGATAACACCTCTGGAGCATCGGGCTCGATTGGTACCGCCAAAGTAGCGAAGTCAAAGCCGGATGGTTATACCTTGTTGATGATTCACGTGAGTCATGCGACCAATATGGCGATGTATAAAAACTTAAGCTATCACCCGGTCGATGATTTTGAGCCTATTGGCTTAGCGACGAATGGCCCAATGCTCATTGTTGCGCGTAATGACTTTCCACCAAAAGACCTGAACGAGTTCGTATCCTATGTCAAAGCGAATCAAAATAATATTAGTATTGCAAACGCAGGCCTAGGATCAGCCTCTCATTTATGTGACTTATTGATGATGAAAGTTCTTGGTGTGAAGTTGACTGAAATTCCGTATAAAGGAACCGGCCCTGCGATGATCGACCTCATGGGTGGACAGGTAGATCTCATGTGTGATCAAACATCTGGCACCGTACCACCGATTAAAGCGGGAAAAATTAAGGCGTACGCTGCTGCTAATAAAAATCGATTACCTTCGTTACCCAATACCCCATCAATTACTGAGGCAGGCATCAAGGGGCTGGATATCAATATTTCGTTCGGGCTATATGCACCGAAAGGAACGCCACCAGCCGTTCTAGAAAAACTGACTACTGCCCTCCAACAGTCCGTTGCAGATCCTGAGGTAAAAAAGCGTCTTGATGGAATGGGAATTTCAGCGGTGAGTATTGATCAAGCAACACCGGCTGCCCTGCGGGCACACCTGAAAAATGAAATTGACACTTTAAACGATTTATTAATCAAAGCAGGTGTTCAACCTAATTAACTGCATTCATTAACTCAATTCAATACCCTTTTTAAGATCAATGACTTCTTGTTGATACAAAAATCTGTCAAACAAATTGAAGAAGCCAGTACTAAAATATCAAAAGACTGGATAGTACCCTCGTGAAAGAGAACTGGGCAAGATAACTCTAATGGGTTATTAAAGGTTCTACGTACTCCCAAAGGATTTTTCGATAAGACTGAAGATTTAATCCTATTGGGAGTCTATTTCGCTCAAATACATTGATCTGTTTCGCGGGGGGTGTACTAAATTTTGTGTAAACGGTTTAATAATGGGTGAGAACCCACTCCAAAGGAGAAATTATGACCGAAGAAGCAAAACGAGTAGTACCAAAAGAATTAATCGATAGTTTATTAGCCG
>CAIPQU010000066.1 GCA_903867305.1 uncultured beta proteobacterium
GGGAGGCTTTTATAAAACGCAAGGATGTTAAAAAAATGTTTCTGGATGACAAGGAATTTAGCTTTCCTTTGAATGGTGCGTATTATGATCTGTGGAGCATCTGTTGGGCGAAGGCTTGGGACAAAGGATTTCATACCTCGGTTGAAAAATTGAAGGATAAGAATCATGACTGAAGAAGATGAAGAGTTTGAGCGCATTGCAGTAAAGTGCAAAGAGACGCAACGTGTAAATGAATCCAAGTGGCGCTCAGAAATGTGTTCCAACTATGGAGGATTTTGTAAGAAAGAATGGGTTGGGTTAACGGACGAAGAGTACCAAGACATACTTACCGAGCATGATGGAAAAGGTTTGATTCTTTTTTACCATTTGATAGAGGAAAAACTCAAAGGAAAAAATTCATGAAGCAATGGGACGGTTTTGACGAATGCGTTATCGGTGTAGCCAATATCTGGCGTGATCAAATTACGGTAGAGGTGTTGGTTTATAGCGCTGACGCAATGATAGAAATTCTAAGACTGAACGACGGGATGTCTGAAGAAGAGGCGCTTGAGTATTTTGAATTCAACATAGAAGGAGCTTATATAGGAATAGACACACCGGTTTTGGTATTCACTGATCCAGATTGGAAAGAGAGGGATTATGAACTCGACGATTGAAGTAAAAAAGAAGTTTGAGGAGTACATGAGATTAAAGGGTAAACACCTAGAAGGTTTGTGGACTGGGACGAGGTATTTCAACAAAAACATCCAAACAAAATGGCTATATTTCTTAGCCGGTTGGACAATGAAAGGAAAGTAAATGGTATTGGTAAAACTAGAAAAAATTCGTCTTGATTGTGGGACACAGTCTCGCTGCTCAATTGACGAAAACACGATCAACAGTTATGCGGAAATGATGGCAGATGGGGCGGAGTTTCCACCCGTCATGATCTACCACGATGGTAATAATCATTATCTGGCCGATGGATTCCACCGGTTTTTCGCCTGTAAAAAGAATGGTAAAAAGGATATCTCTGCTGAAGTCGTTAACGGCACGCTGACAGAAGCTATTCTTTACTCCAAAAGCGCCAATGGTTTGCATGGCCTACCATTTACAAATGACGACAAACGCAAGAACGTACAGGAGATGATTGACCACTTTGAGTTTGGAGATTGGTCGGATAGAGAAATAGCCAGACGATGCTGTGTGTCAAATACATTTGTATCCAAGATGCGTAAAGGTAAAAAGCCAGATAAGATAAAGTACAAGGCTGAAAGTGGTGCCACCAAGACCATGTCCGGCACTAAGAAAAAGAAAGAACCTCAAGAGCCAGACATCAAAGAAAACGAAGAAGCTCAGCAGGCGCTAGACTACTTGGCCGACCAAAACGCCACCCTGAAGGAGCAGAATGAACGCTTACAGGATGATTTGGCCATCAAGCATCTAGAGGGTAGTTCTACTGATAAAGAGAAAGCCAAAGAGACAATAACCACCTTGCGCGAGGAAGTGCGTAAACTTAAGATCGATCTGGTTGCAGTAAAGCAAAGCAGAGATCAATACCAAAACGAAAATGCTGCATTAAAACGTCAAGTGGCGATGCTTACCAAGAAACTGAAACAAGCTTAAGCCGGCGAGCTACGTCCGGCAGGAGAAATCATGTCATTGAATCTAAGAGATTACCAGGAAGAAGCGATCCAAAAACTCAGAGAAGGATTCGCTAAGGGATATAAAAAGCAAATGTTAGCAAGCCCCACGGGGTCTGGTAAGACGGAAATAGCGATTGCGCTACTGGATGCGGCAAAGAAAAAAGGAACTAGGTCAGCGATGATCTTAGACCGAATCGTTCTTTGCGACCAGACGTCTACCAGACTTTCGAGCTACGACATCGATCATGGAGTCCTCCAAGCGGGGCATTGGAGGTACAGACCCTATGAAAGTATTCAGGTGTGCTCAGCCCAGACACTTGAAAAGAGAAACGATTTCCCTGATCTGAAGCTGATGATCATTGACGAAGCCCACACAACTCGTAAAAAGACTGTGGAATTCATCAAAGCGAATCCTGATGTCATGGTCGTGGGTTTATCTGCAACCCCTTTCACAAAGGGTTTAGGAAAGATTTACGACAATGTCGTCAGTACTGTTACCACCAAGAAATTAGTGGACGATGGTCACTTGGCGCCACTCAAGGTCTTTATCGCCAAAGAAGAGATCAACATGGAAGGGGCGAAGAAGGTCGCGGGAGAATGGTCTCAGGACGAAGTCACCACCCGAGCCCTGAAGATCACAGGGGATATTGTGGCCGAATGGATCTCTAAAACCACAGAGATATTTGGCGGTCCGAGAAAGACCATTGTGTTCTGTGCCGGTGTAGCTCACGGAGAAGACTTGGCCAAGAAGTTCAAGGAGGCGGGTTACAACTTCATCTCGATCTCTTACAAAGAGGACGACGACCTGAAGAAAAAGGTCATAGAGGACTTCTCCAAGCCCGATACGACCATCGACGGACTGATTGCTACTGACATACTCACGAAGGGATTTGACGTCCCTGATGTGATGATAGGGGTGTCCGCGAGGCCATTTTCTAAGTCTTTATCTTCTCATATCCAACAAATGGGTCGGGTAATGAGGAGTTCCACCGACAAGAAGTTTGCGCTCTGGTTAGATCACTCGGGTAATTTCTTAAGATTCAGGACGGATTGGGAGGATATTTTCGAGAATGGGGTATCTGAACTGGATGATTCAAAAGAGAAAACCAAGAAAGAACTTACTCCAGAAGAGAAAACTGCAGCCAAATGCCCAAAGTGTGGACATATCTGGCCGGCCAAGAGTGATACTTGCCCGTCTTGTGGGTATAAAAGGGAAAGAAAGAGCATGGTTCAGTCTGTCGCAGGCTCATTGCATGAGCTTGATAGCGGTGTGAACATGGACTTTAAGCAGAAGTTCTGGTCTATGCTTCAGTGGCATGTCAGGCACAAGGGTTGGAGTGAAAGCCGAGCGTTTGCTACTTACAAGCAAAGATTCGGTGTCTGGCCTAAAGGTTTACACAATGGAACCATTCCTCCAGATGCAGACTGCGAGCGGTATATATACAAGAGTATCAGGGCGTATCTTTATAAAACAGGGAGAATCAAATGAGCGATTTAATAGATTTTGCAAGAGAGCACGGCATCTTGATCGACTCAATTCCTCCGCTCGGTTCTTGGAAAAGATTTCCCACAGAAGATCATCCCAACAGTAGGAATGGAGCGGTTAAATACATGGGTGACCATGCGTTTATTCAAAACCATGCACTTATGCAAGAGGTCAAAGTGTGGAAGGGAGACCAAGAGATGGAACGCGGGCAATTGATCGACTTGGCCAAAAAGGCAGAGGAGAAAAGGCAAAATGGATATAGGCGGGCGGTAGGTAAAGCAACCCACATACTCAGAAGTTGCAAGCGAGAACTTCATCCGTACTTGGTAAAGAAGGGATTCCCGAATCAAAAGGGATTTGTTTGGCATGATTTGCTTATAGTGCCCATGCGAATAGGCCAAAACCTATGCGGTTGCCAGATGATTGATCCACTTGGAAGTAAAAGATTCTTAACTGGACAGCAAACTGGCGGTGCAGAGCTCGTCATAGACAACCGAGGACGCGACTTCTTGGTCGAGGGATATGCTACTGGCCTGTCTTTAAGAGAAGCGCTCAGAGCCCTTAAAATTCGATACACGATACACATATGCTTTAGCGCGGGAAATATGAAAAAAATAGCCACCAACTTAGACAATCCGTTCATAGTTGCCGACCACGATCCAGCCGGTGTAAACGTTTACACCAGTCTAAACCTACCCTATTGGCTAAGTTCAGTAGATGGAGAAGACTTTAACGACTTCCAAATGCGTGTAGGGATAGAAGAATCAGCGCGTCAATTGAGCTTAGATTTATAGAGTGATGGGTGAACATAGATGTTCGCCCCATTCATAGAAGCATTCTTAAGGGTAGACATGATCTCTAGGCCAATTTTGATCACATCTTCACCCTCTCCAATGATATCGCTTAGAGCATACACCAATCCATTGTCTTCTTGGATTAGGTGTATGAGAAAGCTAGATTTTGTTGATGGAGACAATGGCCATCCTTTTTTCAGGGTAACTGCGAGCGGTTTGAAGCATAGATTTCAGCGCATCCTTCTTGGATAATGCGCTGATCTCTATTTTAAACTCTATGTCGCCTAATTTGAGTTTAACTTGGTATTTCATTATTTTGGATCAGACATATACAAAACCTCAATTTTCTCGTTGTTGTGCGATATTCCGGTTATAAAATACCCAACACGATTCACATAGTGTAGTCCTTCGACTATGTATGTCCCATCTTCCCCGTCTACCAACGTCCAGACGTTTAAAGGATTGACCCTTTCAACAAAATCGTATTCTTCGCCAAAGGTTTCGAATAGGTTATTTTCAGTAAAAGGGTTATTGATCGGCTTGTACTTTTCTTCCCATTGTTCGTAATTCATTATTCTTTCTCCTCGACTGGATTCTTCCGTCCGTACTCAATACCCGCCTCGAATGCAATATTCGTATCCATTAGATGCGTGTAATAAGGCCAACCTACTTCATTTTCATCTTTGGATGTTAAAAAACGCAATATGGTTTCATCATCGCACTCGGATATACGTCCAGAATACAAGTCAAAAAACGCTTGGTCAATTGGTGGTAGTTTCATTTTGTTGTTCCTTCATAATCAATTTGACAGATCTCACATTGAAAGCAAACGTAATCATTATCAGGATCACATGAGCCACAATCGGGGTCGGGTTTTAACTCATTGCCAGCATTTAAATATGCAATCAGTTTGTCCTCTCTGTATTCTTGCCATTCAGCAGAACTCATTTTGTCTATTGTTTTCATTCTTCATTCTCCTCGTTTGTTTCTTCTTCAACATCAAAGCGAATCCATCTAAAGCCCTCAAAGACCTCGACAACCTCATAGTAGATTCCGGCCTTGTCTAGCAGTTCATACAATTCTTGTGGTGTCATTCTTCCCCCTCCATCTTGCAAGTTTTGGTTAAAATTTTAAAAAAGCGCGTGTTGTCGGTGACAGTTACGCCACCTTCTTCGGTTAAAAAATGGGCGATTATTTTGAATTTATCCTCGTCAAACCAAAAATTCAGGTCGTAATCAACACCATCAACTTCAGTTGAACCCCATGAATCCGAGTCTGAGTACATCTCAGGATCTAGCTCTTGTGGCGTCAACTTGGCCAAAATCTTAGCCCGAAGCATAGGGTCTACCTTCTCATACTGGCAGTCACAATCCCAAGTATTGCTTGTTTCAGAATTACATCTTTTACAGGTCATAATTTCCCCCTACCAACTTGCACAATAAGTAA
>CAIPQU010000067.1 GCA_903867305.1 uncultured beta proteobacterium
CCAGTAGTGTATTGATTTAAATCGTAAGCCGTAAAGAATTTGCCTGTTTTTTTGGTATGAGTATAGGACAAGTCATTAACGAAATTCCACACGAAATTAACTTCCTTACTTTGAGAAAGCAGGAATTTTGCGTACTTATCTTTAACGCGTAATGAAAGGGTTTTCGTCATCGAAATATACTGTATATTTTAATAGTGCTAGACTAAAGCAGCAACATTTACATCATGTTACGTCACTTATCCCCCAGATAAAGCAAGGGGGTTTGTGACGCGTTTTGGATAAAAATGAATTCTTAACTCATTTTCTTTAATTTGAGATAAGATGGTTCATTCACAGTGAATAAATTATTATGAAAATTTTTCCAGAATTTATTGATCAACTCGATATCATCAAAGCGATCCGCCATGATATTCACGCCTATCCTGAATTAAAGTTTACAGAGTTTAGAACCTCTGAATTAATCGCTAAGCAATTAAAAGCATGGGGTATTGATACTCACGTTGGCTTAGGGAAAACTGGTGTGGTTGGAACCATTAAAGGAACTTTGGGCGCTGGTAAATCGATTGGGCTTCGAGCAGATATCGATGCACTCCCTTTACAAGAACATAATACTTTTTCGCATGCGTCAAAAAATGCTGGAAAAATGCACGCCTGTGGCCATGATGGTCATACGGCAATGCTTTTGGGCGCTGCTCAATACTTTTCATCCCATCGTGATTTTAAGGGTACGATTCAACTGATTTTTCAACCAGCTGAAGAAGGTGGTGGTGGTGCCCGAGAAATGATGGCAGATGGTTTATTTACCTTATTTCCTTGTGATGCCGTTTTTGGAATGCATAATTGGCCAGGAATGCCAGAGGGTAGTTTTGGCGTCATCGCTGGACCGATGATGGCTTCTAGTAATGAATTTAAAATTACCCTTCGCGGTAAAGGGGCACATGCCGCACTCCCTCACAATGGTGCTGATCCGGTTTATGCCATTGCACAACTCGTTGGATCGTTACAAAGCATTATTACCCGTAATAAAAAACCCGTTGATACCGCTGTGATGTCTATTACGCAAATTCATGCTGGCTTTGCAAGTAATGTGATCCCCGATGATGCTTGGCTTGGCGGAACGATCCGTACCTTTACAAATCCTGTTTTAGACCTTTTAGAGGATCGTCTCAGAGAGATTGCACACGGAACAGCTCAAGCCTTTAACTGTGCTGCAGAAATTGAATTCATCAGAAACTATCCGCCGTTGATTAACCATGTCAATGAAACAAAATTTGCTGAAGTTGTGATTAAAGAAGAGTTTGGTATAGATCAATTTATTGAGAATATTGAACCAACAATGGGCTCTGAGGACTTTGCCTTTATGTTAGAGAAAGTGCCTGGTTGCTACGTGTTTATTGGCAATGGGGATGGTACTCATCGTTCCACTGGGCATGGTATGGGGCCTTGCCATCTCCACAACCCTTCCTATGACTTTAATGATCACTTATTACCTATTGGAGCTAGCTATTGGGTACATCTTGCTAAAGCATTTTTAAACTAATCTTTAAAAGATAATCTACTCACCGACCCCTTTTGGCAGTATCACCCACATACGACCTACTTGTTTCATCTTGCCAGCTTTCTCCCCTGCGCTGTCACCCGACCCCCAATAATAATCAGCTCGAACTCCGCCAACAATGGCTGATCCTGTATCTTGTGCGAAAACTAAACGCTGTAAAGCTTGTCCAGAATCTGCCTCGGTGGTCGAAAGATAGACTGGAGCCCCCTTCGGAACGGCTTGCCAATCAACTGCAATACTTCTTCCAGATGTCAGTGGAACACCAATACTTCCTATCGGGCCATCTAGAGATGAAGTAGAACTATCAACTTTAAAAAAAACATATCGAGGATTTGCATTCAACATAGTTTGAACGCGTTGAGGATTTTTTTTTGCCCATTCAGATATCCCTTGCATACTTGCTTGTGCATAGGTCATTTCATTTTGCTGAATTAACCAATTCGCAAATGAAGCAAAGGTTTGATTATTCGTTCCAGCAAAGCCTAAACGCAATATCTTTTTATTTTCTAACTGAATTTTTCCAGAGCCTTGTATCTGCATAAATGCTGCTGCAACTGGATCCGCTACCCAAGCAATTTCCAGGCCATTAAGAGCACCGCTACTCATCAAAGCTGCCCGTGGAGGTCGCAGCGCAGTAGGTGAAGACTGCCAACTTGGAGGATATGCATGAAGGGGAGTTTGATAAATTCCCTGTCGGGTTAGGGCCCCTTTTAAAATTGGCTCATAGTATGAGGTAATCAACCCCTGGTTACTTCCTTGAGGAAATTGCTTTAAGTCCTTCGCCTGGCGAATTTCCCAAACGTTAAAATAACTCTCAAAGTACTCTCGTATTGCACGACCTGATTGAGGGTCTACTTTTTGTGCTTGGTCACAAACTTGACGCCACTCATCTTTTTTTGTCTTATTCAAGCTTTGGCAACTTCTTTGCCATGCTTGCCAAGCTTGCTCAAGACGATCTTCATCCCATGATGGAAGTTGCCGCCAGGTACTCAAAACATATTTTGCTGCAGGGTATTGATTGAAGTAGCTGCTAGGACTTTCGATTAATTTTTCCTGAGGTTTAGGGGGTCTCACCGGTTGCGAGGTACAAGCGGAGAGTAAAATAACTAAGCAAATTACCCACATCATCGGAATAACTACGAACTTTTTCATAAATAAAGAAAATAAAATGATTGCAGATCTATTAGATCAATACCCAATGTTGTTGCTCGTTGCAGAAGCTGGAGTCGCACTTTTTATCCTACTTTTTATCATCGTGTGGACAATGATGGGAAGAAAAAAAGAGTGATGTCGTTTTAGTGCAAAACCCTTGGCATGACTAAAGTAAATTCAGGAATTGGTACTTCAAACATTTCAGCGTCTTCAGAAATGCAGTAATAAGTACCTTTCATCGTACCTGTTGGGGTGGGTATTGTCGCCCAACTCGTATACTCAAAAGCTTGCCCACCTTTTAATAAAGGCTGTTGACCAACAACACCTAAACCCTTGATTTGTTGAGCATTTCCATCAGAGTCAGTAATGATCCACTGTCTCGCAATGAGCTGAAATGGAATTTCTCCATCATTTTTAATGGATAGGGTATAGGCAAAATGATATTGGCCTTGCTCAGGGTTGGACTGCTCCTCCAAAAACTGAACTTGTACTGAAATTTGAGCGGAAAATTGTGTCATGTTGTCATTTTCTTAGAAGTGTAAGAGAAATGCAACGAATCATTACAGAGTACACAAGTTAAAATAGTCGTATGACAAATAAATTAGCTCCGATCATTGCACCCTCCATCCTCTCGGCAGATTTTGCCCGCCTTGGCGAGGAAGTCAAAAACGTACTCGATGCCGGTGCAGATTGGATTCACTTTGATGTGATGGATAATCATTTTGTCCCGAACTTAACTATCGGGCCACTGGTTTGTGAAGCTATTCGACCTTATGCGAAAAAGAATGGCTCTGATGTGTGCATTGATGCTCATTTAATGATTGCGCCGGTTGACCGAATTATTCCTGACTTTGCCAAAGCTGGTGCAAACTTAATTAGTTTTCATCCAGAAGCAAGTACCCATATTGATCGAACCCTTGGCTTAATTCGGGATAACGGCTGTCAAACCGGGCTAGTTTTTAATCCCGCAACGCCGCTTCATTTTCTAGATTATGTCTTAGATAAAATTGATCTCGTGCTGTTAATGTCAGTCAACCCTGGTTTTGGCGGCCAGCAATTTATTCCGTCGACGATCCAAAAGATTCAGCAAACGAAAGCAATCTTACAAGCGCATCAAGAAAAAACAGGAAGACAAATTCGACTTGAAGTTGATGGTGGGGTCAACGTCAAAAATATTGCTCAAATCTATGCGGCAGGTGCAGATACTTTTGTCGCAGGTTCAGCAATCTTTAGCCAACCAGATTACGCAAAAGTAATCTCCGAAATGAGAGCCCAACTGGCAACTGCTATATGAGTCCCGCAGAATTTAAAGCTCTGGCTGACCAGGGTTACAACAGGATACCTCTTGTCTCCGAGGCTCTCGCAGATTTAGAAACACCCTTATCTCTTTATCTCAAACTCACTCAAGCTGTAGGATCTAAGAATACCTTTTTACTAGAGTCAGTTGTTGGAGGGGAGCGCTTTGGTCGGTACTCTATCATCGGTCTTCCTGCGGCAACGTTAATCCGTAGCACTGGTACGCCAGAACTCCCTATCAATGAGGTTGTCACAAATGATCTTGTTGTAGAGAAAAATCATGATCATCCTTTAGAGTTTATTGAAGCTTTTCAGAAAAGATTTCGAGCTGCGATTTTGCCAGGCTTGCCGAGATTTTGCGGTGGTTTAGCAGGCTATTTTGGCTATGATACTGTGCGCTATATTGAACCTAAATTAGCAAAATCAGCGCCAAAGGATGAATTATTTTTACCCGATATTCAGTTATTATTAACCGAAGAATTGGCGGTGATTGATAACTTGGCCGGTAAATTATATTTAATTGTTTATGCCAATCCTGGCGACACAAATGCCTATGAAAAGGCTCATACAAGATTGCAATTTTTACTAGCAAGTCTTGATCTGCCAATAAAGAATGATAAGTTTTTACCCACTAAAAAAACTTCACCAGTGCGTTTATTTGATAAAGAACAATTTATCCAAAAAGTCATCAAAACAAAAGAATATATTTTGGCTGGTGATTGTATGCAAGTGGTTTTTGGGCAACGAATCAGCCAACCATTTACTGAGTCTCCATTAAGTCTTTATCGCGCTTTGCGGTCCCTCAACCCATCACCCTATTTATATTTTTATGACTTCGGTGATCACCAATTAGTTGGGTCTTCGCCAGAAATTTTAGTGCGTCAAGAAACGATCTCTGTCCCAGAGAGTCAACAAAAAACGAGGACGGTCACTGTTCGTCCTTTGGCAGGAACACGCCCTCGGGGTAAAACCCCTGAACAAGATGCCGAGTTAGCTAAAGAGTTATTAGCCGACCCAAAAGAAATTGCAGAACATGTCATGTTGATTGATTTGGCGAGAAACGATATTGGTCGTATTGCGAAAATTGGTTCCGTGAAAGTTACTGAAAAAATGACCATCGAAAAATATTCTCATGTCCAACATATTGTGAGCTCGGTGGAGGGAGAACTTCGAGATGGGGTCTCTAATATGGATGTACTACGCGCAACTTTCCCTGCTGGTACTCTGTCTGGTGCCCCAAAAATTCGGGCAATGGAAATTATTGATGAAATGGAAATTACGAAGCGAGGACCTTATGGTGGTGCCGCTGGTTATCTATCTTTCTCTGGCGAAATGGATGTTGCCATCATCATCCGCACAGGTGTGATTAAAGACGGATGGGTTCACTCCCAAGCTGGTGCGGGAATTGTGGCTGACTCTAACCCAGAATCTGAATATGCTGAAACAGAAGCTAAAGCACGGGCAGTCTTACGTGCGGCAGAAATCGTGCAGGGAGGTCTTCATGCTTCTCATGATTGATAACTATGATTCATTTACTTATAACTTAGTGCAATATTTTGGTGAGTTAGGTGAAGAGGTGGTGGTCTATCGGAATGATGAAATTACTCTTCCTGAAATAGAAAAACTTCATCCTTCCCATCTATGTATCTCACCAGGCCCCTGCAGCCCAAGTCAGGCGGGTATCTCGATTGCGGCGATTCAGCACTTTGCTGGCAAGCTACCGATATTGGGTGTTTGTCTAGGACATCAAGCCATAGGTGAAGCCTTTGGCGGTGATGTCATCAGGGCCCGTCAAGTGATGCATGGCAAGGTGGATACGATCTATTCAAAACGCCGTGGTGTATTTCAAGGACTACCCGCATCATTTAAGGTTACTCGGTATCATTCGCTCGCGATCTCGAAAGAAACTCTACCGTCCTGCCTTGAGGTCACAGCGGTTACCGAGGATGAAGAAATTATGGGGGTTCGACATAAAGAATTTCCCATCGAAGGTGTACAGTTTCATCCAGAATCTATCTTGTCAGAATACGGGCATGAGCTATTAAATAATTTTCTAAAAATGAAGAGTTAAAACAGGTATACATATGGCGATTACCCCTCAAGAAGCACTATTACGTTGTATTGAACATCGTGAGATTTTTCATGATGAAATGTTAGAACTCATGCGATCAATCATGCGTGGTGAACTTTCCTCAAATTTAACATCTGCTTTACTAGTCGGTCTTCGTACTAAAAAAGAAACGATTGGTGAAATTACTGCTGCAGCCATGGTGATGCGTGAGTTTGCTAACCATGTCACGGTTGAAGATGATACTAATTTTGTGGATATCGTGGGCACTGGTGGGGATGGCTCGCATAGCTTTAATATCTCTACTACCGCCATGTTTGTTGTCGCTGCGGCGGGTGCAAAAGTAGCGAAACATGGCAATCGTGGTGTCAGCAGCAAATCAGGTAGTGCCGATGTTCTTGAGTCACTTGGAGTACAAATTAATTTACAAGCGAACCAAGTCTCAGAGTGCCTGAGTACAACCGGTATTGGTTTTATGTTTGCTCCCAATCATCATCCAGCCATGAAAAATGTTGCTAGTGTTCGCAAAGAATTAGGTATTCGGACTATTTTTAATATTCTTGGGCCGCTGACAAATCCTGCAAGCGCACCTCATATGCTCATGGGTGTTTTCCATCCTGATTTAGTTGGAATCCAAGTTCGCGTTCTACAACGCTTGGGTCTCAAACACGCTCTCGTTGTCTACGGTAAAGATGGGCTCGATGAAATTTCATTAGGTGCATCAACACTCGTTGGTGAACTTAAAGATAATCAAATTATTGAATACGAAATACATCCAGAAGACTTTGGTATGTCAATGGTAGGTACTCGTGCATTTAAAGTAGCAAGTCCTACAGAGTCTCAAGAAATGCTTCTACAAGTCCTCAATAATGTTTCTGGTCCTGCCCATGATATCGTCTGCTTAAATGCAGGCGCAGCTTTATATGCTGCAGATAAAGCGACCTCTATACAAGCAGGTATCGCTCTAGCAAAACAGGTGATCGCTGATGGTAGTGCCAAAAAGAAACTAGATCTTTTTGTTCAAACAACGCAATCCTTCAAAAATTAATTATGTCCGATATATTGCACCGAATTTTAGATACCAAAAAAGAAGAAGTGATACTTGCTAAATCCCAAGTACCTTTCGTAGAAGTTGAGCATCTTGCCCTAGAAAGCATCCATCATGAACTCCTCAAACCAAGAGGATTTCATGCGGCTATCGAAGATAAAATCTCGAATGGTTATGCTGGTGTGATTGCTGAAATTAAACAGGCTAGTCCTAGCCGAGGAATTTTAAGATCACCGTTTTACCCTGCTGAAATTGCACAAAGTTATGAAAAACACGGTGCGGCTTGCCTCTCCGTGTTAACCGATGTTCAGTATTTCAAGGGTACAACAGCTTTTTTGAAAGAAGCCCGGCAGGCTTGTTCCCTGCCCGTGATTCGAAAAGATTTTATGATTGATCCCTATCAAATTTTTGAAGCTCGAGCCATGGGGGCAGATGCTATCCTTTTAATTGTTTCAGCACTTTCTGATGCGCAATTACAAGAATTCGAAGATGTCGCCATGAAACTCGGGATGGACGTTTTAGTGGAGGTGCACGGAGCAGAAGAGTTAGATCGTGCTTTAGCACTCAACTCACCTCTTCTCGGTGTCAATAATCGAGATTTAAAAACGTTTGAAGTCTCGATCCAAAATACCATTGATCTTTTAGATCAGATCCCCAAAAATAAACGCGTTGTTACGGAGAGCGGTATCTTGCAACAATCGGATGTCGATATCTTACGTCGTCATCAAGTGCATGCGTTTTTAGTTGGGGAAGCATTTATGCGGGCTCCATCTCCTGGTGAAGCACTCGAAAAATTATTTTTCTAATTGTTGAGAAATCGACTTCGCAATTGCTAAGGATGCGGTCAATCCTGGTGACTCAATCCCATAAAGATTCACTAAGCCAGCAATATGATGCTGCTCTTCAACATCAATTTTGAAATCAGGCCATACTTGCCCAGCGATTTTAATTTTGGGCCTGACCCCAGAGTAATCCGGGCTCAGCACACCATTAGGTAAGCTCGGCCAATATTGTCGGATGTGCTTCTCAAAATGATTTATACGATGCGGATTTACCGCATACTCAATTGTGTCTTCTGTGATGTCTTCGATATGCTCCACATCAGGTCCAAACTTAGCCCGCCCATTTAAATCCAAGGTCAAATGCACACCAAGGCCAGCTTTTTCTGGAATGGGATAAATGAGGTGTTTAAATGGAGTCTTTCCTGATAAAGAAAAATAATTACCTTTGATAAAATAGGGCTCTGGTATGAGGTTTGTATCTAAACCATCAATCTTTTTGGCAATTTCTACAGCAGATAATCCAGCACAATTGATCAGATAATCGCAGCTGAATTCAAATGTAGAATCAGTTTGGCCATCCATCTCTAGAGTCAATGAGAATCTTCCCTGTTGCGAGGATCTTCTTGCTTGAAGAAATTTAGTGCGATAACTGATCATGCCGTTGGCATTCTCAATATCACCAACATAGGAAAGCATTAAGGAGTGGCTATCAATGACTCCGGTTGTTTCTGAAAAGATAGCCTCTACAACCTTTAACTCTGGCTCGATTTGTAAGGCTTGAGCCTGAGTCTTTTTATGAAGTCCGAACACGCCATTATTTTTGCCTTGTTGCCAGATTCTGTCTAAGTCTTCTCGCTCTTGTTCTGTAGTGGCAACAATTAGTTTGCCGCAAGGGTGAAAAGGAATTGCTCTTTCCTTTGCATAGGCATATAAGAGACGATTACCTTCGACGCAGTATTTTGCTTTTAATGAATTTTGCGGATAGTAAATACCAGCATGAATCACCTCACTATTACGTGAGCTCGTGGACATACCAAAACTGGATTCTTTTTCGATGACAAGAACAGATTTACCACTGAGGGCTATTTCCCTAGCAATAGCTAAACCCACTACGCCAGCTCCTACGACAACAACATCCATGTGATCCATGGTGTTAGAGCTCTTAAACGTTAAACAAGAAATTTAATACGTCACCATCTTTGACAACGTATTCTTTGCCCTCAGCTCGCATCTTGCCGGCTTCTTTTGCACCTTGTTCACCTTTATATTGAATAAAGTCTTCAAACGCAATTGTCTGTGCTCGAATGAAGCCTTTTTCAAAGTCCGTATGGATGACTCCAGCGGCTTGTGGTGCTGTATCCCCAATATGAATTGTCCAGGCCCGAACTTCTTTGACTCCAGCAGTAAAGTAGGTTTGTAACCCAAGCAACCCAAATCCTGCTCGAATGACTCGATCTAAACCAGGCTCTGTCATACCCATATCGCTCAAAAAATCGACTTTATCTGCATCATCTAAGTCAGCAATTTCAGCTTCAATCGCTGCACAAACAGCAACAACTGGAGCTCCTTCTTTTTTTGCATGCTCTTGAACCGCAGTTAGATGAGGGTTATTTTCAAAACCGCCTTCGAGCACATTGGCAACATACATCGCAGGTTTGGCAGTAATCAAACAAAATGGCTTCAATAAGGCATTTTCTTCAGTCGATAACCCCATCGAACGAACAGGTTTTGCTTCATTTAAGTGAGCGGACACTTTCAACATCAGCGCCAATAAAGCTGATGCCTCTTTATCGTTGCCTGATTTTGCCGCTTTGGTATATTTTGCAATTGCTTTATCGACAGTGGTTAAGTCTGATAAAGCTAACTCCGTATCAATCACGCCAATATCCGAAATCGGATCTACCCGTCCCGCCACATGAATGACGTTGTCATCTTCAAAACAGCGGACCACATGGGTAATGGCATCCGTTTCCCGAATATTCGCTAAGAACTGATTACCCAAGCCCTCACCCTTTGACGCTCCAGCCACTAATCCTGCAATATCCACAAACTCGACAATTGCTGAGACAATACGTTCTGGGATAACGATTTGTGAAAGTAGAGCTAGTCGAGGGTCTGGAACTTCAACCACGCCAACGTTTGGCTCAATCGTGCAAAAAGGATAATTTTCCGCCGCTATACCCGCTTTGGTAAGTGCGTTAAAAAGAGTTGATTTGCCGACATTAGGTAAGCCGACGATACCGCATTTTAATGACATAACCAGTATTGTAATAACATCACATGATGAATGAACAGGATTTGATTGTTTTAGGTGGCGGACTGATTGGTAAAACAACCGCCTTAGCCCTTTCGCAAAAGGGTTTTAAGGTACTTCACGTCGCCCAATCCCTTGCGCCTAAAAATACGATGCCATCTCTCGAAAGTTCACATTCGGATGGAAATAGTCGGGTTTATGCCATTTCTTCTAGTTCACAAAAACTTTTAGAAGAGCTTCAAGTTTGGGGGGCTTTACCTCTTGATGAAATTCAAGCTGTTCGAGAAATGCGGATCTTTGGAGATTCGGCACAAGAGCAAAGCTCCCTACAGTTTTCTGCTTTTGAAGCAGCTGTTCCTCAATTGGCATGGATTATGCCTTCCAACCTGATTGAAAATGCGATTGATCTTGTTTCTCGGTTCTCACAAAATTTAGAACGTGTACAAGCTGAAGTGTTGGATATTCAAATTCAAGAAAACCATACTTTAGTAAAAACCACCCTCGGTGACTACGCATCACAACTCGTTATCGCAGCAGATGGGGCTAACTCACCAACCAGAGAACGCTTTGGTATCGAAGTCAGTGAGGAATCCTATCATCACACCGCGGTGATCGCTAACCTATCTTGTTCACAAACTCATTTACAAACGGCTTATCAATGGTTCTTGCCAGGAGGAGATGTGCTTGCCTTATTACCCCTTCCAGGTAAAAAGGTATCTCTCATTTGGTCGACCCATCAAGATCATGCCCAAGTACTCGTTCAGCTATCAAAAGACAATCCCACAGAGTTTTGTCAACGTATTACTCAAAGTGCTAATGGACTGGTTAAACAAGAACTCGGGGAATTAACTTTACTCAACGAAGTAAAGTCTTACCCTTTGAAAAAATTACGAGCTAAACATCTGATTGGTCCAGCACATGATCCGCGGATAGTTTTAGTTGGTGATGCGGCTCATGTAATGCACCCACTCGCTGGGCAAGGTTTGAACTTAGGATTTCGAGACATTGCTGATCTGTCTCAAGTTTTAGCCAATAAAGAAAGATATCGCTCACTCAGCGACCCCGTCCTTTTGCGACGTTATGAACGCATGCGTGCTGGTGACATTGATGCAATTTTAGGAGTGACGCATCATTTACATCAACTTTTTTTAAATACAACACCCACGGTTCGCTGGATGAGAAATCTTGGAATGAAAATGGTGAATAATCACCCCATATTGAAGCGTCAATTAATTGCCAGAGCCCTTGGTTGAATTGGATGTATTTTTTGTTTAAAGGAAATGCCATGAAATTTTATCTACGAATTTTTATCATGTTGACGATGCTCATCAGTCAGCTAGGCTTTGCGCAATCGACAGATAAAATTAAAACTGAATTACAAAAACAATTTGGCTCGAAGATTCAAATAAAAAGTATTGGGCCAAGCCCACTACCCGGGATATTTGAAGTTGTTGCCAATGGCTCGGTCATCTATGTTGACGCACAAGCAAAATTCTTGATTCAAGGCAGTATTACGGATTTAAAAACTGGTACCAATCTAACCGATGAGCGTGAAGAGGAAATTAGCCGTATTCAGTTCAGTGACCTACCCTTGCAAGATGCCATTAAATATGTCAGGGGTGATGGCAGTAGGAAATTGGCCGTATTTGCTGATCCTAATTGTGGGTACTGCAAGAAGCTCGAAAAAACATTCTTAGGCATGGAGAATATAACCGTTTATACCTTTCTCATTCCAATTCTTTCTGCAGACTCTAGTAGCAAGTCAAAGGCCATATGGTGCTCTGCCGATCCTAGTAAGACTTGGGTGAATTGGATGACTTCACAAACACCCCCTCCGACAAAAACAGATTGCGCGAATCCACTCGACAGAAATCTGGCACTTGCCAAAAAATTAAATATCACAGGAACGCCTGCCCTCTTTTTTACTGACGGTAACCGGATTCCCGGTGCGGCTGAAAAAGATGATATTGAGAAAAGATTCGCCTCCATTGGTAAACCAGCGGTGAAATAACGATCATGGCTCACATTGAATATTTCATCCGCCCGATTGATCCTTTAGCGCATTACTTTGAGGTCGATCTTGTTATTTGGCAGCCCGCGGTGCTACAAACTATTCAAATGCCGATCTGGATTCCAGGTAGTTACATGGTGCGAGATTTCAGTAAACATATCACCAGTATTCACGCTTATGAAATTAATGACAAACGTCATTTAATTTCACCCTTGAAATTAGATCAAATCGATAGCGATACCTGGGAAGTTCATACCACCCAAAAACCTATTTTGATTCATACAAAAGTATATGCTTTTGATCAATCAGTTCGAACGGCCTATTTAGACAAGGAACGTGGTTTTTATAATCACAGTAGTCTATGCCTTCAAGCCATCGGCAAAACTAATGAGCCTTGTTTAATTCATATTGAAGAGAATAAAAACATTTCCTCTTTTGAAGTTATTACAAGTTTAAATCCTAAAAAGATTCATAAAAAAGGTTTTGGTACTTACCAGGCGAGTAATTATGATGAGCTCATCGATCATCCAGTTAGCCTTGGTAGTTTTCAAAAAGTCTCTTGGAAGTCCTTTGGTATTAACCACCAAATGGCCATTCAAGGAGCCATCGATAAGATCGATACAAAGCGTTTAGCTAAAGATCTACAAGCTATTACTGAAGCGCATATCGCCTTTTTTGAGCCCAATACCCTGCGGGCACCTTTTCCGTCATACATCTTTCATGTCAACACCAGTGCTAATGGATACGGGGGATTAGAGCATCGTTCTTCCACTGCACTTTTATGTACGCGTGCAGATCTGCCATATAAAAATCAGACTCTTGGGCAAAAGTCCTATGAGGACTTTTTGGGGCTTTGCAGTCATGAGTATTTTCATGCCTGGAATGTCAAAAACATTCAACCCCGAGCTTTTCAACCTTATCAGCTTCAAACAAAAAACCACACCAATTTACTTTGGTTGTTTGAAGGCTTTACTAGTTATTACGATGATTTACAGTTGTTGCGCTCAAAACGAATTAACTTTGATACTTACCTAGAGCGTATCAGCCTTACTTTGAATCAGGTATTAAAGAACTCCGGGCGACTCAAACAGTCGGTTGCAAAAAGCTCTTTTGATGCATGGACAAAATATTATCTTACCGATGAAAATACACCAAATGCAGTGGTAAGTTATTACGCCAAAGGATCACTGATTGCTTTGGCTTTAGATTTAACGATTCGTGAATATAGTCATCAAAAAAAGTCTTTAGATGATGTTATGCTCATGCTCTGGAAAATGCACGGTAACTTAAAGAAAGTTGGCAAAGGTATTGCAGAAGATGGTTTTAAAGATGTCGTTCTTGCAGTTCTTGGCGAGGATTTTCAATCGACTTGGAATAACTTTGAAAAACGATATATCCACGGCACTGAAGATCTGCCATTGAAGTCTCTTCTAGCGTCGCAATCATTGCAGCTGGAAGAAATTCCACTAGTCTCATCAGACCTTGCTCTCGCAAGGCTAGGTATTCGAACTGCCGTGATTGATGGATTGGTCAAAGTCACTCACGTACTTGATTTTGGTAGTGCTCAAAAAGCAGGACTTGCTGCTGGTGATCTTTTAATAAGTATTCATCATGAAAGAGTGAGCTCACATAATTTAAATAAGCTCTTAGAACGCTTTGCTAACCAAGAATTACGTTTACATGTTTTCCGTCAGGATGTTTTGAAAACTCTCAAAATTCCTCAAGATATTCAGTCTTTGTCGAAATGGCAAATCAAAAAACAACTACCTCTAGATTAAACAGCATGCAGACTTCAGCTGCAAAATCTTTGATGGATCGATTACCCAATGACTATCAAATTTTATTAAAAGATTTTTTATCTCAAGAGTCTTTTCAGAAAATTCTTGAGGCTATTTCTTATCAAGAAAAAATTGCTCGAGATCAAAATCCATTTGAAGTTCTTCCAGCGTTCGAAGATGTTTTTAAGGCTTTTCAGAAGACGCCGGTTACAAATATTAAAGTTGTTTTAATTGGGCAAGATCCATACCATACCCCTGGCCTGGCTCATGGTCTTGCTTTTTCTATCCCCGAAAATATCAATCCGCGTTCAAGCGCTTTCCCGAGTTCATTGCGTAATATCAGTAAAGCACTGGTGCTCGATGGATATGAGCCTCTTCCTCATGGGAATCTTACCCACTGGGCAGAGCAAGGTGTTTTACTCTTAAATAACTCTTTAACGGTCTCACAAGGTCAACCCCAAAGTCATCAATCGTGGCAATGGCAAGTGTTGACGCAAGCCATTATTTCCTCCTTGGCAAATCATCATCAAAACCTAGTCTGGTTGCTTTGGGGGAAAGTCGCACAAAAGAAAATCCCCTTAATTACTCTCTCGAATCAACATCTAGTGCTGACCGCTTCTCACCCTTCTGGATTAGGCGCTTATCAAACGAATGAGCCTTTTTTGCTGAAAGGTGATAAAGCTTCATGTGGACATTTTAAGAAATCCAATGAGTGGCTGATCCTTCATGAGAAAACACCTATTGCGTGGTCAACATCAATTTTTGATACCTAAACCATTGTTTTTAAATAGAAAATTTTTAGAGGGCTATCTGAAAAATCAAACTAAATTTCTCTTAGAAGAATGATTCTAGGTACTTAGTGAGCGCACTCTACAAAACATCTTGAATAGTTGATTGGAATGGATTCCTATCGCTACGCCCACTATTTTTAGTAAACGAATTGTGACAATCTTCTTGATATTTTTATTTTCCAATAATATTTGGACGACTCTTTATAATTAGGTGCATGCAACTACTCACCCTAGGCATTAATCACCATACAGCCCCCATTGAGGTGAGGGAGCGCGTTGCCTTTGGACCGGAGATTTTGAGCTCTGCGTTACACGACTTTAGGAGCTATATTGGCTCCAAAGCTGCCATGCACTTCACCGAAGCAACGATTTTATCCACCTGCAATAGAACCGAAATCTACTGTGCTTGTAATGAAAACCCAAGTTTAGAATCCATTAAAGACGCTTCCATCCAATGGCTTTCTGATACACAAGGTCTCTCAACTGATGATTTACAACCGCATATTTACTCCCTGCCTCAATCACAAGCAGTTAGACATGCCTTTCGAGTAGCAAGCGGTCTAGACTCCATGGTACTTGGCGAGACTCAAATTCTCGGTCAAATGAAAGATGCTGTGCGACAGGCTGACGAAGTAGGTGCATTAGGCACCTATCTCAATCAATTGTTTCAAAAGTCATTTGCGGTGGCAAAGGAAGTTAGGGGAACAACTGCTATTGGAGCGAGCTCTATCTCTATGGCTGCCGCTGCAGTTCGTCTAGCAGAACGTGTGTTTGGAGATATGGCGTCCCAAAAAATTCTGTTTATTGGCGCCGGTGAAATGATTTCTTTATGTAGTGTTCATTTTGCCGCAAAACACCCTAAAAATATTGGTGTAGCGAACCGTACCTTGGAACGAGGCCAAGAACTAGCTGATACCCTTTCAACACAGGGGCTTCCTACAGAATCTATTCGCCTCTCAGACTTGCCTACACGTATTGCAGATTTCGATATCGTAATCTCTTGCACGGCAAGTTCTCTTCCAATTATTGGCTTAGGGATGATTGAGAATGCTGTGAAAAAAAGACGTCGTAAACCCATGGTGATGATTGATCTAGCGGTTCCCCGCGATATTGAGCCCGAAGTAGCTAGACTCAATGATGTTTATCTTTACACAGTTGATGATCTGGGCGAGGTTGTTAAAACTGGAGTAGGTCAACGTCAGGCTGCAGTTGGGCAAGCTGAGGCCATCATCGAAACTAGAGTTGCTCATTTTATGCATTGGTTAGAAACCCGAGATAACGTGCCATTTATCCAAGATTTACGATACCGAGGCGATCAATTTCAACAGTTAGAGCTTGAGCGTGCTAAAAAAAGATTAGCGAAAGGCGACTCTCCTCAAGAAGTCATTGATGCATTAGCTCAAGGTTTAACGAATAAATTTTTGCATGGCTCTTTACATGCCCTTCAACATCTTCAAGGTTCAGAACGAGAAGCGCTCATCAAATTATTGCCCGAGCTTTTCCGCTCCAATCACATAGAAAAATAAATGAAATCTAGTATGCAATCCAAGCTGGAGCATTTGCAGGCCAGACTTTTAGAACTGAACTCATTAATGTCCCGTGAGGACGTCACACAAAATATGGATCAATTCCGTAAATATACGCGTGAACATGCTGAAATTGATCCGGTTGTGGCTAAATTTACAGAATATCAATCGGCGCAACAAGATGAGTTAGCGGCGATCGATATGCGTCAAGATATTGAGTCGCGGTCTTTTGCTGAAGAAGAAATCAAAGCTGCTCGTGAACGGATGACGCAATTAGAAGATGAACTACAAAAGCTCCTACTTCCTAAAGATCCAAACGATGATAAAAATGTCTTCTTAGAAATCAGGGCAGGTACAGGTGGCGATGAAAGCGCCTTATTTGCAGCGGATTTACTCAGAATGTATACGCGGTTTGCAGAACGTCAACGCTGGAAAACCGAATTAATTAGCGCTAGTGAATCAGATTTAGGTGGCTATAAAGAAGTGATCCTGCGTCTCGAGGGGGATAAGGTGTATTCCAAACTGAAATTTGAGTCTGGTGGTCACCGTGTGCAACGTGTCCCCCAAACAGAAACACAAGGAAGAATCCACACCTCAGCTTGCACGGTTGCTGTCATGCCTGAAGCCGATGAAGTAGAAGCCGTTCAAATTAATCCCAGTGAGCTGAGGATTGATACCTTCAGAGCATCAGGTGCTGGGGGGCAACATATTAATAAAACTGACTCTGCCGTGCGTATTACTCATCTTCCAACGGGAATTGTGGTCGAATGTCAGGACGACCGAAGTCAGCATCGAAATAAAGATCAGGCAATGAAAGTACTGGTCTCACGCATCATGGATGCCAGAATGCGTGAACAGCATCATAAAGAAGCTTCAGAGCGTAAAAGCTTAATTGGCTCTGGTGATCGAAGTGACCGAATTCGCACTTATAACTTTCCTCAAGGACGCATCTCTGATCATCGTATCAATTTAACCCTGTATAAAATTGATGCCATGATGGATGGTGATATTGACGACCTGATCAACGCACTCTCTTCTGAACATCAAGCCGAAATGCTGGCTACTTTAGGCGAAGCATAAATTTACTATCTTGGATACAGTAAAAAGCCTTCTTTTAGCTAGCCCCTTAGATAAAGTCGATGCTAAAGTTCTCTTACAATTTATCTGTCAACGGCATCTTGGTTGGACAAAAGAACAACTCATTTCCAATGATCAAGCTCAATTACCACCTGAACTGATTAAAGACTGGCTCAACATCCAAGAACTCAGAAAACAAGGTCATCCCGTAGCCTACCTGACACAAACTAAATCCTTCTACAACATTGAATTATTGGTAAATGAACATGTACTCATACCAAGACCTGAAACTGAATTGTTAGTTGAGCAAGCTATCAGCTTCATCGATCATGCATTTACAACTCATCAATACACTTCGGAGCATTTATTTCGTCTAATGGACATGGGTACTGGAAGTGGGTCCATCATTTTATCGATCGCCGAACATTTTAAAAGTACGAATGTTTATCAATTGATTGATTTTGTGGCTACAGATCTGAGTGAAAATGCTCTAGATGTTGCAAAACTCAATGCTTCTACATTAGGCATTACCCCTATCAAATTCTTCAAAAGTAATTGGTTTAATGATCTTTCTGGTCTTGGTCTTGTTGATTTAATTATCAGTAACCCGCCCTATATTGCAAACGATGACCATCATTTACGTGAAGGTGATTTACGATTTGAACCGCAATTGGCACTTACGGATAACCAGGATGGCTTAAGTGCTTACCGGACGCTCGCTAATCAGGGGCGTTTATTTTTACATGCTGGTGGCGCGATGATGGTCGAACATGGGTATCTCCAAAAAGGGCCTATCCATGATATTTTTGATCAAAATGGCTTTCATCAGATCTCGAGCCTCAAAGATTTGAGTGGTCATCCTCGTGTTACGATTGCTCGGTGAACGAATGCTCGCGCATTCCCCTTCTTGAAGCCGAAGGCTTAAGAGGCGGGTCTAGCGAGCGACTTTAGTATTGGGTTTTATTCCTTGGTTTTGGACGTATTCTTTAATTTTCTCTAGCGGAGCGCCGCCGCAACTGGC
>CAIPQU010000068.1 GCA_903867305.1 uncultured beta proteobacterium
ATGTCCAAAGGAATTGAGCTGATAAGATTTAACAGATAACACAACGAGTGAACATTTATCTTAAAAAATGTTGAGAATTTCACCTTTCAGCCTTAAGAATAAATATAAAATTAAACCACTTTTTTGGTAATAGATGACGATTAAATTAAATAAACGGCCCGGAGATGAGTGAAATTAAAAATATCACAATAAAGTCATTAATTGACTTCAAAAATTCCCCAAAAGTCCAAGAGACGTTAAAAAATAAACGAACATTGATTGGGCTTGTGATCCTTATTCTAATTTTATTAAGTTGGGGATTATTTACCTTACTTAAAGATATGAAGCACAACTCAGAGCCATTAGTTAAAAGAACTCCAGAAAATGTTGTTCAAATTTCGCCAGAGCAGTCAAAAGATATTAAAGTTGGTGCCGTGACTGTTTATGATTTTCACGAGGTTCGTGATGCAATTGGAGTCATCGATTTTGATAAATACAACACCGCTGATGTTTTTCCGCCTTATCAAGGCCGAATTAATAATTTTTATGTACAAGCAGGTAATGATGTTAAAAAGGGTCAAGTGCTGTATACGGTTTTAGCACCAGATGTTGCACAAGCATCTTCAGCATTACTCTCTGCGGCAGGTGTTTTGAAGCAAGCTAACGAAACCTTAAAGCGTGCTAGAGATCTATATGAATTTAAGAGCATATCGCAAAAAGAATTGGAACAAAACATTGCTGATCAGCAAACTGCAGAGGCCAATTTTTTAGGCGCAAAAAAGTCAATAAGCTTGTTTGGCTTTTCTGAAGAGGAAATTCAAGAGATTGTTTCGAGTAGAAAAATTGATATTGAGTTGAAAGTTAAAAGTCCTATTAACGGACGTATTATTACTCGCTTAGCTTCTCCGGGTCAGTTCGTTCAACCCGGTGTTGCACCGGCTCCTGTGACTGTATCTGATTTAAATGAGCTTTGGATGGTTGCACAAATCCCAGAATCTGAAACCCCTTACTTCAGAATTGGTCAAAATTTGACCGTTAGTGTTCAGGCTTACCAAGATCGTTTATTTCCTGCAAAAATTGTAGCTATTGGAGATTCAATCGATCCAAATACACGCCGCTTGATGTTGGTTGCCAAGGTGAAGGACTCAGCGCATGAGTTAAAACCTCAAATGCTGGCAAGTTTTCAAATAAGCATTTCTGACCCTCAGCCTAGCCCTGCAATTCCAGCTGAGGCGACTGTCAGGGAGGGCAATGGTACGCGAGTGGTTTGGGTTACTGAAGACGGACTCATATTTAAGCGGCGAATTATTAGAGCCGGGCTAACTCAAGCTGGATTCGTTCAAGTGTTAGATGGCTTAAAACCAGGGGAGAGTATTGCCCAGAATAAAGCTTTATTCCTTAGCAATCAATATTCCTTGACACGTTAGAGAAGCAAAAACACTAATTAAACATGTTTAAACCAATCCTTTTATTTGTATTAACTCGAAGGCCAATTGTGGTCATAGGCCTTTTAGGGTTTATCGTCGTAGGGATATTGGCGTTTTTCAAACTCAATGTCGAAGCCTACCCAAATCCTGCACCAGTAATTATTGAGATAACTGCCCAATCGGCAGGAACCTCCGCTGAAGAAATGGAGCGATATTACACAAGGCCTATGGAAATCGGGCTTTCTACCACCCCTGGTGTTGATATGATTCGTTCAACATCATTTGCCGGGTTATCTTTTGTCCGAGTAACCTTTAATTATGGGGTGAACTATTACTTTGCCTTAACTCAAGTTGCTAATGGACTTTCACAAAATGTGAATTTACCCAATGGAATATTGCCGCAAATCCAAAGCTCAAGTTTAGTTGGTGAAATTTTAAGATATCAAGTGAAGGCGCCGCCTTCTTACACGCTGACTCATTTAAGAGAGCTTCAGGACTGGGTAATTACAAGAAGATTATTAACCACACCAGGAATTGTTCAGATCGTGACATGGGGTGGAACAACAAAAGAATACCAAGTAGAGGTAGATCCGAAACGCTTAGAGGGATTTGGAATCACACTTCAGCAAGTTTTAACCGCCATTGGAAATGCGAATTCCAATGTGGGTGGTAGAACAGTTAATGTCGGGGACCAATCTGTCAATATTCGGGGCATTGGCTTATTCCAAACCTTGTCAGATATTGAACAAGTGGTTTTATCACAGCAAAGTGGAAGTAGTATTCGAGTAAAAGATATTGCGACAGTATCAGAAGGTTTTGTACCTCGATTAGGCGAGGCGGGACGAGATGATCAAAAAGACGTGGTAACTGGTGTTGTGATTATGAACCGAACCTTACAAACCAATCAGGTGATTGAAAGAGCAAAAGCAGCCGTAGAAAAATTAAATACGGATGGCTCTTTACCCAGTGATGTAAAAATTGTTCCTTACTATGACCGCGAAGGCTTAATTGGAGTTACTACACGAACTGTTATTCATAATCTCGTGTTTGGATGTTTGTTGGTATTTTTGATTCAGTTAATTTTTTTAGGCGATATTAGAAGTGCAATTATTGTCAGTATTAATATCCCATTCGCCCTCTTTTTTAGTATTATCATCCTCACAATTACTGGGGAGTCCGCCAATTTACTTTCTCTAGGCGCCGTTGATTTTGGGATTATTATTGACTCGGCAGTGATCTTAGTTGAAAACATGTTCAGAAATTTTCAACAACGGCCAGATGAAAGAAATAGAATTTTAAGAAAACTTTCGCTGAGTTCAGATGGTGTTGATGTTGATCCTTCAAAAGGTTGGACTAATCGCCTAAGGCTGATTTATTTAAGCGCCACTCAGGTAGATGTCCAAGTCTTATTTTCAACGGCAATCACCATAGCGGCGTTTATTCCCTTATTTACGATGCAGGGGGTAGAAGGTCAAATATTTGGACCAATGGCGAGAACATACGGGTATGCACTATCAGGCGCATTATTAGCAACATTCTCCATTACTCCAGTGATTGCAAGTTTCTTATTGCCAAGAAAAGTGCAAGAGCATGAAACCAAGATTGTTGAAGCGTTAAGGAATTTTTATACGCCTAGGTTAAGGTGGGTAATGTCTCATACGCAAGAGGTCTGCATTGGTGGGATTGTTTCATTACTCGGTGGGGTATTGATTTTTAGCAGCTTAGGTAGCGAATTTTTACCTGCTCTTGAGGAGGGGAATTTTTGGATTCGGGCATCTATGCCTTCAACGATATCGTTAGAGGCAGGTACAGCTAATGTTCATCGAATGCGTGAGTTAATTAAAAGCCACCCTGAGGTTGTTACCGTTGTATCTCAACATGGGCGGCCTGATGACGGCAGTGATCCGGCAGGATTTAATAATGTTGAATTATTTGCACCACTGAAACCAACTGATGAATGGCCAAAAGGATCAACTAAAGAAAAACTGGTTGCACAGCTTCAAAAAGATTTTGAAGCTGAGTTTCCTGGAGTAACAACAAACTTCTCGCAATATATACAAGATAACGTTGAAGAAGGTTTGTCAGGAGTTAAAGGCGCTAACTCTGTCAAAGTCATAGGACCCAATCTTGCTACGCTAGAGAATATTGCTAACGACATCAAAAAAGTCATGGCTAATATTGACGGAGTCTCTGATTTAGGTATCTTTAATTTATTAGGACAACCCAATTTAAATGTAACGATTGATCGCGAAAAAGCGGCTCGTTATGGCCTCAATACTGGTGATGTTAATACAGTTATACAGACAGCTTTTGCGGGCACAGTTGCAACAACTGTGCTTCAAGGAGATCGCCAGTTTGGATTATCAGTAAGGTTGAGTGCCCAAACGCGAAGCAGTGTTGAGGATCTCAAAAATCTTCGCATTGGATACGTGACGTCATCTGGCACGACAGCATATATACCTTTACGCGATATTGCTAATGTTAATCTTGATACGGGCGCAAGTTATATCTACCATGAAAAAAACGAACGTTATATTCCCATTAAATTCAGTACTCGTGGACGAGATTTAGGAAGTACTGTCGAAGAAATTCAAGAAAAAATTGAGGAGAAGATCAAACTTCCTGAAGGCTATAGAATTGTTTACGCTGGGGAGTTTGAGGAATTACAACAAGCTCAAAAAAGATTATCCATTGTTGTGCCTATCGCCCTCTTAGTTATTTTGGCTCTGTTATATGCCTTATTTAATAACCTGATTGATTGTGTGCTGACGATTGTTGGAGTCCCATTTGCCATGCTTGGTGGAATGATTGCGCTCTTTATTACTGGACAAGCACTGAGTGTTTCTGCAATCATTGGATTTATTTCACTCCTCGGAGTTTCTGTCATGAATGGGATCTTAGTCCAGTCCTATTTCAGAGAGCTTGTCAGTTCTGGTAAGTCTAAGTTTGAGGCTATTTTTGAAGCGCACGAAACGCGGATGCGACCTTTACTAATGACGGCATTATCTGCTGCGATTGGATTATTACCTGCAGCGATGTCAAATGGTATTGGGAGTCAAGTACAAAAACCTTTAGCTATTGTCGTTGTTGGCGGTATGGTGATAGGACCGATGTTTTTATTACTCGTTGTACCAGCCATTTATCAGGAAATTTTAAAACTTCACAACCCTAAAAAAACCAGAAAAGGTTTGGGTGGGTAATCATGGCGAAAATACAGCAATATAAAAAGCATGTTCTGATTTTCTCAGCCATTTTATGCATGAGTGCATGCTCTTTTGGCCCTGACTTTAAGAAGCCCGTGATTGAAAACCCTAGTACCTTCACTAGGGATGGATTATCAATGATCAATAAAGATCAAGCAACTGCAAACATTGACTTCAAATGGTGGCAGGCTTATGGTTCAGAACAGATTAATCAGTTAGTTGAGCTAGCATTGCAACACAACCCAAATATAGAGAGTGGGTTGGCCAATTTAAAAGTTGCTCAGGCGAACGTTCGCGCTCAACAAGGTTTATTTTTCCCATCGATTGGTGCAGGATATTCATTATCTCGGCAAAATGTTGGCCCCATCTTACAATCCAGCGTCAATTCTGGTGAGCAGATTTATAACTTGCATACAGCTGGTTTAACGGTAGGCTTTGTTCCTGATTTGTGGGGCGGTAATCGTCGCCAGGTAGAGTCACTGAAGGCACTAGGCAATGCTCAGAGTTATCAGTTGGCAGCCCTAAAAACAACGATTGCAACCAATGTTGTGGCAACAGCGATTCAAGAGGCGGCACTTCGTGAGCAAGTGAAGACCGTGCGAGAATTAGCTCAGGCTAGTAAAGATCAACTTGAGCATGCTAGAAGATTAAGAGCCGCAGGCTATTCTAGTAGTTTAGATTTAGCCCTTCAGGAATCTTTATACGCTCAAGCGATTTCGCAAGTACCGGTTCTTGAGAAGGCACGTGAACAGTCCCTAGATTTGCTAGCGGTTCTTTGTGGCAAGATGCCTAGCGAAAAACTTTTATTACCTAATTTGCAAAACATACAGTTACCATCCCCACTTCCCAATACCATTGCTTCTAGATTTGTTGAGCAAAGACCTGATATAAAAATAGCTGAAGAGTATGTGCGAGCAGCCAACGCTCAAATCGGGGTTGCCACAGCGAATATGCTGCCCCAAATCTCCTTAACTGGTAGTTTTGGTAGTGTTGCGAATTTTTTTGGGGATTTGTCCAGTAGTGCAAATACGGTTTGGAGTGCTGCTGGAGGGATTTCTCAACCCCTGTTTCAGGGTGGAAGTTTATTTGCTAGGAGAAGTGCTGCTGAGTCAGCGGTAGAAGCATCTATTGGCCAATATAAAAGTACCGTACTGAGTGCATTTCAAAATGTGGCAGATACGCTATACGCTATTGATGCAGATGGAAGGTACTATAAAACCACTTTAGAAAATGAAAAAGCGAATCAAACTATTTTTGAGCAGTCTAATCGGCAGTTAAAAGCGGGTTACTTGTCAGAGTCTGGGGTTTTACTTGCTCAGCAAACGTATTTGCAGTCGAAGATTAATCGTTTGCAAGCATACGCGACATATTTTGGAGATACTGTCGCCCTGTATCAAGCGCTTGGGGGTGGTTGGAGTAAAGATCAAACGCAAATTTATGAAAACTAGACTTAATTAAACGGTCGGTTGTAGCTAAAAGAGTTTTGATCAACTTGATAGATATTGATATAACAGTCTGGATGTAAATCACCAACGATCAAATTCAAGGCTTTAAAGGTCTCATGAATAAATCTCTTTTTTTCTTCTGTAGAAACCAAATCTGAAACAGAGACACTCATCACAAAACAGTTTTTATCTTGCTCACTTAAGGGGACGCCACCAATCACCCATAAATCAAGCGCAATATATTCAACCACCACGACTGTAAAATCTTTTCTGCCTCGTAAGTATTTTAGATTCATATCTAGAATGACTTTAGATATGCAACTCGTCATTGAGAAAGATTTATTCCCACTTAACTTAATGTTGAAGATTGCCATGAATGACTCCTTAAACTCAAAAATGAGAATTACATCAGGCCACTAATATGGTCACAACAAACGTAGAAATTTAAAACTTATTTCTTGCTTAAGACTTCCAAAGCTTCAATTTTTGCTTCAAGTTCCTCTAACTTTGCACGAGTTTTCGCAAGCACTTGAACTTGTATATCAAATTCTTGACGAGTAATTAAGTCCATTTTCTGAAAACCTTGATTCATCATGCCACGCACATTTTTTTCAATATCTTTTGCAGGTGAGTCTTTGACAGCATCCATCACCTTTTTTTGTACATCTTCAGCCATGTGTTGGAATTTTTGAAAAAAATCAGAGTTAGACATCGTTGATCGCCTAGTTAATAGTTAAGTATTTTCCCTATTATGGGGAATTATTAACAAATAAGCAATTCACCAAATTGGTGCAAATATCACAGTCATGCTACAAAATGGGGTGATATGCCAAAAACCAGACCTTGCCATGGTTAAAAATATATTCAAGCAGGAAGTTATCTATTTTTTCTTCAAGCTTTAACTTACTTTTTAAAAGGAGATTTACTAAATGAAAAAAATCATCGCAATTTCAGCAATCGCGGCAGCAGCATCTTTATTAACTGGGAATGTTATGGCTGAGGACGCTCCAGCGGTTGCTCCAGATCCAGGTCCTGTTACAGCAAACGTTACGTTAGCTAGCCAATATCGTTATCGCGGTATTTCACAAACAAATTCATTGCCAGCGATTCAGGGTGGCTTTGATTACGCTCATGAGAGTGGTTTCTACATTGGTAACTGGAATTCAAATATCAGCTGGATCAGCGATGGTTATGGACCTACTTCTGCAGGGTCAAGCACCAATAGTGTCTCAGCACCCATAGAAATGGATTTCTATGGCGGTTATAAAACAGAAGTTACAGAGGGGTTAACTTTAGATGGCGGAGTTCTACAGTATTACTATGCCAATAAAAATTTACCGACCTCTACTACCTATACTGGAGGGGGCACAACTTACTCAGGTACTTTTTATTCTGGTAGACAAGGTGTTGGACAATCACCGAACACAACAGAGGCATATATTGCAGCAACTTATGGTATAGCTATGATTAAATATTCATACGCACTCACTAATTTGTTCGGAATAGATAATAGTAAGGGCGCTCAATATTTCGACCTTTCTTTAAATTATGACACTGGTTTTGAAGGCATTACTTTAAATGGTCACATTGGTTATCAGTATGTTCCAAGTACGACTTTAACTTCAAATACAGCGCTTGAGCCGAATTTTTCTTACACTGATTGGAAAATCGGTCTTACAAAAGACTTCGGACATGGCTTAGCTGGTGCGATTGCCTATATTGGAACGAATGCTAGTAATAATGCGTATTACAGTAATACTTTTGATAACACTGGTAAAGGCACAGCATTTGTATCTTTAACAAAAACTTTCTAATAATCATCTGACTGGGAGTCAAGTATGAAATTGATCATTGCAATTATCAAACCCTTCATGTTAGATGAGGTTCGTGAAGCGCTAGCGGAAGTAGGCGTTTCAGGAATCACAGTAACTGAAGTAAAGGGTTTTGGCCGTCAAAAAGGCCATACAGAGCTGTATCGCGGAGCTGAGTATGTAGTTGATTTTTTACCTAAGGTAAAAGTTGAGGCTGTTGTGAGTGATGACTTGTTAGTTCGCGCTATAGAAGTCATTGAGAACACGGCAAGAACTGGAAAAATCGGCGACGGAAAAATCTTCGTTACCCCCGTTGAGCAAGTGTTGCGTATCCGTACCGGTGAAACCGGCGCGGCCGCACTATAAAGAGGAGCAATACTAATGAAATCTTGGATGAAAAAAATAATTATCTCAGGCGCTTTGTTGTTAAGTTTTGGTGCGGCATCTTTAGCACCAACCTCAATGGCATTTGCTGAAGATAAAGCTGCTCCTGCAGCAACAGCACCCGCAGCTGCAGCTGCGGCGGCAGCACCTGCAGAACCAGTAGCGGCTCCCGTTCCTAATAAGGGTGATACTGCTTGGTTATTAGTATGTACAGCTCTAGTTATTATGATGAGTGTTCCTGCTCTTGCCTTGTTTTACGGTGGTTTAGTAAGAACGAAGAACATGCTTTCTGTATTGATGCAATGTTTAGTGGTTTTCTCCCTCATTATGGTTTTATGGGCGATCTACGGCTACAGTATTGCGTTTACAGAAGGTAATGCTTTCTTTGGGGGCTTTGATCGCATATTCTTATCTGGTATGACTCCTGATTCAGTGGCTGCGACGTTCAGTAAGGGCGTAGTTGTTCCTGAGATGGCTTACATGGTTTTCCAGGCTGCTTTTGCTGCAATTACTGTTTGCTTAATCGTGGGATCATTTGTAGAGCGTGTTAAGTTCTCAGCAGTATTATTATTTGCAGTTTTATGGTTCACTTTTAGTTATTTACCAATTGCTCACATGGTATGGTTCTGGCCAGGCCCTGATGCATTCACCGATGCTGCTGCTGCTGAAAAAGCGACTGCAACTGCTGGTTGGTTATTCCAAAAGGGTGCGCTTGATTTTGCAGGCGGAACCGTTGTTCACATCAATGCTGCCATCGCTGGTTTGGTTGGTGCATATGTGATTGGTAAGCGTGTTGGCTACGGTAAAGAGCCGTTTAAGCCACATAACTTAACTTTAACCATGGTTGGAGCATCTTTATTGTGGGTAGGTTGGTTTGGATTTAATGCGGGATCTGCTTTAGAAGCCAATGGAAGTGCAGCTTTAGCTTTCGCTAATACGCTGATGGCCACGGCAGCTGCAGTATTGTCTTGGATCCTCGCTGAGTGGGCCCTTAAAGGTAAGCCATCAATGTTGGGCGGCGCTTCTGGTGCGGTAGCTGGTTTAGTTGCGGTTACCCCTGCTGCTGGCTATGTTGGCATCATGGGTTCAATCATCATTGGTTTAATCGCTGGTGTATTGTGCTTGTGGGGTGTAACAGGTCTTAAGAAACTCCTTAAAGCGGATGACAGTCTTGATGTATTCGGTGTTCATGGAGTTGGTGGTATTACAGGTGCGTTGCTAACTGGCGTATTTTGCTCACCTTCTTTAGGCGGCACTGGTATTTATGACTATGTTGCTAATGCCGTTGCACCTGAGTACGACATGATGGGTCAAGTGATCATTCAAGCAACCGCAGTAATTACTACGCTTGTATGGTCTGGTGTAGTTGCCTATATCAGCTACAAAATTGTTGATATGGTTGTTGGCTTACGTGTATCTGAAGAGGAAGAGCGTGAAGGGTTAGATATTTCATCTCACGGTGAGACAGCTTATCAGTTGTAATTTTTCCTGTTAGTTGTAGTCATTGAAAGGGCATTTTTATAAATGCCCTTTTTTTCATCTAAATAATAGGGTAGACAGAGGTTTTTACGTCATATCCATTTAAATTTAATACAATAGGGGGTATGGTCCCTCATTTAATTACTGCCCTTACTGGTCCTTTACTCGAATTGGAGAAAAAGGTTTTAGAAGCTACGCCATCGATTGAACGTTGGTTTCGATTAGAGTGGCAGGATCACACCCCACCTTTTTATTGCTCAGTTGACTTACGAAACTCTGGTTTTAAGTTAGCTCCGGTAGATACTAATTTATTTCCGGGGGGATTTAATAATCTTTCTTCAGAAATGTTGCCACTTGCTGTTCAAGCAGCTATGGCATCTATAGAAAAGATTTGCCCTGAAGCTAGAAACTTATTATTGATACCAGAGCGCCATACTAGAAACGTTTTTTATTTACAAAATGTGGCTCGTTTAGCCATGATTTTAAGACAAACAGGTTTAAATGTTCGTTTAGGAAGTCTTTCTGAAGAGATTAAAAAACCTACTAACATTGATTTGCCAGACGGCCAACGTCTTGTATTAGAGCCTTTAATGAGAATTGGCTTGAAGGGCAGACGGCTCGGTCTCAAGGATTTTGATCCATGCTCGATACTTTTAAATAATGATTTATCTGCTGGTGTTCCTGAAATATTAAAAAATATTCATGAACAATATGTGTTACCCCCCCTCCATGCTGGGTGGTCTACACGTAGGAAGTCAAATCACTTTGCAGCATATGATGATGTGGTAAAAAAATTCACAAAAGTGTTAGATATTGATCCATGGCTTTTGAACCCCTATTTTGCAACGGTCAAAAATATCGATTTTAATGAGCGCATTGGTGAAGAGGAGTTGCAAGAAAATGCATCGGCCTTGCTCAAGAAAATCGCAAAAAAATACAAGCAAATGGGGATTAAAGAAAAACCTTATATCGTGGTCAAGCCTGATGCTGGAACTTACGGTATGGGAATTATGTCGATCCATGATGCGAGCGAGTTAAAAGACCTGAATCGTCGTGAGCGAAACAAGATGAGCGTTATTAAAGAAGGTCTCGAGGTTCGCGACGTCATTATGCAAGAGGGTGTTCATACCTTTGAAAAAGTCAATGAAGCAGTTGCTGAGCCCGTGGTTTATATGATTGATCGATATGTGGTTGGAGGATTTTATCGCGTACATACCGGTCGTGGTCCTGATGAGGTGTTAAACGCCCCAGGCATGCACTTTGTGCCACTTGCATTTGAGCAAAACGCCATTCCAGATGTGACCGCAAAACCTGGCAGTGCAGTTCCTAATCGCTTTTATCTCTATGGTGTAGTGGCTCGTTTAGCGCTCTTAGCGGCATCCCTAGAGTTGGAGCGTACCGATCCTGATATCGAATAAATCATGTTCAAGCTGCTTTTTATTGCTGATCCACTAGAGACTTTTAAGGTATATAAAGATTCTAGTTTAGCGATGATGAATGCTGCTCATCAAGCTGGCCATCAGATTTTTCATGCAAAGGCACAAACACTGTCTTCCTCTAGCTTAGGCATTACAGCACGATGTGAATTGCTGCAGATAGATAAAAAACTAGACCCTTGGTTTAGCATTTGTTCCTCTCAAGAATTACCGCTTTATCAATTTGATGCGGTGATCATGCGACAAGATCCACCATTTCATGTTGAGTATTTAGCGAACACTTGGTTACTTTCACAAGCTGAGCGACAGGGCGCTTTTATTTTGAACTCTCCAACAGGGTTGCGTGAACACTCTGAAAAAATTGCCATTCTTGAATTTCCGGAATATATTTCACCAACCATCATTACCCGCTGCGTAGAAGAAATTAAAAACTTTCACCAACAATATTTAGATATTGTGATTAAACCCTTAGATGGTATGGGTGGAATGGGTGTTTTTCGTGTTGGACCAGATGGGCTCAACTTAGGAAGCATTGTTGAAACTTTAGGAGAGTACGGTAAGCGGTCCTTAATGGCTCAAAAGTATCTTCATGAAATTCAAGATGGAGATAAGCGTTTACTGTTAATTAATGGCAAAGCCGTACCCCATGTTTTAGCTAGAGTACCTCAAAAAGGAGATATCCGAGGTAATCTTGCTGCAGGAGGAGTTGGTCAAGCACGCCCTCTTTCTGAAAAAGAAAAGCAAATTGCCGAACATTTAGGACCTATTTTGATAAAAAGGGGTTTATTTTTAGTTGGACTTGATATCATAGGATCAAGCTTGACAGAAATTAATGTGACGAGTCCAACTGGTTTTGTAGAAATTTCTGCGCAAACTGGATTTGATGTTGCAAAATTTTGGCTAGAACAGCTTGAACTAACCTTAATGGATAAATAAGATGGCTGGTATTTTAATTGTGGCTCATACCCCTTTAGCCAGTGCTCTCCTAGATTTTGTGGAGCATATTTATGGCCATGTTCCGGAAGATATGTTTGCCGTCAATGTGCCACCACATGAAAACTCCCAGAGAACTTTTATACGGTTAAATGAAGTGATTCAACAAATGAAATCGAATCAAGAAATTTTAGTCCTAACAGATATTATGGGTGCTACTCCTTCAAATGTTGCTAGTCGTTTATCGAGCCAACCAGGAAACATGGCGAATATTCAAGTCCTTACTGGCGTCAATTTACCTATGCTACTTAGAGCAGTAAGCCATCGTCATGAGCCATTACAAGAGATTGTTGAAAAGTCTCTCCAAGGCGGACAACAGGGTGTTCTTCGCATTAGGGATGCGGGTAAAGTTTCTTTGTAATCTTTAATGATCTATGCCATCTATCCAAATTACCATTATCAATAAGCTAGGATTGCATGCTCGAGCATCAGCCAAGCTGACTCAACTTGCTAGTCAATTTCCCTGTGAAGTTAGCTTAGAGCGTAAGGGTAGAAAAATTAATGCTAAAAGTATTATGGGTGTCATGATGCTTGCAGCTGGAATGGGCTCGGAGGTGATCTTAGAAACTCAGGGGGAAAAAGAGCAAGAAGCTTTTGATGCCATTGTGGCATTAATTAATGATCGCTTTGGCGAGGGTGAGTAAGTGACCTTTGCCATTCATGGGTTATCTGTATCCAACGGTGTTGCTATTGGGCGGGCACTGACTATTTCCTCAGCATCCTTAGAGGTCAACCATCACTTCATTCAGTCCGGTCAAGAACAGCAAGAGTTAAAAACACTTTTTGATGCTTTTGAAGCCGCAAAAAAAGAATTGTTTGATTTAAAAACTAACCTGCCTGAAGATGCCCCGGAAGAAATGGCGGCATTTTTAGATGTACATCATCTGATTTTGAATGATCCGGAGTTACAACACAAAGCTGAAGAGTTGATTAAAAAGAGACACTTTAATGCTGCGTGGGCTTTAACAACGGTGCTAGATGAACTTCTTGCGACATTTGAAAGTATTGAAGACCCTTATTTAAAAGAACGTGGAGCTGATTTTAGGCAAGTCATTGAGCGTGTTTTAGTGGCTTTAAAAGGTGCGCACCATTCTGAAGATCATCACTTACAAAAGAAAGTAGATCGAGAAAGCTCTGAAGTCATCATTGTTGCTCAGGATATTGCACCTCATGACATGCTGCGCTTTAAAGAATTGAACTTTTGTGCATTTGTCACTGATTTAGGTGGAAAGAATTCACACACAGCCATTGTTGCAAGGAGTTTAGATATTCCTGCTGCCGTTGGAGTAAAAAATGCCTCTGACTTAATTCAACAAGATGATTGGTTAATTGTTGATGGTGATCGCGGTATCGTCATTGTCAATCCACCCTCCATCATTTTAGAAGAGTATCGACATCGCCAAGCCGAGCTTCGCTTAGCAAAAAATAAGCTACAACTTTTAAAGCACACGCCTACAAAAACCTTAGATGGTCAAAAAATCAATCTTCTGGCCAATATTGAAATGCCTGAAGATGCTGCTGAGGCTTTGAGCAGTGGTGCTTTAGGTATCGGATTATTTCGATCAGAGTTTTTATTCATGAATCGCGAAGATGGTATTCCTGATGAAGAAGAGCAATACCAAGCTTACGCACAAACAGTCACTGCCATGCATGGTATGCCAGTCAATATCCGCACAATCGACATTGGCGCAGATAAAAATTTGGACTCAGAATTAAAAACGATTACCTCAGATATTTCGCCATTAGGTCTTCGGGGTATTCGTTGGTCACTCACGGAGCCTGATATTTTTTTGGAGCAGTTAAGGGCCATCTTAAGAGCTTCGGCCCACGGTAAAGCACAAATATTGATTCCAATGTTGACGCAATCAAAAGAAATTGAGCAGACCTTTGATTTAATCAATATGGCGAAACGCCAACTCGATGAAAGAGGGATTGCTTATAACCCCAAGATCCAAATTGGTGCCATGATTGAACTACCTGCAGCGGTATTTATTTTGCCTGTCTTTTTACAGCATTTTGATTTTTTATCGGTTGGAACGAATGATTTGATTCAATATACATTAGGTATCGATCGAGCGGATGCTTCTGTAGCCCATTTATATGATCCATTACATCCTGCAGTATTGAGCATGATTTATAAAGTCATTTATGATTGTCAAGAAGCTAATAAGCCGGTATCGATTTGTGGAGAGATGGCTGGAGATGCCTCTTTAACAAGGCTATTAATTGCGATGGGTTTAAAAGATTTTTCGATGCATGCCAGTCAATTATTGATGGTCAAACGCGAATTATTAAAAGCCGATATGAGTAAATTAAAAAACTCTTTGACAGAAATTTTGACGACTTTCGAGCCTAATTTACAAGCTAAATTGATTGAGAGATTGTCAAATGTTTAACAAAAGCCCGAAAGAAATCCCCTTCCTTTAGGGCGGGGAGGATGTCAATCGGAATGACATACTTTGCAGGCCGTATTTTTTTGTAATTTAATTTGTGTCATGCTCGTATCTTTGGCATCCCAAATCAGTAATCGACCCATCAGAGTAGTGCCAAATTGAGCAATAATTTGTAGAGTTTGAGCCGCTTGAATTGCTCCAATCGTGGCGACGAGTGGAGAAAATACTCCCATCGTGGCACATTTCACCTCTTCAAAGGCATCATCCTCTGGAAAAATACAGGCATAACAAGCCGATAATGGCTCGCCATGATCAAAAACGCTGACTTGACCATCAAATTGAATAGCGGCACCAGAGACCAACGGTTTTTTGTGCATAACACACTGACGATTAATCAAGTGACGGGTTTTAAAGTTATCGGTACAGTCGACGATGACGTCTGCGTAAGGTACTAATTGATCTAATAGCAATGCGTCAGCTTTTTCTTCAATCGCAATGACATTTACATTGGGGTTGAGTTCCCCCAACATTTTTTTTGCGGAAGCGACCTTCGATAATCCAACGGATTGCGAGTTGTGCATGATTTGTCGCTGCAGATTTGTTAGGTCGACTTGATCATGGTCAACGATGGTGAGTTGACCAACGCCTGCAGCTGCCAAATAAGGAGCACAAGCAGAACCTAATCCACCAGCACCAATGAGAAGAACACGAGCCTTAGAGAGCCTTTGTTGACCCTCTATGCCAATCTCATCAAGTAGGATATGCCTTGAATACCTGAGGAGTTCTTGATCTTCCATGGAAGAATACGTAAAGCTTATTCTATTTTAGATTTAGAGCGAACTACCGGTTGGCCTAGTAAATGCGCCTTAGCCTGGGTTAGCATGAAATCTTCAGCAGAGCCAAACTCTGGAGCTTTTTTACTTTTCTCCTTCAGCTTTTCTTCGGGAGTCATTTTGGCATTTTTTTCTTCTAGGATCTGAAGTTCTTCCATGCGTCTTTTTTCACGATCAGAGATCAATGCGTCTTCTGCCTTTTGTTTATTTTTGAGATGGTTTTCACTATCCACTTCTCTTGTAATCAAAACATCATTAGGATCACCATCGGCATTCTGGTCGACCGCGATATCCGGCTTGATGCCATAAGCTTGAATAGATTTACCACTTGGCGTGTAGTAATAAGCAGTCGTAATTTTAAGAGCAGTATCACTAGTGATTTGACGTACGGTTTGAACTGAGCCTTTACCAAAAGTTGTCTTACCCATAATGGTGCCACGTTTATAGTCTTGTAATGCTCCGGAGACAATTTCAGACGCTGATGCTGAGTAAGCATTAGTAAGCACTACCAGCGGTAATTTTTTAAAGACTTCCGGTAAGCCAGCTAGTGGGTCTCCAGATTCAGATAGTTTGTAGTTTTCAGGGTCTGCCTTAAAAATTTGCTTACTATTATTGGACTGGCCTTTGGTAGATACAACGGTAGCTCCGGGCGGTAAGAAGGCAGCACTAACACCGACTGCTCCTTGTAAGATTCCACCACCGTTATTACGCAGGTCCAAAATGACGCCACGAAGTTTAGGGTTTGCTGTGTATGCATCAGTCAGTTTTTTGGCAAGATCAGGTACGGTCCTTTCCTGAAAGCTCGTAATACGAATCCATAATAAGTTATTGTCTAATTCTTTAGATTTCACTGATTGAACTTTAATCTCTGCACGCGTGATCGTCACTGGGAATGTGCGTTCTTCAGACTTGCGATATACGGTTAAAGTAATTTTAGTACCTGGTTCGCCACGCATTTTTCGTACGGCTTGATCTAAGGTCATCCCCCGAACAGGCTTGTCATCTAAACGAGTTATTAAGTCACCAGCTAATAAACCAGCCTTTGATGCTGGTGTATCTTCAATGGGGTTCATTACCTTGACTAAACCTTCTTCAGATGAGATCTCAATTCCCAAGCCAGCAAATTTACCTTGAGTTTGCTCTTGCATATCTGAAAAATCTTTAGCATCTAAAAATGCAGAATGTGGATCAAGGCTACTCACCATGCCCTTGACCGCATCGGTAATCAATTTCTTGTCCTCGATTGGCTCAACATAATCACGCTTAACATTACCGAATACTGTAGAGAATAGGCGTAGTTCATCCAATGGGAGCGTTGCTGATTGTTGAGCAGTAGCTGACATTTGCCAAGTGATGACCACCCCAGCAACAGCACCCATAGAAACCCAAAGAATATTTTTGATCAATTGACGCATGATTTATTCCAAATAGAAATGGCGGATAGGTTTAAGATTATCATCTAATTCATAAACGAGTGGTTGACCGTTTGGAATATTAATTTCCATGATTTCAGCATCAGAAACCTGGTCAAGGTATTTGACTAATGCGCGAATACTATTCCCGTGAGCTGCAATGACAACCTTTTTATCGGATTTTAATGCAGGACCTATAGACTCATTCCATAAAGGTAGAACCCTTTGGACATTATCTTTAAGACACTCTCCGCGAGGTATATCATCCGGATTTAACTTGGCATATCGTGGATCTAAATGAGAATTTCTCGGATCCCCTATCTCCAGTAAGGGGGGCGGAACATCATAAGACCTTCGCCAGATATGTACTTGCTCGGCACCGTACTTTTCCGCAGTTTCTGCCTTATTAAGCCCTGCTAAAGCCCCGTAATGACGCTCATTCAGGCGCCAACTATGAACGGTTGGGATCCACATCAGGTCCATTTGCTCTTGAACATGCCATAAAGTCTTAATAGCCCTTTTCAGAACAGAGGTATAGGCCACGTCAAATGTATAGCCATGATGCTTTAATTTTTGCCCGGCTTCAATGGCTTGATCAACTCCTTTTGGGGTTAAATCAACGTCTACCCAGCCGGTAAAACGATTTTCAAGATTCCAGGCTGACTCGCCGTGTCGAATAAGAACTAACTGTTTCATAACATCATTCTATAATTGTTAAATGGAATTTATATCAAATACAAACAATCTTATCTTACTTGCCTTGATGTTGGTAAGCGGCTCACTCTTATTTGCCCCTAATTTACAGGCTTTGATACAGGGAAAATCAGGTGTTTCACCCTCAATTGCGACCCAATTAATTAACCGCAATAAAGCGAATATTATAGATATTCGGCGCATTGAAGACTTTCAAGTGGGCCATATTGCCAGGGCTCGTCATCTAGCTGCCGAAGACTTAATGGCTAGTTTACCTGGCCTCAAACTAGATAAGTCTGCGCCTTTGATCCTTGTTTGTGACAATGGGTCTAAATCCTCAGCATTTGTTAGCCGTATCCAGAGAGAGGGTTTTGCCGACGTGGTTTGTTTAGACGGCGGGATCAAAGCCTGGAATCTAGCGGGATTACCTTTAGTTAAGTAATTGGAGAAAATATGCCCCAAGTTTTGATGTACAGTACACAAGTTTGTCCTTATTGCAGAATGGCAGAAAAGCTATTAGCAGCAAAAGGGGTTACGGAAATAGAAAAAGTATTAATTGACGCTGATCCAGTAAAGCGGGATGAGATGATGACCCGCACAGGCAGAAGAACAGTACCTCAAATTTATATTGGAGACGTTCATGTGGGAGGGTTTGATGACTTATCCGCATTGGATAAAGCGGGTAAATTAGAGCCTTTGCTTCAAGGTTAATGAAATCGAAAATGAATGGAATTTGAATGTCTGAGAACAACGCGCCCGCACAGAACGATGCAACCAACCCCATTTTTCAAATACAGAGACTGTATTTAAAGGATATTTCTTTAGAGCAGCCGAATGCGCCTGGAATATTTTTAACCCCGGGAGAGCCAACTGTACAAATTCAAATCGATATTCAATATGGGCACTTAAATGATGGCTTGTATGAAGTCATTGTGGTTGGTAATGTCACGACTAAAGTAGGGGAGAAGGTTCTCTTTTTAGTAGAGGCTCAACAAGCCGGTATTTTTGAGTTAAAAAACATTCCCATGGAACAAGTTGAGCCTATGCTAGCAATTGCTTGTCCTAGTATTATTTACCCGTATTTAAGATCCAATATCGCTGATTTAATTGGACGCGCTGGTTTTCAACCAGTCCATTTGGCTGAGATTAATTTCCATCAACTGTATGAGGAAAGAATGAAATCTACAGACCAAGGGAATAATTCTGGGATTATCCTGCCTAATTAGGCTGGATACCCCTTTTCCCCATGAAAGTAACTGTCATCGGTGCAGGTTCATGGGGTACCGCAGTGGCAATGCATGTTGCCAAATCGTATCCAGAGCTTGGAAGTATCAATTTATGTCCACGATCACAAACACAAGCTCAAGAACTAGTAAATCAGCGGATCAATGTTCGATATTTACCAGGGCTTAGCTTTCCTAAAAATCTCAGTATTACAGCTGATTGGAAAGAACTTTTTCAAGAGTGTAACGAGCCTGATCATCTCCTGATTATTGCGACCCCCTTTTCTGGACTTGCTGAAGTTGCTAAAAATCTTTTAGATTTTGGGCGCTTTCCCTTACATTGGATTTGGTTATGTAAAGGAATTGATCCAATATCTGGACATTTACCTCACGAAGTCATTGCTCAAATATTTTCAACCCAACCAATCTCTAGCAACATCCAATATGGCGTGTTATCAGGACCTAGCTTTGCGATTGAAGTAGCCAAAGGATTACCTTGTGCTTTGACGGTGGCTAGTGAATCTTCTGCCTTGTGTCAATTTACACAAAAAGTCTTACATCATCGAAATATGCGAATTTACGCAACGCACGACATTGTTGGTGTTGAGCTTGGTGGAGCCATTAAAAATATATTTGCCATTGCAACAGGAATTGTTGATGGTCTCCAATTAGGTTTAAATGCTCGTGCAGCATTAATTACCCGAGGAATGGCAGAAATGTCACGACTTGGATTGGCAATGGGTGCCGACCAAGAAACATTTATGGGTTTGACCGGTTTGGGCGATTTGATATTAACAGCAACTGGAGACCTATCGCGCAATCGACAAGTTGGCCTTCAGCTCGCACAAGGTAAATCATTGGCAAGCATTTTAGAAAATCTAGGCCATGTTGCAGAGGGTGTCAGGTGTGCGCAAGCAGTAATGGCATTAGCCAAATCTCATCAAGTTGAAATGCCGATTGTAAAGACCGTTTGTGCCGTACTTTTTGATCAGTTAACCCCACAAGAGGCGGTATTACAAATTATGTCTAGGGATCCCCGTCAGGAATAAAAGCCTTAAATACCTGATTTGAAACCTTGCTGCCGCCAAGCCTCATATACGACGATAGCAACGGTATTTGATAAATTCAAGCTTCTACTATTTGGCATCATCGGAAGTCGCCAATGATGATTCTGAGGAATCGCTTGTCGAATATCTTGAGGCAAACCACTTGTTTCAGAACCAAAGACTAGAAAGTCTCCATCGGCAAAGATCGCATTTTTAAATGAGTTACTTGTTTTTGTTGTTAATGCATGAAGTTGTAGTGTTTGCGGTTTTGCTAAATCCATGAACTCTGACCAATTTTTATAAACTTGTAAGTTAGCAAACTCGTGATAATCAAGCCCAGCCCTTTTTAATCTCGAGCTCTCTAAAGGAAAACCCAAGGGCTCAATTAAATGAAGATTACAACCTGTATTGGCACAAAGACGGATAATATTTCCAGTATTTGGGGGTATTTCAGGATGTACTAGAACGATATTAAACATTAGCCTCGCTCCTTAGTGCAATCGCGAATGAGTACCCAATTGATGACATATCTTGCCCCATGCGCTTTGAGTAGTTTTGCTGTTTCATGTAAGAGATGAGGTTTTTGCATATGAGGAAGAATAACCGCAATTCGAAAATTAGTAATCGAGAATATCGAAAGTAGTTCAGTGTTTATTTTAAAAGGGTAAAAGACTGAATACTTAGACACATTTGATTCTTTAGAGTGATAAGTTAATAAGTCACTGATATAAGGTGTTTTAGTTAGCCTACTCCATTTTTTTGCTAACTCAAGCGCAGACCAGAATCCTCTTTCTTGTGAAATTTTCACATCTTCTGGAAAAGGAATGATTAAATCTACCGGCGTTATTCTCTTAGATATGAGAATTTTCCAGGCATAAAGAATACTTACCATTTGAGAGAAGTGACCATGGTAATGAAAAGCTTTTACGGTTGCCATGAGTCGACTAGTTTCATTCGCCAGAGCCACCGTTTGATCAAAAGACCAAGAAGCGTTTGCACAAGCTTTACAAACCCAAGTTAAATTTGGTTTGCCACAAATAAGACATTGACGGTAGTTCAGGTTTTCTCGAAGAGCATTTAAGCAAAAGTAACAAATAGGTTGAGCTTGTCTTTGTTGGCAAAAAACGCAACAAGTCGGTTGTAAATGTTGAAGTGGGTGGACCAGTTTCTTTTTTATGAATTGAAAAGACATAGAATTGAAGAGTTAATCATAAAACCCTATTTCAACCCAATGAAACATACATTTTGGCTTTGGCTGTCATCAGAACTTTCTGAAAGAATGCTGCAGAATCTCCCATTCATCAAGATCAACCCATCGCAGATTTTTTTATCAGGAGGTTTCGAAGAAAAAACGATCAATGCTCTTCATCAGACCTACCCCCAGGCCGTTTTGTGGACAAACCTAGTAAAACAGTCAAGCTTTAAAAAGCTATTCGAAAATTTAAACGTATTCAACAAAAAGAAAATTCAGTATTTAAATGACCAAGAGCATGCACTCCTTCGAGATATCAATCTTTTATGGGCTGGGCCATTAAAAATGGAGGCCAATAAGATGCCTGAGTTTTTTGAGGGTGCCGCAATACAACTGAAAACGCAGGGTTTAATGATGTTTAACTACCTTGGACCAGATACTGCAAAGGAGTATTGGAGCTTGTTAACACAAGTGGGCAATATTGGCCCAGATATGCATGATATTGGTGATGCCCTTATAAAATCAGGATTTGCCGATCCCGTAATGAATATGGAATATATCGATTTAGAGTACGAAACAAGCCAATTATTGATGAAAGATTTATATGAGATGGGGCTTTTATCTGAGTCTGAATTAGTTTCAGATGAGTTAATAAGAGCGTTTGATAGTTTTAAAAAAGAATCACCCAAAATGAAGCTAACCCTTGAAGTTGTTTATGGTCATGCCTGGAAAGTTCCAAAAAAAGAGCCTGGGATCACTCTGATACCTGCAGACCAAATTCTAAAAACCTATAAAAAATAGTGTTTACTTACTTTTTTATGCACGAAATTATTGGTGACAATAAATAATGTAGCGAAACGATAATATAATATGAACTTATATTAAAAAAATCTTCAATTTTTAGGAAGAAAATGAAATTACAGCGTACATTTACCATCTTTTTGTCAGGCTTACTGAGTCTCTTGATTTCTCCACTAACTTTTGCATATAACGATATGCCTGGTGGGCCTGCGGTTCGTCAATTAAACTTCGCAGCGCCTGTAACAAAGATTATGGAAGAGATTCATTGGCTTCATTGGTTCATGATGATTATTTGTACAGTCATCTTTGTGGTTGTTTTTGGCGCCATGTTTTACTCTATTTTGAAGCATCGGAAATCTCTTGGCTATAAAGCAGCTTCTTTTCATGAAAGCACAACGGTAGAAATTATTTGGACAATTATTCCGTTAATCATTGTGATTGGGATGGCATTACCTGCAACCAAAACTGTCGTCGCGATGAAAGATACAACAAATGCTGACATCACTATTAAAGCCATTGGTTATCAATGGAAATGGGGTTATGAATATATTAAAGGCGAGGGTGAAGGGATTAATTTTCTATCGACCTTATCAACAACGCGTGAACAAATTAACGGTCTTGAAGAGAAATCAGATACATACTTAATGGAAGTCGACAATGAAGTAGTTGTTCCAGTCAATAAAAAAATTCGTGTAATTACAACTGCTGATGATGTGATTCATGCATGGACCGTTCAAGGTTTTGGTGTCAAACAAGATGCAATTCCTGGATTTGTCAGAGATACTTGGTTTAAGGCTGAAAAAATTGGAACCTATCGTGGTCAATGTTCTGAGCTGTGCGGTAAAGAGCACGCCTTTATGCCGATTGTTGTAAAAGTCGTTTCTGATGCTGATTACTCTACATGGGTATTAGCGAAGAAGAAAGAATTAGCCGCTCTTGCTGACGACCCAACCAAAACCTACACACTGAGTGAGCTTAAAGAGCGAGGTGAAAAAGTTTATGCTGCAAATTGTGCTGTTTGCCATCAGCCGAATGGTAAAGGTGGCGGCGCATTTCCCGCTCTCGACGGTGACAAAGTTGTGAATGGACCAAAAGAGGCGCAATACCGAATTTTATTAAATGGTAAGAATGCAATGCCCAATTGGTCCCGACTTTCAGATACTGAATTAGCTGCAGTAATGACCTTTACTCGCAACTCGTGGAGTAACCACACGGGTGAAGTCATTCAACCAAGTGATTTTTTAACAGCTAGAGCCGCAAATAAATAATTAATTAAATCGAATACGATTGGAAAAAAATGACAACTGTAACTACAGCGCACGATACAGCCCACGGACACGATGATCACGCTCATGCGATGCCGCATGGATGGAGAAGATGGTTATTCGCCACTAACCACAAAGACATTGGTACGATGTATTTGGTTTTTGCAATGATGAATTTATTTGCTGGCGGTACGATGGCAATGCTGATTCGTTTAGAGCTGTTTCAACCAGGGTTGCAATTTTTAAGACCTGAGTTTTTCAATCAGTTAACCACCATGCATGGCCTAATTATGGTGTTTGGCGCCATCATGCCTGCTTTTGTGGGCTTTGCCAATTTAATGATTCCATTGCAAATCGGCGCAGGTGACATGGCTTTTGCGAGGATGAATAATTTTAGTTTTTGGATTATGCCGGTTGCAGCTAGCTTATTACTGGGTTCTTTTTTAGTACCAGGTGGTGCAACGGCAGCAGGTTGGACTTTATATGCACCTTTATCTGTGCAGATGGGGCCAGGTATGGACATGGCCATTTTTGCGATCCACTTAATGGGAGCTTCCTCCATTATGGGTTCAATCAATATCATTGTGACAATTCTGAATATGCGAGCTCCTGGCTTGTCACTCATGAAGATGCCCATGTTTTGTTGGACTTGGTTAATTACAGCTTATTTATTAATTGCTGTTATGCCTGTTTTAGCTGGTGCAATAACAATGGTTCTCACAGACCGTCACTTTGGAACAAGCTTTTTCTCTGCCGCTGGTGGTGGTGATCCAGTGATGTATCAACATATTTTTTGGTTCTTTGGCCACCCAGAAGTTTACATTATGATTTTGCCGGCATTTGGAATCGTTAGTGAAGTCATTCCAACATTTGCACGTAAAAAATTGTTCGGTTATAGCTCGATGGTTTATGCAACTTCTTCAATTGCCATATTGTCATTCATTGTATGGGCGCACCATATGTTTGCTACAGGTATGCCTGTAACTGGTCAGTTATTCTTCATGTATGCAACGATGTTAATTGCCGTTCCAACTGGTGTAAAAGTATTCAATTGGATTGCAACAATGTGGCAGGGCTCATTAACTTTTGAAACCCCAATGTTATGGGCAATTGGCTTTATTTTTGTATTTACCTTGGGCGGGTTTACTGGATTAATTTGTGCGATGGCACCAATTGATATTGGTATTCAAGATACCTATTATGTTGTTGCCCACTTCCACTATGTTTTAGTTGCCGGATCTTTATTTGCGATGTTCTCTGGGTTCTATTACTGGGCACCTAAATGGACTGGCTATATGGTCAATGAGACACGCGGTAAGATCCATTTTTGGGCTTCAATGATTTTCTTTAATCTAACTTTCTTCCCAATGCACTTCTTAGGTTTAGCAGGTATGCCAAGACGTTATGCTGACTATCCAGTTCAGTTTGCTGACTTTAATGCGATTGCATCTATTGGTGCCCTTGGCTTTGGTTTGTCACAGTTGTATTTCTTATTGGCAGTGGTATTACCTACCTATCGCGGAGGTAAGAAAGCCGAAGCTCAGGCCTGGGAGGGTGCGGAAGGCTTGGAATGGACAGTGCCTTCACCAGCACCTTTCCACACCTTTGAAACTCCTCCAATTGTCAAATAAGATGACTACTGACCATCCTGCTACGAAAGTTAATGTCGCCAATAAAAAAATGGCATTAACTTTAGCAAGTATTGCGGTTACTTTTTTTGTGGCAATCATCATTAAAAAATTCATTTTCGGATAGGCTGTTTATTCAGTGTTCGCAAATTACTCACTCAATCGTCAGATGCTGTCAAGGCTACTTCTTGTAGCCTTATTTATGTTTGGATTCGGTTATGCCTTAGTGCCTGCTTACAGGGCTATTTGCGAAATTACAGGCATTAATGTTGTAACCAATAAAAATGAATATGGAATTCGGGCCTATGGAGCCAAAAAACCTATTGCGGATAATAGCCAAATTGATGCATCGCGTTTAATTACGATTGAATTTGACTCCAATACAAAAGGGCCACTTCGCTTTAGGCCTGTTAAAAATTATATGGATGTTCACCCAGGTGAACTAAATCAAATTACTTATGAAGTGGTGAATGAGCAAAATAAAATTGTAGTAGCTCAGGCAATTCCAAGCTATGCGCCTAAAGTTGCCACCTCCCACTTTACAAAGATAGAGTGCTTTTGTTTCTCGCAACAGACATTGCAGCCCAGGGAGTCAAGACAAATGCCGGTGGTGTTTGTGGTTGATAAAGACTTACCAAAGGATGTACATACGATCACCTTATCGTATACATTCTTTGAAATCCAAGGGGCAGCTCCAGTAGTTCGAGGGGAAGTAAAGCCGTCTAAAATTTAAGGATTTCATGGCAAAAGAAAATATATTTATTCTTTTTTTAAAATCCATGAAAGCCGTGTTGTGGGGGTTTTTAGGAGTTAGAAAAGGGCAGGGGCAAGAGGATGATATGGCCTCATTAAACTTTGTTCATGTCATAATTGCGGGTGTAGTAGGGGTGGTGATTTTTATGACAACCTTACTTTTAATTATTAAAGCAGTATTAGCAAAATAGTTTTTTTAAGTTTATTTTTTAGGAGAGCATTATGTCTTCACCGACAACTCAAGCGCCATATTATTATGTCCCTGAGCCATCAAGCCATCCCGTACGTGCAAGTATTGGTTTGTTTGCTTTTGGTCTGGGAATGTCTCAATGGGTGAATGGTCACCAATGGGGAGCTTATTTAACACTCGCAGGGGTTTTGTGGGTGTTATTTGTACTTTACCAATGGTTTGGTGATGCTATTCGTGAGTCTGAAAGTGGTTTAAATAGCGTTAACGTTGACGTTTCTTACCGCTGGTCCATGAGCTGGTTTATCTTCTCTGAAATCATGTTCTTCGGAGCATTTTTCTCAGCACTTTTTTACGCTAGAAATATTGCTATGCCATGGCTCGGCGACATTGACCACCATTTAATTTGGCCGAATTTTGCAGCTAATTGGCCTAATGCTGGACCTGGTGGTTTAGTAGAGCCATATAGAACAATGGGTCCCTGGCCAATCCCAACCATTAATACGGCGATCTTATTAACCTCTGGATTAACTGTGACTTGGGCTCACCATGCTCTTCGTGAAAACCATCGTAAACAAGCCATCATTGGACTAGCGGCTACCGTTGGTTTAGGGTTTTTGTTTGTGTGTTTTCAAGTATATGAGTATGTTCACGCTTATTCTGAACTTAATTTAAAGTTGTCTTCTGGAATTTATGGATCAACCTTCTTTATGCTGACCGGATTTCATGGATTCCATGTTACCTTGGGAGCGATTATGTTGGCTGTGATACTGCGTCGCTTAATTAAAGGGCACTTTACTGCAGACCATCATTTTGGTTTTGAAGGAGCTGCTTGGTATTGGCACTTTGTCGACGTAGTTTGGTTAGGCTTATATCTTCTCATTTATTGGATGTAAGAAAAACCGCTGCCTAGCAGCGGTTTTTTATTGGATACTTTTAATTTACGCCAACTCGAATGCCGCTACTTTGAATGTATCCAAGGGAGTGAGCAACCCATACCGTTGCGAATAAAAAAATCGAAAGCCCGATTCTGATAAAGAGGGAGCGGACCATATTAGAACTAGATCCCTTGTCTTTCATCATAAAATAGAGCGCTAAACCAAGGCTAGCCAAAATACCAAAAAAGATAATAGGAATAAGAATTTTCATAAAAGGTTTTACTGATGATTTTAGCTAGAATGGTTCAGGATATCAAAAAAAGACCCATCGCATTTTTTGCGATGGTATTTTTAGTTATTTTGGGCATCGAACTAGGTTTGTGGCAATTGCGCCGTGCTGATTATAAAATTCGGCTGTCACAAGACATAGAAGAAAAATCAACATTACCATTTTTGAACGCTAATGCAAAAGATTGGAGTATAGACCAAGCTCTTTATCATCGGCTTCAAGCTTCTGGATATTGGATAGCTAAAGAAGGTATCTGGTTAGAAAATCGAACACATCCTTTAGGTAAAGATCCAAAAACAGGCATTACGACAGGCTTTAATTTATTGATGCCTTTTCGTCTTGAAGGGCAGGACAATAAAATTTTGTGGGTAAATCGAGGATGGGCACCAAGAAATTTTAATGAGCTCAATGTCGTTCCTCAACTCACCACATCCTCTGAAAAAGTGATGATTGAGGGCGTGGTTTTTCCCGATGGTGGCAAAACACTGCAACTTTCCCATCAAACTGAGAATCACGCGAGTGATGGTTTGAAAATTAAAGAAAATTTGAAATTAGATGAAGAGCAACAGGTTCATCAATGGGCGCAGTTACCCTTTGTCTTACGACAAACAAATTCAAAAATGTCTGAAGCGCTAGACCAAACCTTACCAACGGTTAATATGGGTGTTAATACACATTATGGATATGCTTTTCAATGGTTTGCTCTCGCCGTAATGACCTTTTTATTTTGGGCCATTACGGCTTATCGCAAAATATCACAATCATTGCGATAATAGACATTTATCAATCTTTCACACATGAATACTGAAAAACCTTTAATTCCAGCCAGCAATACTGAGATTTCTGTAAAAAGAAAATCAGGTGCATGGCAGATGTGGTTGATTATCATTATTTTTGCAGCGCCTGTCATTGCAAGTTATGTCATGTTCTATATTGTCAAACCAACTGGCGGCAAAACCAATTATGGGCAACTTGTTGATCCTGTTCAGGTAGCACCACAAGAATCTTTATTACCTGTGGTCTACGGTAAGTGGACCCTAGTCATTGCTAGACCGGTACAAACCTGTGAACAAGATGAAGATCATTGTCTAAAGTTACTGTATTTAATGCGACAGGTTAGAGCCTCATTAGGAAGAGAACTCGACCGTGTACAAATTGTTATTATCAATACAGACAATAGCCAACCTAGCGCAAGCTTTTTACAAGCCTATGATGAAAAAGTTGCTGGCGTCAATATCTTTAATATGCCTGGTGATGAGGCAAGCAAGAGTAATCTACGCCGTTGGATTGACTTAGACAATGGTGGAGAGGCAATACAGTTACTGGACCCCAATGGAGCTCGCATGATGCGTTTTCCTGTTAACTCCGATGCCCCAGACTTTAAAAAAATGCGAAGTGATTTAGAAAAATTATTAAAGTGGAACCCTACTGGCAAGTATGGCAAATAATTCCGAAGGAAGATTCTGATGTCTTGGCAGTTAGTTATCCAACTCTTGTTCATTGCCGTTTTTGTGGGAGCGATCCCAATCATGTATTCGGCATTTAAAGGTAACGTTAACAAACTCCAAAATGTTGTTTGGGTTGTACTCTTTTTTACCTTTGACTTAATTTTATTTGGCGCATTTACTCGCCTGACGGACTCGGGTCTTGGTTGCCCTGATTGGCCAGGATGTTATGGGCACTCCAATCCTATTCTAGCAATGGACCACATTCTTGATGCTCAAAATCAAATGCCATTTGGACCAGTCACTGTAAGTAAAGCTTGGATCGAAATGTTGCACCGCTATTTTGCTAGTGGGGTTGGCTTTTTGCTGACTTGTTTGATGGGCATTACTTGGGTAAAAAGAGTTCAATTTGGGAGTAAAGTTTTTTATTTTTCAGTGGGATTATTTTTGCTTGTATGTCTTCAGGGAGCCTTTGGGGCCTTAACTGTGACGATGAAATTACAACCTATTATTGTGACCATGCACTTAATGTTGGCATTAAGTCTCATCGTTGGTTTGACTTCTCTTACTGAGGTCATTCAAAAAAGAGATGGCCTCTTAAAACCTCAAATGTATTCTGTTGCGATACCGCTCATAATGATGTTCATTGTTAGCGTACAAATATTTTTAGGGGCATGGGTTAGCACCAATTATGCGGTCTTAGCGTGTTCCGGATTTCCGCAATGCAACGGGCAGTGGATGCCTAATATGGATTTTATGAACGGATTCACTTGGTGGAGAGAGTTAGGTAAAACCGCTACTGGCGAGTATATTAATCTCCAAGCTTTAATCGCCATACATTGGACGCATCGTATCGGTGCTTTAATCATTACCCTGAGTATGATGTTATTTTTATTCTTCTTCCACTCTTTGCGCCGCTATGGCAATGCCCAGTGGATTATAAGAGCAGCCTACTGGGAAAAATATCTATGCGTGATACTTGGCATTCAGCTTTTGAGTGGATTATCCAATGTTGTTTTTCAGTGGCCCATGATTGCAGCATTAATCCATACAGGTGGGGCAGCTGCTTTACTGATTGGCCTAACTAAACTAACATCTCTATCTTTATACCCTTCCTCAAAACAATGAGTTCATACACAGCGAATATTCCATATAAATGGCGCCAGTTATACGCGCTGACGAAGCCCCGCGTCACGCAATTGGCTGTTTTTTGTGCCATTATTGGAATGTTTCTAGCAACCCCAGGAATGGTTCCTTGGTCAGTATTGATCGGTGGCTCCTGTGGTATATGGTTTCTTGCAAGTGCGGCTTTTGCAGTAAATTGTCTTATTGAGCAAAAAGTCGATGCAAAAATGAAAAGAACTGCTTGGCGTGCCTCAGCAACGGGAGAGGCCACCGTTCAGGAAATCCTGATTCTTTCAGCAGTTCTTGGTTCAATTGGATCATTGATGTTGTGGTTTTTTGCAAACCCATTGACGATGTGGCTGACGATTCTGACCTTTGTTGGATATGCCATTATTTACACGTGGTACCTCAAGCCAGCCACGTCGCAAAATATTGTGATTGGTGGATTATCAGGGGCTATGCCTCCAGCTTTAGGATGGGCTGCAGTTGCGAATAATGTATCCCCAGAGGCTTGGCTATTAGTTTTAATTATTTTTGTCTGGACGCCACCACATTTTTGGGCATTAGCACTCTACCGACGTGAAGACTATGAGAAGTCGCAGTTACCAATGCTACCGAACACGCATGGTGAGCAATATACTCTTTTGCACATCGTTTTGTATACCCTAATTATGTTAGCTGCTTCGATCTTGCCATACGTTTATGGAATGAGTGGCATCCTGTATTTAATCAGTGCGTTGATTTTAGGATTTATATTTTTGGGATATACCGTCAAACTGTATATGCACTATTCAGATCAACTCGCCAAAAAAACATTCCGATACTCCATTTGGTATCTTTCTATATTATTCGTCGTGTTATTGATTGATCATTATGTTTAAACAATATGTTAAAAACGTCTTCCTGATTGCATGCAGTTTATTGATGTTGACGTCAATCCAATCTTGTACTCAACAAGTCAGATTTAATAATGTTGATATTTCAGGTGCAACGTCTTTTTCTCCCCAATTCGAATTGCAGGATCATCACGGTGTTGTTCGACATGTAAGTGACTTTAAGGGCAAAGTACTGGTAGTCTTTTTTGGCTATACACAATGCCCTGATGTTTGCCCTACAACGATGTTTGAAATGAAAAAAGTGATGGAACTGTTAGGTAAAGATGCAGACCAAGTACAGGTAGCATTTATCACTTTAGATCCACAAAGAGACACTCTCGAGTTATTAGAAAAATATGTTCCGAGTTTTGACCCAAGGTTTTTAGGTTTACGTCCCGAAACAGATCAAGCTTTAGAGCAAGTGGTCAAAGGATATAAAATCTTTTATCAAAAAGTGCCATCGAAAGATCCGCAAAATTATACGATTGATCATACTGCCGGTAGCTATGCCATTGATAAAAATGGTCAGTTACGTTTATTTATTAAACATAACCAAGGCGAGCAATTACTCGCTGACGACTTAAAAAAATTGGTAAAGATTAACTAGAAAAAGCGGCGAGTGATTCGCGCATTTTTTTCATGGCAGTTACTTCAATTTGACGAACTCTTTCTGCCGATATATTGAACTCTGCCGCTAAATCATGCAGTGTGAGAGGGTTTTCATCCGAGGCGTTGGATAACCAACGGGAAGTAATAATTCTTCGACTTCTTTCATCTAATGTGCTTAATGCGTGATCTAGGCCAGCGGTCTCAAGAAGCATGCTTTGTTGATGGGAAAGAACTTCTGTTGGCTCTAAGCGAGAGTCGGACATCCATAAACCGATTTCTTTCGGACCGTCCTCATCCTGGTCAGGTTCAAGCTGAACATCATGCCCACCTAAACGGATTTCCATATCTTTAACATCCTCAGCACGTACATCTAGTGCCTTCGCTAAAGAAAGTATTTCGGAATCTGATAGTGCGTTGAGTGAAGGCTTATTACTGCGTAAATTAAAAAATAATTTACGCTGCGGTTTTGTTGTAGCAATTCTGACTAAACGCCAGTTTTTGAGAATAAATTCGTGTATTTCAGCTTTAATCCAATAAATAGCGTATGAAACCAGTCTTGTACCATGGACCAGATCAAATTTTTTGACAGCTTTCATCAAACCAATATTACCCTCTTGAATTAAATCTGCATGGGGTAGACCATAGCCAAGATATTGACGTGAAATTGATACAACTAATCTTAAATGACTCAAAATTAGTCTTCGAGCAGCTTCCAAATCATTTTTCTCGACGAGCTCTTTGGCTAAGTGAATTTCTTCAGAAGCGCTTAACATGGGCATTTGGTTTACCGCAGAAATGTAGGCCTCAAGACTACCCATACCACCTTGGGGTAGTGTAGGCATTAATGGTACGAGACCAGTAACTAAATGCGGAGGTTTTGAGTGCGTCATCAAATTAGTCATAAATATATTTTAGCACTCATTTATACGGAGTGCTAATTTTTTTTAAACAACTAAGTTATTGAATTAAATGAAAAATTTTTGTTTATTATTAGCTTTGTAATAATTCTTTTGCAAATTCTTGGGCAGTAAATGGCTGTAATTGTTGGATTTGCTCACCTACTCCAAGCGCCAAAATCTGGGGATGATTAGGTGTTAAACGAAATGCTTGGGAGATAGCACAAAGCACCCCACCTTTTGCCGTGCCATCAACTTTTGTAATAATTAAACTTGTTAGATTCAATGCTTCATGAAACGCTTTAACTTGGGATAAGCCATTTTGACCCGTATTACCATCTAACACTAAAACTGTTTGATGAGGTGCGTTGGGAATGAGCTTTTGAATGACCCGCTTCACCTTTTTGAGCTCTTCCATCAGGTTTGATTGTGTGGCAAGTCTGCCAGCAGTATCAATCAAGAGTATGTCGGCCTGTCGTGCTTGAGCTGCTCCAATAGCATCATGGGCGACTGTCGCAGCATCACCAGAGTTTTGAACAATAACATCGACTGCATTTTTTCGACCCCATTCACCAAGCTGTTCACGTGCTGCCGCCCTAAAAGTATCGCCAGCGGCTAACATGACTTTTTTATTTTGATGTTGCAGGGCATGGCAAAGCTTTCCAATAGTGGTAGTCTTTCCTGCACCATTAACTCCGACAATGAGCCATATTTCAGGGATATGGGTAGGGGTATGCTGATTTAACGGATTGATATTAAACTCTAATGGTGCAAGCAATACTGCAACCAAGTTTTCTAAACGTGTTTTAAGTTGTAAGGCATCAGAAATTTTCTCTTTTTTTGCAATAGATCGAAGTTGAGTTAGTAATTCAGTCGTTGCGGTAATCCCAACATCAGCAAGTAAAAGGGACTCTTCTAATGATTCAAATAATGCCTCATCAACCTTAGATCGGTTAAAAAGAGAAGATAAAGTTTTGCGTAACCCAAACATAGCAGTTTATTTTACAGATGAAAACTGAATAAAGGTATTTCAAAGTGATGAGTCATCAAAAAATGCGTGTTTTAAAAAATATTCAGCAAACAATATTAGGGTTTGCGATGTTCATAACCCCGCTGATTAGTTTTTCCCAAATTGAAAAATTTACCCATGAAACAACCTTAAGTAATGGCTTAAAGGTCATTGTTAAAGAAGATCATCGTTCGCCTACCGTTGCCCATATGGTTTGGTATCGAACTGGCGCAATCGATGAAACCTCGGGTACTACAGGCGTAGCTCATGTCTTAGAACATATGATGTTTAAGGGGACTAAAAATATTGGCCCTGGTGTATTTTCGAAGCAAGTAGCGGCATTAGGAGGTCGTGAAAATGCTTTTACAAGTAATGACTATACCGCTTACTTTCAACAAATTGAAAAATCGCATTTGGAAGAAATGATGCGATTAGAGGCGGATCGTATGCAAAATCTCACCTTGTCAGAAGATGAGTTTAAAAAAGAAATTCAGGTCGTCATGGAAGAGCGTCGCTTAAGAACAGATGACCAAGCATCGGGACGTCTATATGAGCAGTTTATGGCAACCGCTTTTAATTCAGCACCTAATCGTCACCCCGTCATTGGTTGGATGGAAGATTTAAAAAATATGACCTATTTAGATGCGCAATATTGGTATCAACAGTGGTACACCCCAAGTAATGCGGTACTTGTTGTTGTGGGGGATGTGAGTCCTCAAGAGGTATTCACAATGGCTGAGAAGACTTATGGGAAGATACCAAATCAAAAATTAGCCAATCGCAAAATTCAAGGTGAACCAGAACAGGTGGGTATCAAAAAATTTCATTTAAAGGCTCCAGCTGAAAATGTTTTGGTATTTATGGGTTGGAAAGTACCAAAAATTTTAGAGGGAAATATCGATGTGATTGATCCATGGGCCCTAGAAGTACTAGCGGGAGTATTGGATGGTAATCAAAATACCCGATTAAATCGTGTATTAGTGAAAGATAAGCGCATCAGCAATAGCGCTAATGCTTCATATGATTTTCAAGGTCGAGGAGCACAACTCTTTATGATTTATGGTTCTTTATTACCTAGTAAATCTGCCACCTTGTTTGAATCAGAGGTGAAAAAAATCATCGACGACATTGCAAAAAATGGGATTAAGCCGGAGGAGTTAGAAAGGGTAAAAATAGCCGTTACTTCATCACAAATTTATAAAAGAGACTCTGTATTTGGCCAAGCGATGGAAATTGGCTCTGCGGAAATAGTTGGCACTTCTTGGAAAAAAATCGATTTGATGACCGATAAAATCCAAGCAGTCACTGCTGATCAGGTAAAAGCGGTGGCCGGTAAATACTTTATGGATGATCATTTAACCGTTGGCATATTAGATCCCCAACCAATAGATCCTAAGAAAAAATTAGCCAATGAACGAGCTGCAGCAAATATTCAACGTTAAATTGAGATGAACATGCCCTTTATAAATAAATTCTGTCGTTCTATTACCTTATTCATTGGATTTTTATATGTCATTGACGCAAGTGCCGTCTTACCTATTCAAAAAATTGATTTGCCATCTGGCGCAAAGCTTTTCTATGTTGAGGCAAAGACAATTCCGATGGTAAATATAGGCATCGACTTTCCTGGTGGGCGTGCATATGACCCAAGCAATAAAGTTGGCGTTGCAGATTTAACAGCAGGCCTGATGAATAAAGGGTCACGAATTAATGGTAAAGAAAAAGATGAGGCCTTTATAGCTGATAGTATTTCTGACTTAGGTTCCATGATTTCATTTAATGCTTCGATTGAGACCAGTTCTGTCAGAATCAAAACCCTCAGTAAGCCAGAGATTCTGAATGCTGTTGTAGCTCAGGCAAGTGATATGTTGGCATATCCTGTAATGAACTCAAAAATACTAGAAAGAGAAAAATCTTTAGAAATTAGCGGTCTATTAGAAAGTATGACGAAGCCTGAGTATATTGTGGGTAAGCAATTTAAAAAAATGATTTATCGTGAAAATCCTCTTGGCAATAAAGAAACTGTAGAGTCTATTAAAAAAATTCAAATTGAAGATTTAAAGAAGTTTCATCAAATGTATTACAGAGCTAATTACATGAATGTATTAATTGTGGGTGATGTTAGTCGCGACAAAGCGATTGATATAGCCACACAATTGACTCAAAAGTTACCGACTGGTCAGAAAGTAGTTGTAGATTTACCTCCATTGCTTGCTTCACCTCTAGCTGATAGCTCACAAAGAGAGTCAAAGATAAGTCATCCTTCTGCCCAAGCTCATATTCAAATGGGAATGACGAGTCCCCCTAGAAAAGATCCAGACTATTTCCCTTTAATGGTTGGTAACTATGCACTTGGTGGCGGAGGCTTTGTTTCTAGATTAATGCAGGAAATACGTGAGAAAAGGGGTTTAGCTTATAGCGTATCTAGCTATTTTTATCCTGCTAAAAATTCGGGGTATTTTATAGCGAGTATGCAAACTCGTAAGGATCAGTCGAATGAGTCGGTCAAATTGCTTGGCGATACTATTGAGAAATTTATTGATGAGGGACCGACTGAGGATGAGGTGATTGCTGCGAAAAATAATCTCATCAATGGATTTCCTTTAAGGTTAGATAGCAATAGTAAGTTACTAGAAAACCTATCGGCAATTGCCTGGTTTGATTTGCCACTGGATACCCTGGATGAATGGACTAATCAAGTCAAAAAGGTAACTAAAACTGATGTTCAACAGGCATTTAAAAAGAATCTAGAGATGAAGCGAATGATCACCGTAGTCGTCGGCGGACAATGAAAAAAAAACAGGCCCCCTCACAAAGGGTCCGTGTTATTGGGGGCTTTTGGCGTAGTCGTTTGATTGATATTGTTACCCAACCGGGCTTACGCCCATCGACAGATCGGGTTAGAGAGACTGTCTTTAATTGGTTGACACCTTACATCAACGACGCCAAGATTATCGATTTATTTGCAGGGACGGGAGTTTTGGGTTTTGAGGCTTGTTCTCGTGGAGCTCAACAGGTTGTACTTATAGAAAAAAATCATGCTGTATTTCAGGGTTTAAAAAATAATTTAGACAAACTTCGCCCTCTTCCAGAAGGTTCAGATATCCAATTAGTATGTACCGATGCTATTCAGTGGCTATCTGCCCAACACGACATTGAAGCAGAAATCATTTTTTTAGACCCCCCTTTTGATCAGCCTGAGCTAGTGGAAGAGTCCCTCCGTTTGATCCATCAGAGGTTAAAAAAAGACACTCATCCAATTATTTATGTAGAAACTAGCGCAAAGTTGGATAATGAAGCGATTCTGAAGCATATGCCTCAATGGATGATGGAAAAGCAATTAGTCGCAGGTGTTGTAAAAGCAAGTATTTTGAAGTGCCTTGTAGTTCAGTAAGAAAATAATGAATAAGGAGTTGCACGATGGCCATTGCAGTTTATCCTGGAACTTTTGACCCTTTTACACGAGGGCACGAAGATTTGGTAAGAAGAGGCTCTTCAATATTTGATGAGTTAGTCGTTGGCATAGCAGATAGCCCCAATAAAAAACCTATTTTTACTTTAGAAGAGCGAATACAGATTGCCCAAGAGGTTTTGGGACATTACTCGAATGTTCGAATTGAGGGGTTTAGTGGCTTACTCAAAGATTTTGTTCGGAAAAATAACGCCCGAGTTATTCTACGTGGATTAAGAGCCGTATCTGATTTTGAGTATGAATTTCAGATGGCTGGCATGAATCGCTACCTCGTACCCGATGTTGAAACCTTATTTTTAACGCCCTCTGACCAATATCAATTTATCTCAGGAACATTTGTGCGAGAAATTGCTATTTTGGGAGGGGATGTGAGCAAATTTGTATTCCCATCCGTTGAGGAATGGTTGAAGAAAAAAACGAAGATAAAGTAAATTTCATATATGGCGTTAATGATTACTGATGATTGTATTAATTGTGACGTCTGTGAACCAGAGTGTCCAAATGATGCCATTAGTATGGGTAAAGAAATTTATGAGATTGACCCAAACAAATGTACCGAATGTGTTGGGCATTACGACAAACCACAATGTCAGATTGTTTGCCCGATAGCTTGTATTCCTTTCAATCCAGAATATTTAGAAGACAAATCTCAACTACTTGAGAAATATCGCCGCCTTCACAATAAATAGTTATTTCTGGGTATGAAGATCTTTCATGGCTGAACTTGGGTCATCTGATGTCATGAGAGAAAAAACAGAAATCACTTTATCAAACGTATCTTCAATTAATAAGAGGTCTTTTTGAGGTGGCTTCTTTAATACATAGTTCACGACTTCTTGATGGGGGCTTCCCAATGGAACCGTATCTCTAGGGTGACCAATACCAATGCGTAATCGCCAATAATTTGGTGTGCCCAGGTGCGCTGAAATACTTTTCAGGCCATTATGCCCACCAGTTCCACCCCCCAATTTAAGCCGGGCCACTCCAGGAGGTAAGTCAAGCTCATCATGAATAACTAAGATATGACTAGGTTCAATTTGGTAGAATTTTGCTACAGCACCTACAGCTTCTCCGCTAGCATTCATATAGGTTTGAGGCTTCAAAAGCCAAATGGTTTGTTGAGTTTTGGTTGCTTTTGCTATTTGGCTTTTGAATGATTTTTCTTTGGTGTAGGAGGCATTTAAGAATCGCCCGAGTTGATCACAAAGCCAAAATCCAGCATTATGCCGGTCTGAAATATGTTCATCCCCAGGATTACCGAGACCTACAATTAATTGAATCATTAAAATACTTTAAACGAATTTCGCATGAATGAAATAGATATAAAAAAACCCGCTCCAAATAACTAGAGCGGGTTTGATCAGAATAAGAAGATTATTCTTTACCTTCTTTATCTTTCAATTTGATTGCAGTTGGAGCGGCGGGCGCTTCTGGAGCTCCGCTCGCTAGAGGTTCAGCACTGACACGTGGCTCACGTGCAACTACAATTGCTGGGTTCTCTTGTTCTACATGTAAGCTCAATGTAACTCCCTTAGGAAGGGTGATGTCTTTCGCATGAATAGATTCACCAATTTGGATTTTGGAGAGTTCAACTTCAATAAACTCGGGCAAGTCTGCTGGTAAGCAAACAATTTCGAGTTCATTCGTAATGTGGTTAACAACACCACCACCAATTTTTACTGCAGGAGAAACGTCATCACCCTTAAAGTGAAGAGGAATTTTCATGTGAACCTTCTGTTTTGCATCAATACGCTGAAAGTCGATGTGTAAAACCAATGGCTTAAAAGGATGCATTTGGTAATCACGTAATAAGGCTTTTTGAACCTTACCAGCAACTTCAATTTCTAGTACAGATGAGTGGAAAGCTTCTTTTTTTAAAGCATGGAATAGAGCATTGTGATCCAATTCCACTGCTTGCGGTAATTCTGTTCCACCATAAATAATGCCAGGTGTTTTTCCAGAGTTGCGCAGGCGGCGGCTCGCACCAGTGCCCTGTACGCTACGTTCGTAGGCGACGACTTTCATATAAAACTCCTTAAGATAAATATCTCACCCTATTATTAGGGTAAGGCTTTTCTGCTCGCGACCAAGCAGAAAAGTCCTCCATTATAGCCTTTTTAGGAAGCTTTGGCTAGTCTGTCTCTGTGAACATTGACATTACCGAGTCCCCACGACTGATTCGGAGTAATGTTTCGCCAAGTAGAGGGGCAACAGAAAGGCTTCGAATTTTCGGACTTGCCTTGGCTAAGTCACTTAGTGGGATAGTGTCTGTGACGACAACTTCGTCTAATTCAGAATCCATGATCCGAGTGATAGCATTTCCAGATAGGACCGGGTGGGTACAGTAAGCCATGACGCTTTTAGCACCTCGTTGTTTAAGGACTTCCGCAGCTTTACACAAAGTGCCACCAGTATCGATCATGTCGTCCATGATCACGCATTGGCGACCGTCTACCTCACCAATGACATGCATGACTTCGGAGACATTTGCTTTTGGACGGCGTTTATCAATAATGGCTAAATCACAACCAAGTTGTTTGGCTAGTGCTCTTGCCCGAACAACGCCCCCAATATCAGGTGACACAACGAGAAGTTCCCCATTATTTTTATTCTGTAGGTCTGCCAACAAAATTGGAGATGCATAAATATTATCGACGGGAATATCGAAAAAACCTTGAATTTGGTCGGCATGAAGATCCATCGTTAAAACACGACCAACTCCTGCCACCGATTGCAACATATTGGCAACAATTCTAGCGGAAATGGCGACCCGTGCTGAGCGAGGACGCCGGTCTTGCCTAGCATATCCGAAGTAAGGGATCACTGCGGTTATTGTCCCTGCAGATGCTCTTTTTAGAGCATCAATCATGATCATCAGCTCCATCAAGTTATCATTCGTTGGAGCACAAGTGGGCTGCAAAACAACGACATGCTTACTACGAACATTCTCCTGAATCTCTACTTGGATTTCACCATCAGAAAATCGACCAACTAATGCTTTTCCAAGGTCTTGCCCAAGATAATCGGCAACTAATTTTGCAAGTACTGGATTGGCATTACCAGTAAAAATAGCCATGGACTCGTTACTCATCGTAGCTCCAGATAGAGGTTGCAGGTATTTTATGCATGTGGGATTGAATAAATTGACGCATTAGGAAGAGGTGGCAGAGGAGGAAGGACTCGAACCTTCGGATGCCGGAATCAAAATCCGGTGCCTTAACCAACTTGGCGACTCCCCTCTTGTATGTTGATGCTAGATTTTAAATTATAAGCTGAGTGCTGCTTCAGACTTTGGACTTTAAAACCTCGCCACATAGGTGGAAGTTCAGAAAAACAATTTACCGCTTCGACTTTGTCAGGAATTTCACAAAAAACCGAACTACCCGAACCAGTCATCATTGGTTGAGAGCCAGGAAACTGATTTTCTAGCCACTCAATTGCGCTCTGTACTTCCGAATACTTTTTTGTTGCAACAGTCTGTAAATCATTTGATAGGGTCATATGACCTGCATAATGCGCTTCAAAGTCATCTATTGTAATCGGTGTACGATTTCGCGTCAAATCAGGCGAAGAAAAAATGCTTTTTGTTGGTATTGATACTCCTGGAAATATCACCATGTAGCTCACATCTTTTAAAGTAATTTCAGTGATTACTTCACCAACACCCTCCACAAAGGCATTTTTTCCAAAGAGAAAAAAAGGGACATCAGCACCTAACCGGAGCCCTAAAGTCATTAATTCTTGTTGAGGTATATTGAGGCCCCAAAGTTGATTTAATCCCAATAAAGTGCTTGCGGCATCTGAGGAGCCCCCCCCTAATCCGGCACCCATCGGAATCTGCTTATCTAGATCGATATCGACGCCAAATGCAGTATTGTATTTTTCTTTTAAAAGGCGGGCAGCTTTAACCACTAAATCATCTTCGGCGGGAACATTTGGAAGGGGGTTTAATCGTTGGATCACACCATCGGCTCTAATTTTTAATTTAACGGTATCTTGTAAATCAATTAATTGAAAAACACTCTGCAACAAATGATAGCCGTCTGGACGTTGGCCCGTCACATGTAAAAAAAGATTCAACTTTGCAGGCGCTAAAACATGCAGAAAATTAGTCATTCGCTTGATCAATGATGAGGCGAATCTCTATGTCACCTTCTTGGCCAGAACGATTCATATTGATTTTTTGTAATTTATTATTCGAACCCCATGAGTAGTTGAGTAGCCAACCATCTTGTGAGATTTCGACTACTTGACCGTTTTCATTGCGTTTCACGGTACCTGGAGATCCAGGCCTTGCATAGCCAGACAGCCACGCAGATAAACCACGACCAGGTATTGGCAGGCCGGTTGCTTGTTGAATCAGTTGATCAGCATCCATCGCAGTCACAAGCTTGCCGTTTTGCTCTAAAGTAGCCTTGCTTGGAGTGATATTAATTTTTGCGATAGAAGATCCAAGGGGGCCACGAATTTCTAAATTATCACTTAAGTTTTCATGAGATAAATAAAAAGCGCCATTCCCTCCGTTTTGAGAAGATTTACCATTTACTTTTATGGCAAAACGCCCATCCCAGCGCCGTGAAACAGTGCTATCGAAAACTTCAGTTGAAGACCAGTCGGGCTTTAACCGTTGCAAAGTTTCTCTTAAAGTGGACTGACTCGCATTGATAGATTCAGCTTTTCTCCACACATTCAAGGCATCTTCCTTCTGTCCATTTACCCAGAGAACTTCACCAAGGTGAGCCCCGACTTCAGCCTCTGGTAATAATTCAAAAGATTGTTTTAATTGAGTAATGGCAACATCATATTGCCCTAAACGATAATAAATCCAACCAAGACTATCGATAATATAAGGGTCATTGGGAGCATATTTGAGGGCTTCTTGGATCAGGTTGAAGGATTCTTGCAAATGAATATTTCGGTCAGCAAAGGAGTATCCCAAAGCATTGAGAGCACTAGAATCATTAGGTTTTTGTTGAATAATGGAACGAAGAACTTTTTCCATATTGTCATAGTGACCTAATTTATCCTCGCCTAAGGAATATAAGAAAAGAATATTGGTATCTTTGGGGAGAGGTTTAAAAGCATTAATGATTTTAGCGAGAGCTACAGTCGATTGATCCTGATTAGTAGACCTAGCCAAGATGGGTAAAAGTTTCGTCAAAAAATCATCACGCTCTGCAACGGTTTTAGTTTTTAATAATTTAATGGTTGGCTGAACAGATTCATTCCATTTATTATTAAACATCAAAAGAGTGATTAAAACTTCCTTTGAGTTCGTATCAGCATCAGGTGTTAACTCATCCCATAATTTCGCAGACTCTAGCGAAGCTTCTGGTGATTGTGCGGCTAAGGCAATCTCCATGGCTTGCTGAGCAATACGCGGATCCCTTGAGTTTTTTGCAAGGTTAAACATTGATTGATAGGAAAGAGAAATGTCGCCTCTTTGCAAGGCAATTTGTGAGGCAAGATATTGAAAAACTTGGCTAGAAAAGCTTTCTGAATTAAAAATAGATGTTTGAGCTTGTACCTGACTAGGCATCATCCAAAAATATGGCATGATGCTAACTAAGCAAACCGTCAAAAAACGTCTAATTTGATATAAATTGTATTTAAGCATCACTCTATTCTATATAACTCTGAACGACTCTTCCCAATATGCCTGAATTACCCGAAGTAGAAGTTACCAAACTAGGAATTGCCCCTTACATTGAAGGAAAAACCTTAACTGAGCTAATTGTTCACGACGGTCGATTTCGTTGGCCGGTTCCAAGTAATCTAAAAAAAATACTCATTGATCAAACCTGCTCTGCGATTCACAGGCGTGGAAAATATCTACTATTTTATTTTGAAAGAGGTGTGATGGTTTTACATTTGGGGATGACAGGCGTATTAAGAATTCAGAAAATACAAGAAGAGCCCAAAAAATATAATCGAATTGAATTTCATTTCGGGGATACCGCATTAAGATTTCATGACCCCAGAAAATTTGGATCTGTTTTATGGCACCCCATCGAGCATGGCCCTATAGAGAACTTTCCACTTTTAAAGAAGTTGGGAGTTGAACCCTTTGAAAATGAGTTCTCTGGCGTCAATGGTACAAAACTTTTGTATGAAAGATCTCGTGGCCGAACTGTTTCAGTAAAACAGTATTTACTTGCAGGGCAAGTCGTGGTCGGGGTGGGGAATATATATTGTTCAGAAAGTTTATTTGAAGCAAAGATTAATCCCAAAACACCTGCTGGGAAGATTTCAAAGCCTAGATATGAGCGACTAGCCAAAGCTGTGCAACTGATCTTAAAAAAAGCGATTCAAGCTGGAGGAAGTAGCCTAAAAGATTTTGTTCATAGCGACGGTGAGCCTGGGCATTTTATGGTTCTTACGAAGGTTTATGACCGTGCAGGACTTCCCTGCAAAGAGTGTGGAACACCGATTAAACAGATTACACAAGGTCAGCGTTCGACATATTATTGTCCACAATGTCAGAAATGAAGGATTTTTCTACAAAACTTCTACAGTGGCATTCAGCGCATGGACGTCGCGGATTACCTTGGCAAAATGAGAAAGATCCCTATAAGGTTTGGATTTCCGAAATTATGTTGCAACAAACCCAAGTTGCTACTGTAAAAGAACGCTACCTTCAATTTGTGCAAACTTTTCCAAGCCTCAAGGATTTAGCGAAAGCTAATAGTGATGAAGTGATGGGTTTGTGGGCTGGATTAGGTTATTACACAAGAGCCAGAAATCTTCATGCCTGCGCCAAAGTCATCGAGCAAAAATATGATGGTAATTTCCCGAATGAAGCAAGCACTCTAAGTACTCTTCCTGGAATCGGGAAGTCTACTGCATCAGCAATTGCAGCCTTTTGCTTTAACCAAAAAATTAGCATATTAGATGCCAATGTTAAGCGTTTATTAGGGCGCATCTATGCCGTAGAAGATGATCTAAAAAAGACCGTAACACATGAATATCTTTGGAAAATTGCTCAAGACCTTTTACCTAAAACGTCTAGTGATATGCCTGCTTATACTCAAGCACTCATGGATTATGGTGCGACTGTTTGCACCCCAAGAAATCCCCACTGTCAAGGATGTGTTTTCAAAAAAGGATGTCTTGCCTATGAGCAAGACATCGTAGATCAGATTCCCAAAAAAGTTAAAAAAGTATCTATTAAAGAAGTTCAATCAGTCATGCTTTGTATCTTGGCAAAAGATCAGCTGTTATTACATCGCCGACCACCATCAGGTATATGGGGTGGATTGTGGAGTTTGCCAGAGTCAGCGTGGACAGAAAATGTAGACTTGCAAGATCTGACAGATGCTTTAAATGATTTTCAAAACTTACCTTTGGACATCTTACGTAGGGCGTTACCTAAGGCCAAGTTTATGGCTCCTCGAAAGCATGTTTTTACACACCGTGTTTTATATTTTCAGATAGGTATTTTGAAAGTTCATCAGCCCTTTGAGATAGATAATGCCGATTTCAAGTGGGTAAATAAGATTGAGGTTCAAGAGCTTGGATTACCAACCCCAGTGAAACAATTTATTCAGGACTACTGGAGCATTAACTCTTTGTAGACAAAATACGATCTAACTCTCGATGTCTTTTTAGTAATGTGAGAGGTTTAAAAGTATCAGAAGGGCTATGAATACATAAATCAAAAAGCTCATTGACCATCGCAATGGAACGATGTTGACCCCCAGTGCAACCTATGCCAATGGTTAAATAACTGCGGCCATCAACTTGATACTTTGGAACCCAAAGCGCTAGAAATTTAAAAATATCTATTTTTAAATCACTAAAAAGACGTTGAGATCTCAAATATTCAATGACAGGCAGATCATTGCCAGTTAAAGGACGAAGTAATTTATCGTAATAAGGGTTAGGTATGCAGCGCATGTCAAACATGATATCCACGTCTTGCGGGATACCATTTTTATAGCCAAAGGATTCAAATAGTAGAGTTAGTCCTTGCGAATTGACTTGTAGCAAATCGATTACCCATGCTTTGAGAGTATTCGAAGACAAGTTGCTTGTATCAATATGATGACCAATACTGGCAAGATCGAGGAGTAGTTCGCGTTCGAGGTTAATTGCTTCAATTAATGATTTTCCGGAATTTTCAGACGTCATCGAAGATAGAGGATGACGTCGCCGAGTTTCAGAAAATCGATTGACGAGAGTTTCAGTGGAGGCATCTAAAAATAGAACGGTAATATCGTGCTCAATTTTAAGTTTCGAAATAATAGATGGTAATTGCTGAATAGAGGTCCCTTGACGGCCATCGATCGCAATTGCAAGCCTTGAATTATTGTTAGGGTTAGCACCCTGTATTAAGTTCTCTAATAAATGTAATGGAAGGTTATCAATACAATCATATCCGGCATCTTCAAGAGCTCTAATGGCAACAGACTTACCAGACCCTGAAGTACCGGTAATAACAAAAATCTTCATGACTTTAACGTTTTAAGAGCCGATTCTTGTTGCATTAGTTCTCTTTGCCTAGCGATGAAGTCATCGAGTGTATTGATACCACGTAATTGTAGAATCGTATTCCGAACTGCGGCTTCTACGAGAACTGCAATATTTCGACCTGCGGCAACTTGTATTTTTACCGTTCTAATCGGTATGCCAAGGACGTCAATAAACTGTGACTCAAGGGGTAGTCTTTCAAATTCACCTTCATTCCTTCTTACCAGCTGAACGATCAGACGAAGTTTAAGCTTTCTTCTCACAGCAGTTTCACCAAAAATGGTTCTAATATCCAATAAACCAAGGCCTCGAACCTCTAAAAGATCACGTAGGATCGTTGGACATCTTCCTTCAACATAGTCAGGACCTAAGCGCGCAAAATCAACGGCATCATCAGCTACCAGGCCATGGCCTCGAGAAATTAACTCAAGCCCAAGTTCGCTTTTACCCAAACCAGACTCACCAGTCAGAAGAACTCCCAATCCTAAAATATCCATAAAAACACCATGCATGGTAATTTTGGGAGCGCTGAGCTTTGTAAGATATAAGCGTAAATGATCGATCACTTCTGAGGCAGCTAAAGGAGTACTAAATAAAGGGGTTGAAGAACGTTGACAGTAAAGCTTCAAAGCTTCATTTGGTTCTTGCCCATCAGCAACAATTAAACAAGGTGGGCGCATGATCATCAGATCAGAGAGCTGATGACGTTGTTGGGCTTTTTGTAAACGTTCTAAATATGAAATCTCTGGCTCACCACAAACTTGTAAACGGCTTGGGTGAATTAAGTTGAGGTGTCCTACCAAATCGGAGGATGACGTTGACTGATCGATGATTTGTGGATCAAAGCAACGATCGGCGCCTTCTTGGCCAGCGACCCATCTGAGCTTAAGCTCTTCAAAGTTCTCATCAAAAATATATTGCGCGGTAATACCAATGAGAGAGGGCTGCTGGATCATGATTAATCCTGAAAAGTCATTTCAGAAAGAAGTTGATCTGCCGATGTTATTTCGCGCAAGCGTGTGCGTTTTGACTTGTCAGCCAAAATTTGAGCGATTTCGGAGAGTAAATCTAAATGTTTTTGGGTCGCTGCTTCTGGAACCAAAAGAAAGATCACGATATCAACTGCTATTTGATCAGAAGTTTTAAAGTCGATACCCTGTGAGATTCGGTAAAAGCTAGCGTGAGCTTCTTTTAAACCTTTTACACGACCATGCGGGATCGCTACCCCAACACCTAAACCAGTAGATCCTAGTTTTTCACGAGCTTCTAGGCACTGCAGTATCAGATCTTTAGATAACTTGGTGGTTTGAGCGAAATGTGAACTTGCTAAGCTAAATAATTCATGGATGTTTTTAACATCAACATCTATGTATATTTGGTCGGTAGGTAGTATCTCAACAAGTTCACTCATAAGCCTATTATAAGTTCAACCCTGCACTAGCTGCTGAAATTTGTTTAGCAGAGATTGGGTGATGACGATTTTTTGTTCTTTCTTTTACTTTGATAATCTGTTTATCGAGTTTAATGACTGCAAGATCAATGGCTTGATAAAGATCTTCATGGTGGGCAATGGCAAACAGATCTTTGCCCATCAGGTGCAGACTCAATTCTGCAGTTTGTCGTAAATCTTTTTCTTGAGCCTTATCGACAGACAAATTCGCACTAATTTGAATGATTTGTTCAAAGTGTTTTTTAATAGCGACTAACTTTTCTTCTAGATGCGTCCTAAGACCGGGAGTTACTTCGAGGTGATGACTGTGAATGATGAGTTTCATACATTTTCCATTAAGCGTTAAGGTTAACAAAATTGCAAATCCCAACTTCAATTACGACCTACTAAGTATTACGCCTCTAGATTAGCAGTCCTTACTTAAAAAGCCAAGCACTGAATTCATAGATTCTTTGAACCCCATGATTTACATGCGGAAATTTTCACCAAGATAGACCCGGCGGACGCTCTCATTTTCAATAATTTCACTTGGAAGGCCTTGAGCTAGCACACTACCATCACTAATAATGTAGGCGTGATCACAAATGCCGAGGGTTTCTCTAACGTTGTGGTCAGTAATCAGAACACCTATATTTCGTTCTTTTAAAAAACGAATAATTCTCTGAATTTCACCGACAGCAATTGGGTCAACACCTGCAAATGGTTCATCTAAAAGAATAAATTTTGGATTCGTGGCAAGTGCTCTTGCTATTTCAGCTCGACGGCGTTCACCTCCTGACAGAGAAAGAGCCGGACTATCTCGCAAATGTGAAATTTGTAACTCTTCCAATAGCTCATCCAACCGAGCATTCATAGCACTACGGGTCAACCTTCTGCCCGTCACAGAAATTTGCAACTCTAAAACAGCTTGAATATTTTCCCCTACAGTGAGTTTTCTGAAGATGGAAACCTCTTGAGGAAGATACGATAAACCACGCTTTGAACGTTCGTGAATCGGCATTCCGCTAATAATTTGATTATCTAAATAAATTTTCCCTTTATCCGCAGGAACTAAACCAACAATCATATAAAAAGACGTGGTTTTACCTGCTCCATTAGGACCTAATAGACCCACAATTTCACCTGTTTTGACCTCGAGACCAACATCCCTTACGACAGTTCTCTTCCCATAAGTTTTTTGTAAACCTTCCGCAATCAGAGAGGATTGTGCTTGTTGATCTAAGTTCATTTTTGTGGTTTGTTGATTAGAGGGGTATTGATCAATTTAAGCTTGGCTTCTTGTCGAGGGGCCAAGATAGAACGTGTAAAGTTTTGATCGTTTTTGCTAATAGCCTTATATTCCTCGGTATACAAGTCATAATGAATTTCATCAGCAGTCAATTGATCTTTCCATCGTTCGCCTACTCGATAAACAGTATAAGCGTGTCCTGACAACAGGAGTTGATCAAACTTAGCCTCATAAAAAATAAGATCTGCTTGCCCATCAATAAATTCTGGTGTAGGTTTGTCTAATTGCTGAGTAAATTTAGCCAGAGAGTTGCTGTCACCGATCACCGTGATTTTTTGATAACCCTCAGGATCAACAATCACAACGGCTTTTGAGCCCTGAACAAGAATGCTCCCTTTTTTGATGATGACTTGACCGGTCAAAATATATTCTTGGGTCACATCATTAAAGTCGGCTTTGTCTGATGATAGTTGGGTAGGTTGGGACTCATCAGTTTTTAAAGCAAAGATATGATTGGCATAAACCATCAGAAAACAGCTAAAAAAGACGCTGATGTATCTTTTGTAGTGTTGAATATTCAATATCATGGCAGTAATTTTTTAGAATTATCAGCAGGGACGATTGATCCTTTGACATTGCCATACATGGATATAGCTTGATCAACATTATCGTAAGTCGCGCCTTGACTTGCTGTCATCACGGAGTCACCACGTTCAATCCGAATCGGTAAATGCGTCATCATACGATCGTCATTGACAAAAATTTTCAAATAATTAGATTGCAAATGCAAATGAGGGTTAATCACAATACCTCTAGGATTAACTTCAGCGGGACGACTTACATCAGCATTTTGAAATAATTCTACGATATCTAAATCACCTGTAACGTGCCCTGTATTTGCGGAAACTGTTAATGCTGGTGTTTTAGGGTTAAACAGACGTAGTTTAGGAAGCATAATATCAATCGCCGCATTATCCTCATAGTGTTTAAATTCTTGCCCTAATAAGCGATATTTAGTACTGCCATCCGGATTTAAAACAGTTAATTTGGCATTGGTAAAAATATAATCGGGTTGATGTAATTTCACCCGTGGTGGAACAGGTGGCTCCTCTTGAATATTTTTCTTCAAAAACCAAAAAGATGCCAATGTTAAAAGACCCAACAAAACTAATGGAACAAGACGTAATCCCAAATCATAGATAAAGTCAGTTATCGTTATAAGAATTCGTTGGTCCATCATTCTTTTGCTTGAAGCAGTAGTCTTTGATAATGACCTTGCGCACTTAGAATTAAGTCACAAACCTCGCGAACTGCACCTTGGCCACCTGAGAGGTTACAAATATAATGTGAAACCGCCTTTACTTCATGATGCGCATTGGCTGGAGCAAGGGCCAATCTAACTTTAGTCAGAATGCTCAAATCCGGCCAATCATCCCCGATCGCTGCGCAATTGCTTGGATGAAGATCTAATTTGTTTAGTAGCTCTTTGAGAGCAGTAGCTTTCTCATCCACACCCATATAGAGATGTTCAATGCCTAAAGCCTGTGCACGCATTTTGACCATGGGAGAATTTCGGCCAGTAATGATGGCAATTTCGACACCAGAGCTTCTTAGCAGTTTAATTCCATGACCATCTAAACTATTGAAGACTTTTAAATACTCTACGCCGTCAGGACTGATAAATAAGGATCCATCAGTTAATACGCCATCAACATCAAGCACCAACAATTTGACTTCTTGAGCTCTTTCAAGCGCTTGAGGAAATTTTTCTAGAAAGTTTGTTTGTAAAGTTTTATTCAAAATAGTCAATCTATTAAATAATTTTTGAAGCAAGTAAATCATGTAAGTTAAGAGCGCCTTCTAATTTTCCATCAGGGCTTATCACAATCAAATGATTGATACGAAATCGTTCCATTAACTCCACAGCCTGGGCAACTAAAATATCTTTAGAGATTGTTTTCGGATTCTTCGTCATTACATCGGACAAATGGATTTTTTCTAAGTCCAAGGTTTTTTCTAAAAGTCTTCTGAGATCACCATCCGTAAAGATACCGAGGACTTGATCATGATCATCGGTAATGACCGTCATGCCAAGTCTCTTTTTGGAGATCTCAATTAACGCCTCTTTGAGAGGGGCATTGATTTTTGTCTTCGGTATTTCTTCACCAAATCGCATGACATCGCGAACATGCGTCAACAAGCGCTTTCCTAAACTACCTCCTGGGTGTGATCTGGCAAAATCATCCGCACTAAAGTTTTTGGCATCGAGAAGAACAACGGCGAGCGCATCACCCATTACTAAGCTCACGGTTGTACTCGTTGTTGGTGCTAGATTTAAAGGACAAGCCTCTTTATCAACAGAAACATCTAGATGAACGTCGGCGAGTTCTGCTAATTTGGAATTTGGCGCACCGGTCATCGCAATGAGTTTGGCACCCATCCTTTTGATAATTGGCACAATAGTAAGAAGTTCGGCACTTTCACCAGAATAAGAAAGCGCAAGAAAAACATCATCTTTTTGCACCATCCCTAAATCTCCATGACTAGCTTCGGCGGGGTGCAAGAAAAATGCTGGTGAACCAGTTGAAGAAAAGGTTGCAGCAATTTTGTTAGCAATATGCCCCGATTTACCTATTCCAGAAACGACAATACGTCCTTGGCATTGGAGCAACAACTCAATCGCTTGAGTAAAAGAATGGTTAAACTCGAACCCCGAGAAACGATTTAAAAGTTGAGAGATACCCTGATTTTCAATTTCTAGAGTATCTTTAGCTAATTGGATGTAATGTTGATTAACTTTATCTATCATAGTCATTAGTATATGCCTTCTATTTTGCAAATTACCCTGACACTCCTCGCTTGTTCATTAGGCGGAGTATTGCTTGCAAGGGTATTTCGTTTGCCGTCCATCCTTGGATATTTACTTGTTGGCATCATCGTTGGACCCCACGCCCTTGCTTTAGCCCCAGATTCTGACATGGTCAAAAATTTTGCAGAATTTGGGGTTGTGTTTTTAATGTTTTCCATTGGCCTAGAGTTTAATCTTACCAAACTCAAGGCGATGCGGAGTATTGTCTTTGGTTTTGGGGTCAGTCAAGTATTTGTCACCATGCTCCTCACTATTCCGGCAGGATATTTTCTGAGGTTTGCCATCCCTTTAGTATTGCCTTGGCACGTATTATTTGCGTTGGGGGGAGCCTTAGCGATGTCCTCGACTGCCATTGTTGTAAAAGCCTTATCTGAAAAAGCTGAACTTGACTCTCCTCATGGAAAAAATGTTTTAGGAGTTTTACTGTTTCAAGATTTAGTGGTCATTCTTTTACTCATCTTAATTCCATCGTTAGGAAAGAACCCAGAAGATATTGTTTTTGCATTAACTCTTGCAGGCCTCAAAATCGTCGTTGCTTTAAGCATGATCTTTTTTGTTGGACAAAAAATCTTTAGTTCTTGGTTTCGATTGGTCGCCGGTTTTCGTTCTCAAGAATTATTTATGTTGAATGTTTTATTAGTTGCGATTGGTATGGCTGCGATTACTAACTTCTTTGGATTATCCATGGCATTAGGGGCATTTATGGCGGGCATGCTGATTTCTGAGACGCCTTATCGATTTCAGGTTGAGGAGGGGATTGAATCGTTTCGCGATATTTTGCTGGGGTTATTTTTCATTACCGTGGGTATGTTGCTAGATATCGGATCGGTGGTAGCTGAATTACATTTAGTCTTGCTATTGTTTGTAGGAGCTTTGCTATTTAAATTTCTGATTATTGCCGGTTTAGCAAGAAGATTTGGATCATCTCCCGGAGTTGCGATAAGAACGGCTATCTGCTTAACTCAAGCTGGAGAGTTTGGCTTTGTGATGATTAATCAAATTGACCAATTAGATTGGATTGACGTTAATCTGTCCCAAGCTGTTCTCGCCGCCATGTTATTGTCCATGTTAGTCGCACCTATTCTGATTCAATATAGCAACCAAATAGCCCTCAGATTTTCAAAAACAGAGTGGTTTAATCAGTCCATTGACTTAACTAAAATTGCTTCTTTAAGTATTCAAAATGACCAGCATGTCATTATTTGTGGCTTTGGAGCTACTGGCCAACACGTGGCCAATATGTTGGAAAGTGAAGGGATTAGTTATATTGCTTTGGACGCCGATCCTGAAAGGGTTCAGCAGGCCAGTGAAGCTGGCAAATCGGTCGTTTACGGACTATCACAAAATGCGAATAATTTAATTGCTGCTGGAATCCACCGGGCAAAGGCAATTGTTATTACCTTTAAATCTTTACATGAAACTGTGCGAGTGATTCAACAAATCACGCATCTCCATGAAGGAGTGCCCATTTTGGTGAGGGCAAAAGATGAAATAGAGATGGATACTTTGTTGATGTCTGGAGCAACTCAAGTTATTCCTGAAAAAGCTGAAGGTAGCGTCATGTTAGGCGCACAGGTTTTGTCGCTAGTGGGCGTGCCCTTGCGACGAGTAATGCGCCGAATTAGCGAGGTAAGAGAAAATCGTTACGGCAAGTTACGGGGTTATTTTCCAGGGCTTGAGGATGATGAGATTGAAGATGCTGACGCAATTCGTTTAAGTTCGGTGCATGTTAAAAAGGACATGCCAGGAATAGGAAAACCCCTTGAATGGCTTGAGCAAATTGGTGTTGTTGTTCAGAGTGTCAGAAGAAAACAAGGGGTTGGAAATACTTACACAAAATTAGAGCCTCTTCCAGAACTGCGTCTTGAGCCGGAGGATATATTGGTGTTATCTGGCAATATAGCGTCCTTAGAAAAGGCTGAAAAAATGCTGATGAAAGGCCCTGGTAAGTTTAAAGTAATGGCTTAAGGTATTTCCCCGTAAAGCTTTCTTTGATCTTCACAACTGCCTCAGGCGCGCCTTGAGCAATAATTTTTCCGCCCCCAGCCCCGCCTTCAGGACCCATATCAATAATCCAGTCTGCGGTTTTAATGACATCTAAATTATGCTCAATAATCAGAATCGTATTGCCTTGTTTTCTTAACGAAAAAATCACTTCAAGTAGTAATTGAATATCTTGAAAGTGCAAACCAGTTGTGGGCTCATCCAAAATATAAAGTGTGCGGCCTGTATCTCGCTTGGAGAGTTCTAAAGAGAGTTTGACGCGTTGTGCCTCGCCACCAGATAGGGTGGTGGCACTTTGACCCAGTTTGACATAGCCCAAGCCAACATCTAATAAAGTTTTTAATTTTCTGCGGACCACAGGTACTGCTTCGAAAAACTCAAAGGCTTGTTCAATAGTCATGGATAAGACTTCGTGAATATTTTTACCTTTATAGCGAATATCAAGCGTTTCTCGGTTATATCGTTTGCCATGGCAGACATCGCAAGGAACGTAGACATCCGGTAAAAAGTGCATTTCTACTTTAATTACTCCATCACCTTCACAGGTTTCGCAGCGACCACCTTTTACATTAAAAGAAAATCGGCCTGTTTCATATCCTCGTTCGCGTGCAGCCGGCACTCCTGCAAATAGTTCACGAATTGGTGTAAATAGGCCTGTATAGGTGGCTGGATTAGAACGTGGTGTTCTTCCAATGGGCGACTGATCCACGCTAATAATTTTGTCAAAGTGTTCGAGACCGTCGATGTGGGTATAGGGTGAGGGTTCTGCAACAGACCCATATAAATGCTGAGCGACGACATGGTGAAGCGTGTCGTTAATGAGGGTTGATTTACCTGACCCAGAAACCCCAGTAATACAAGTGAGTAATCCAACGGGTATTTTGGCGCTAACATTTTGTAAATTATTTCCTGTAGCGCCATGAATGGTAATCCAACGATCACTCGGCTTTAGGCGACCAGCCGGATAAGTAATTTTCTTTTTACCACTCAGGTACTGACCTGTGAGAGAGGAAGGATTTTCCTCAATCTCAGTTGGGGTTCCAAGCGCAACTACTTTTCCGCCATGAACACCGGCTCCAGGACCAATATCAATGACATAGTCTGATGATCTGATCATATCTTCATCATGTTCCACAACAAGAACGGAGTTACCTAAATCACGCAAGTGAACAAGCGTTTTAATGAGTCGGTCGTTATCTCGTTGATGAAGCCCAATGGAAGGTTCATCAAGCACGTACATGACCCCGGTAAGGCCAGAACCAATTTGAGACGCTAAGCGAATCCGTTGCGCCTCTCCACCAGATAATGTATCTGCACTTCTATCCAATGATAGATAGTCGAGTCCAACATCGTTTAGGAATTTAAGACGCGAAGAAATTTCTTTCACGATTTTATCGGCAATTTCTTTTTTAACACCTTTTAAATGTAGAGTAGAAAAATATTGAAACGCCGCTTTAAGAGGAAGATTGCTGACTTCAAAGATCGCCCGACTTTGCTGACCCTCTCCGACCTTAACAAATCTAGCTTCTTTTCGAAGACGACTGCCTTCACAATCGGGGCAGATGCGGACATTTTGATAACGGGCAAGCTCTTCCCTAACAGCAACTGAATCAGTTTCACGATAACGTCGCTCAAAATTAGAAATAATGCCTTCAAAAGTATGAGGCTTACTAACGGCCAGCCCTTTTTCGTTTAAATATTCAAAAGGTATTTTTGTTTGTCCAGATCCAAACAAAATGAGATCTTGAGCTTTTTGATTTAATGATTCAAAAGGTTTTTCAAGATCAAATTTCGCATAATCCGCTAAATTTTGAAGCATCCGAAAATAAAACTGATTCCTTCGATCCCAGCCTTTAATGGCACCAGACGCCATCGATAGCTCGGGGTGAGCGACGATTCTTTTGGGATCGAAGAATGACACATGTCCAAGACCATCACACTTTGGACATGCGCCCATGGGGTTATTAAAAGAAAATAGCCTTGGCTCCAGTTCTTGAAGTGCGAAAGAACAAACGGGACAGGCAAACTTATTCGAGAATAAAAATTCTTCTTCAGTATCGATGTTCACTGCCATGACACGGCCATCTGCGAGTCGAATCGCCGTTTCTAGTGACTCAGCTAAGCGTTGTTTAATGTCTTCTTTGACTTTGATTCGATCTACAACAACTTCAATGGAGTGCTTATCCGTCTTTTTTAAAGTAGGAAGACTATCTACTTCATAGACTTTTGCCTTGGCTGTATTGGTTGTACCACCCCCAGATCGAATGCGAAACCTGACAAATCCTTGGGCTTGAAGATCTTCAAAAAAATCAACAAACTCACCTTTGCGATTGCTCACCACAGGCGCAAGAATCATCAGCTTGGTATCTTCGGGCATGGCTAGGATGTGATCAACCATTTGCGCAATGCTTTGTGCTTCAAGTGGCAAACCATGGTCTGGGCAATGCGGCGTACCTGCGCGAGCAAACAATAGTCGTAAGTAATCATGGATTTCGGTGACCGTACCGACAGTAGATCTTGGATTATGACTAGTCGCTTTTTGTTCAATGGAAATGGCTGGTGAAAGACCTTCTATAGAATCGACGTCCGGCTTATCCATTAATTGTAAAAACTGCCGGGCATATGCAGAAAGAGATTCGACATATCGTCGTTGTCCCTCAGCATATAGCGTATCGAAGGCAAGAGAGCTTTTACCTGATCCTGACAAGCCAGTAATCACAACTAGCTGGTTTCTCGGGATATCAAGGTTGATATTTTTTAGATTATGGGTGCGGGCACCACGGATTTGTATAGTTTCGTTCATAATTGTCTAGTTAACTCATTAATATAGTCTTTTCTTATGAATTCGTCAGAACTTCGTTCATCTTTGTCGTTATCGGGGATTTTTGCCTTGCGAATGTTAGGCCTATTTCTCATCTTGCCGATTTTTAGCTTGCACGCCCATAGCCTTCCAGATGGAGATAATGCGACCTTAGTTGGCATTACGATTGGGATTTATGGGATGGTTCAGGCTTTTTTCCATATCCCATTAGGTATTTTGTCAGACAAAATAGGTCGCCGAATGATTGTGGTCGGTGGACTTTCGTTATTTGTCCTTGGCGCAGTCATTGCAGCCTCACACGATGACCTCTATTGGATTTTGGTAGGGCGAGCGATACAGGGGGCTGGAGCGATTTCTGCCGCTATCACGGCTTGGGTAGCTGATTTAACACGAGAAGAAATCAGAACCAGAGCAATGGCTTTAATTGGTGGAAGTATCGCTATTAGCTTTGCTATATCGATTATCATCGCCGCACCCTTATATGATGCCTTGGGCATGCCGGGAATTTTTTGGATGATGGCCATTTTAGGGTTGATCGCGATTTTCGTGGCCTGGCGCATCGTCCCTAGTGCGCCTCTATCGATAGCTCCGCAACCTCAAGGCACGGATACTCACCTGAGCCGTTTCTTAAAAGTATTGAAAGATCCTGAGTTACTTCGATTAAATATCGGGGTACTTATATTGCACGCTTCCCAAGTAGCGATGTTTATCGCGGTTCCTAAATTATTAGTTGCTAATGACCTTCCACTTGAGGGCCATTGGAAAGTGTATTTATCGGTATTAGTTGCTTCCCTATTGGTCATGGCTCCTATGCTGATGCAGGCAGAAAAAAAGAATCGTTTAGCCTTATTACTCAAAGTTTCTATTGTTTTTATGTTGGCCGCGCAAATGTATTTTGGCGTAGTCATTTTCGGAAACCATGTAAATATTTGGACGATTAGTTTTGGGTTATTCCTCTTTTTTATAGGATTTAATTTACTTGAATCATTACAACCTTCATTAGTGTCAAGATTTTCAGGGGATAACCGTGGTGCAGGTTTAGGGGTTTATAACACCACGATGTCGATTGGTTTATTCTTGGGCGGGCTGATTGGGGGTTGGATTTACGGGCATTTAGGAACATTGGCCATCTTTGAGATTGATTCGTTATTATTGATAGTGTGGCTTATAATTGCTTCAAAGTTGTCTGAGCTTCCACTCAAAATCAAGAAAGCTTAAATTCTTTTTATTTTAGGTCTAGGGTTTTTATATTGAGGCTTGTCATCTATAAAATCATTTTGGGTCGATTGTTCGGCATCAATTCATTAGGGAGATTTTCATGGCATCAGTAAACAAAGTCATCATCGTTGGTAATATTGGCAGAGATCCAGAAACGCGTTATTTGCCAAGTGGTGACGCAATCACCAATATTTCAGTGGCTACGTCTGACCGTTACAAAGATAAAGCAACGGGCGAGATGAAGGAAACCACGGAGTGGCACCGCATTACATTTTTCGGTAAGTTAGCTGAAATTTCAGCTCAGTACTTAAAAAAAGGCTCACAAGTCTATGTTGAGGGCAAGTTAAGGACTCGCAAATACACTGACCAAGCTGGAGTAGAAAAATATTCCACAGATATTATTGCTGACTCGATGCAAATGTTGGGTGGCAAAATGAGTGATTCTAGTGGTTCGATGGCAAGTAGTGCTCCCAGGGAGAGGGCTGAGCCATCCACCGCTGCCAGTTCAAGCCTTGGCGCAATGGATGACGATATTCCGTTTTAGGAAGCACTAAAAAATACTGTAAATAGCATTAACCCTAAACCCCAGTAAGTCTTTGTACTTATTGGGGTTTTTTTATTAACTAGGGAAGACACCTAGAATTTCATCTTTTCATATTGCAAAAAACCATGCAAACTTCAAGGCTGAAGTAAAAAATTATTTAAGGAGAAAAAGATGTTGAAAAAATTTATAAAAGTGCTTGTTGTTGGTTTTTTATCAGTTCAAGGTTTGATGGCTTTTGCACAACAAGATCCAGCACCTAATCCGATGGATGCAATTCCAGATGTAATGCCTTTTGATATTCCAAATGGAGTACAGATTACAGCGGATCGTGCAGATCAATTGATTAATGCGGTTGCGGCTGAGTCTAAAAAGCGTAACTGGAAAATGAATATTGCTGTAGTTGACCAAAGTGGTTATTTAATTGCGTTTAAGAGAATGGACGGTGCTCAAATAGCATCTATAGCGATCGCAGAGCATAAAGCACGCACGGCTGCGAAATATCGTCGCGAGACTAAATTATTTGAAAATGCAGTGAATATTCAAAAATTTAACTATATCCTATCACTCGATGATGTGATTGCTTCTCGTGGTGGTATTCCGCTCGTTGAAGGTGGCAAACTCATTGGTGCGATCGGCTGCTCTGGTGGAACAGGTTCTCAAGATGAGGCGGTCTGTAAAGTTGGAGTTGCATTATTGAATAAGTAATACTTTTCGATAATAAATAAGGCTTGCTATTGCCTAGCAAGCCTTATGTTTTTTGGAGGGATCGAACTAGAGTCAGTTCTAAATGGGTTGATATCTAGACCACCACGTCTCGTATATCGTGCATAGACTGAAAGCCTAGCGGGCTTACACTGCAATTTAATATCGCAAAAAATCTTTTCGACACAATGCTCATGGAACTCTTGATGGTTTCGAAAGGCGATTAAATACCTTAATAATCCTTCTTCATTCATGCTAGGACCTGCATAGTCGATACAGATGCTTGCCCAATCAGGCTGACCAGTTACAGGGCAGTTACTTCGAAGTAGATTGGAGCAAAGAGTTTGTTCGATAGGCGCTCGCGAAAAATCAGCACTAAGCCACTTGGCGTCTGGCTGAACCTTGGGGTCAATGGAGATATCTAGGCGATCTAAGCTTAAGCCAGGCATTTGTTCAAAGGATAACTTTTGCCAATCTGTTGGGGAAAATAACTGTACCTTTACTCGTGAACCTGCCGCTTGCGATAAATCCTTACAAATTGTTTGTTGCACAAATTCACTACTATCAAAGATCGTATGATTAAGGCTATTCAGATAGAGTTTTAGCGATTTAGATTCAATGAGATTGGGTGAATCAAAAGGAATCTCAAATTGGGCAATAGCAACTTCTGGTTTACCTCTTGAACCTAGCCAAGATAACTCATAGGCATTCCAAATATCAACCCCCATAAAAGGAAGCGTTTTGCCAAAGGACAATAATGCGCGATTGGTACTTCTTGGAATAGGAAAGAGTATCTCAGGACTATATTGCTCAGGATTATCAGAAACCTTCCCTAAAGGGGCGTCCTTTACATTTCCAGATGAGGAGTCAGGATTGTTCATGATTTATTCTTTAAGTTTGTTGGTAATACCCGAAATCACTTGTCCGGTTGGGGCCACTTCAGAGGCCATTTCACAATGCCCTGTTTGATCATCAAAGAAAAAGTCAGGAGCAAACTCTCGTAAAAAATCACTTTTATTGAGGCCACCTAAAAACATTGCCTCATCCACATCAATACCCCAACTCATGAGAGTTCGAATTGCTCTTTCATGTGCGGGAGCAGAGCGGGCTGTCACTAACGCGGTCCGGATTCTCATCGGAGAGTGTTGACTCGAGTTTTGTAATTGGTGCAAGGCTTCTAAAAGAGGTTTAAATGGACCGGGAGGTAGTGGCGTTTTAGCCAGATGAGTTTCATGAGCCACAAAAGCATCTAAGCCTTTTGTTTGAAAAATTTGTTCTGATTCATCAGAAAACAAGACGGCATCACCATCAAAGGCAATACGCACTTCATTCGGATTGGACTTAGCAATTTTGACAGATTGTGGGTAGACGAGGGCTGCTGGGAATCCTGCCAAAATCGTTTCTCGGACATCTTGTTCATTCGCAGATAAGAAAAGATTTGCATGTAAAGATCTTAAATAATGGTAGGGTGGTCGTCCTCGTGTAAAGACACCCCGTTCTAGCTTTAAACCAGCATGCTCTGCAGATCGAAAGACTCTTAAACCACTGACCGGATCATTCCGTGACAAGATCACAACTTCCACACGCGACTCAGCGACAGTATTAAACTTTAAAAGTTTTTCAACGAGAGCAAACGCAACCCCCTCTTTTGCGGGTATCGCCAGTCTTTCCTGTTGGACACGCATATAAGCACTATCGTTTGTGGCTTCAAATACACGATTTTCTTCTTCGAAGTCAAATAGTGCACGAGAGGAGATGGCAACAACAAGTTTTCCGGAAAGAGAAAAACTCATATTTATTTTAAAAAAAGTTGGTAGGCAGGATGTTCGCTTTCATCCCAATAGCGATAACCTGTACCTTTAAGAAAGTCTTTAAATTCCTTTTTATTTTTTTGGGGCACTTGCATACCTACTAATATTTTTCCGTAATCGGCACCATGGTTTCGATAATGAAAAAGACTGATATTCCAATGAGGGGGCATGGCGCTTAAAAAGTTCATCAGCGCCCCAGGGCGTTCAGGGAATTCAAAGCGATAAAGCCGTTCATTTTCTGCCAAGCCAGAACGCCCACCTACCATGTGTCTTAGATGTGATTTCGCCAACTCATCGGTAGTTAAATCAATCGTATCAAATCCGGACTCGATCAACTCTTTTGCAATAGTTGCACTATCGCCCAAACGTTGGGTAGCGATACCAATGAATATATATGCCTTACTCTCATCCGAAATCCGATAATTAAATTCGGTCACATTTCTTTTACCAATTAAAGAGCATAATCGTTTGAAAGACCCGCGCTCCTCAGGAATGGTGACCGCAAAAACGGCCTCTTTCGATTCACCAACATCAGCTCTTTCGGCCACAAAACGTAAACGACTAAAGTTCATGTTTGCACCGCAGGCAATCGCTATAAAGGTTTTATCGGTACTTTTTTCACGTGCAATATAGGATTTCAGGCCCGCAATCGCCAATGCTCCTGCAGGTTCCAAAATACTTCGTGTATCAGAAAAAACATCATTGATGGCAGCGCAAATGGCATCCGTATCTACGGTAATGATTTCATCGACCACCTCTTGGCAAATTTTAAATGTTTCCTTACCAACCAGTTTGACCGCTGTTCCATCGGAGAATAAGCCAACATCTTTAAGTTCAATCCGTTTGCCCGCGGCTAAAGAACGCTTCATGGCATCAGAGTCAACCGTTTGAACGCCAATGATTTTAATTTCTGGGCGGACGGCTTTAATATATGAACCAATCCCAGCAATCAATCCCCCACCACCGATAGCCACAAATATAGCGTCAATAGGACCTTGATGTTGGCGTAATATTTCCATTGCAATTGTGCCTTGCCCAGCAATGACTTCTGGGTCATCAAACGGATGAACAAAAATAAGTTGGTGTTTTTCTTTTAAAAGAAGAGCATGGTCATACGCATCGTTATAAGACTCACCAAATAAAACGATTTTTACCCATTTACCCCCACGTTCTTTCACCGCATCAATTTTCACCTGTGGGGTGGTGATCGGCATCACAATCATAGCTGGGCATTCTAGTTTGGATGCACCCATAGCAACCCCTTGCGCATGATTCCCCGCTGAGGCTGTAATCACCCCTTTTGCCAGTTGATCTGCACTTAAGTGTGCCATTTTGTTATAGGCACCTCTTAACTTGAAGGAAAATACAGGTTGATTATCTTCACGTTTTAGTAAAATATGATTGTTTAGACGCGAAGATAGGTGAAGCGCTGGCTCAAGTTCGGTTTCCCTTGCTACGTCATATACCTTCGCGTTCAGTATTTTTCTTAAATAGTCGTTTTGCATAGTCAGAAGATTATCATAGACAGTCTAGAATACATGATGGAATCTTCAATACAATCCTTTTTGCATACCCTCTCGATCCCTTGGATTGGGTTGACTTCGGTAGGTGTATTTTCATTCTTATCTGCAACTTTGTTACCTTTAAGCTCTGAAGCCGTATTTTTTGGTTATTTAGTGAAATTTCCAGAGAATATGTGGATATTAATTGGTGTCGCCACAATTGGTAACTCATTGGGAGGGGTGTTGAATTGGTGTTTAGGTTATGCTTCAAAAAAGACCAAAGATGCCATCAAAAAAGACTCACAAGGCACTTCAAAGTCGCGTTTAGTCAATTATTTAGAAAAATGGGGTGCTAAATGCCTCATATTTTCTTGGGTGCCATTCATTGGTGATCCCCTAACGGTCGTAGCCGGTTGGTCACGCTGGCCATTTTTGCCTTGTTTAATTTTCATGACCTTGGGTAAATGCCTAAGATATATCGCTATTGCCTCCATTTTCAGCATTTCATCCTATGTGTAGGCTGAAGATGAGAGATTTGGGCAAAGATTTTTACCCTCCTTTAGAATAGGCTTTTAGCGAAAAACAAGATGAACGCCCCAATTTACTTTGAACCTCCAAAGAATTTGACAAGTCTGCCTTCAAGACTCCGAGAAATTCCGTATAACTACACATCATTTTCTGATCGTGAAATTGTCATTCGTATTCTTGGGGATGAAGCTTGGAAGATCTTAGATGCTTTGCGAAGTGAAAGAAAAACCGGCCGATCAGCCCGAATGTTGTATGAGGTTTTAGGTGATATGTGGGTAGTTAGCCGAAATCCTTACTTACAGAATGACTTACTCGATAATCCAAAACGCTTAAAAGACTTGATTGATGCACTTCACCATCGTTTGAGTGAAATTGAAAAAAGAATTACGCAAAATTTAGAAGGCCAAGTCTCGCATCTTGTAAATGCTGCTAGAAACGCAGTAAAAGCCTTTGCTAAAGAGTTTAATCACGTAAAAGAACTTCGAACCCGTGCCAAAAAAGTATTGGGTAAGATAACGGCTCATGACAATATTGGCTTTGACGGCTTTGTACGCGTATCCCATGTTACCGATGCAACAGATTGGCGAGTTGAGTATCCATTTGTGGTTTTAACCCCAGACAATGAGTTGGAAATACCTGCTTTAGTAAAAGGGTGTATTGAACTTGGGTTAACCATTATTCCTCGCGGAGGTGGTACTGGCTACACAGGAGGAGCAATTCCTTTAACGCCGATGTCAGCGGTGATCAATACGGAAAAATTAGAAAAGATGAATGCGGTTGAGTTCGAAAGAATATCAGGAGCTCAAAAGGATGTCGCAACGATCTTTACAGAAGCCGGAGTCGTTACGAAAAGAGTGGCCGATGCCGCTGAACGTAATGGACTTGTTTTTGCTGTAGATCCAACCTCGCTTGAGGCGAGCTGTATTGGTGGCAACATCGCTATGAACGCCGGTGGAAAAAAGGCGGTCCTTTGGGGGACTGCGCTTGATAATTTACTGTGGTGGAGAATGGTTGATCCTGAAGGTAATTGGTTAGAAATCCAAAGAGCCGATCATAATTTGAGCAAAATTCACGATGCTCCAGTCGCCACCTTTGATTTAGTGTGGTCTGATGGAAAAGAGAAGCCCGGATCAGTCATCCTCAAAAAAGAAACGTTAGTCATTGAAGGACGGAGCTTTAGAAAAATTGGCCTAGGTAAAGATGTTACAGATAAATTTTTATCTGGCTTACCTGGAGTTCAAAAAGAAGGTTGCGACGGTTTAATCACCAGCGCAAAGTGGGTATTACACCGGATGCCTAAAGAAATTCGTACCGTTTGCTTAGAGTTTTTTGGTCAAGCGCGAGACGCTATACCAACGATTGTTGAGATTAAAAACTATCTCGATGAACAGACCAAAAAAGGCGGGGCTATTTTGGCAGGCCTCGAGCACTTAGATGAAAAATATTTAAAAGCCGTTGACTACTCAACGAAATCAAAGCGTAATTCTTTACCAAAAATGGTATTAGTTGGCGATATTGTTGGCGATGATGCCAATGTTGTGGCCGCAGCGGCTAGTGAAGTTATTCGCATCGCTAATAACCGTTTGGGTGAAGGGTTTGTTGCAATTAGTCCAGAAGCGCGTAAAAAATTCTGGTTGGATCGTGCAAGAACAGCAGCAATTGCTCGGCATACGAACGCATTTAAAATCAATGAGGATGTCGTTATTCCTTTGCCGCGTATGGGTGAGTACACAGATGGCATTGAGAAAATCAATATTGAACTTTCCATCAAAAATAAACTCTTGTTGCTTGATCGGCTAGAGGATTATTTTGTAAAAGGGAATTTAGTTTTAGGAAAATTTGATGATGCTTCTGAAATCCCTTCTGCAGAAATCCTTGAGGATCGAGTCAGTCAAGCGATTCAATTGATCCATGAAATTCGCAGCCGTTGGGCTGAGTATGCCAAACATCAAGATCAATATTTCGAGCAATTACAAGATCGCAGAATTCGAGTTTCATGGAAGCTAGAGGTTCGAGATGTGCTCAAACAGATTTTCATGGGTGCTGCATTTGCACCGATCTTAGCGGAGTGTTCTTCAATTCATAAGAGCGTTCTTCGTAAGCGAGTTTTTGTTGCTTTGCATATGCATGCAGGTGATGGAAACGTTCATACGAACTTACCCGTGAATTCAGATGACTATGACATGATGCAAGAAGCACATGAGGTTGTTGGCAGAATTATGGTTTTAGCAAGAGAATTAGATGGCGTTATCTCTGGGGAACACGGTATTGGTATTACGAAGTTAGAGTATTTGACGGATGAAGAGTTAAAAGATTTTCGAGCCTATAAATTAAAGATTGATCCAGAGGGGCGGTTTAATAAAGGCAAATTAATGCCTGGTGGTGATTTGAATAATGCTTATACCCCAAGCTTTGGATTAATGGGTCATGAATCGCTGATCATGCAGCAAAGTGACATTGGCGCCATTTCAGAAAGCATCAAAGACTGCTTGCGTTGTGGCAAATGCAAACCTGTATGTGCAACGCACGTTCCACGAGCCAACTTACATTACAGTCCGCGCAATAAGATACTTGCGACATCTTTGTTGATAGAAGCTTTTTTATATGAAGAGCAAACGCGCCGAGGAATTTCCATTAAACATTGGGAAGAGTTTGACGATGTGGCAGCTCACTGCACAGTTTGTCATAAATGTTTGACCCCTTGCCCCGTGAAAATTGATTTTGGTGATATCACGATGAATATGCGTAATTTATTACGCAAGATGGGACAAAAGAAGTTTAATCCTGGCGCATCTGCGGCTATGTTCTTTTTGAATGCATCTAATCCTGAGACCATTAAATTGGCAAGAAAAGTTATGATTGAATGGGGTTACAAGGCGCAACGAATTGGTCATCAGTTATTTAAGCGCTTAGCGAAGCAACAAACGCAAAAACCCAAAGGATCGCTTGGTAAACCGCCTATACAGGAACAAGTGATCCATTTTATCAACAAGAAAATGCCAGGTAACTTGCCCAAGAAAACTGCCCGCGCTCTTTTGGACATTGAAGATTCTGCAATTGTGCCAATTATTCGCAATCCCAAGACAACTACCGTAGACTCTGAAGCAGTATTTTATTTTCCTGGTTGTGGCTCGGAGCGATTGTTTTCACAGGTGGGTTTGGCAACTCAGGCGATGCTTTGGGAAGTAGGGGTGCAGACAGTTTTACCGCCAGGTTATTTATGTTGTGGTTATCCGCAAAGAGGCTCTGGGGATTTTGATAAAGCCGATAAGATGATTACGGATAATCGGGTCTTATTCCATCGGGTCGCCAATACCTTAAATTATTTAGATATTAAGACCGTTGTAGTGTCTTGCGGCACTTGTTATGACCAGCTTGCAGGATATGAGTTTGACAAAATATTTCCAGGGTGTCGGATTATCGATATCCATGAATTTTTACTAGAAAAAGATGTCAAACTACATGGCGTTCAAGGAACACGATATATGTATCACGATCCATGCCATACACCGATGAAGTTGCAAGACCCTTTAAAAACAGTCAACCAATTAATTCAGACGGAAGATAATACACAGATCGTAAAAAATGATCGTTGTTGTGGAGAGTCAGGAACATTAGCGTTAACTAGGCCAGATATTTCAACACAAATTCGTTATAGAAAAGAAGAAGAAATGATAAAAGGTGCTAAGGCATTGCAAGATGGATTTAGTGGAGATGTCAAAATATTAACTAGTTGCCCATCCTGCTTGCAGGGATTAACTAGATATAACGATGATTCTGGAACTACGGCTGACTATATTGTGGTCGAAATGGCAAAGCATATATTAGGCGAAAACTGGATGGCTGATTATGTTAAAAACGCTAATACCGGCGGTATTGAGAGAGTACTCGTTTGATGACTCAGCAGATTCCAAACTCAATTGTTGTTCATCAACAGTCAAAAGTGCTTGAACTAACGTATGCCGATGGTAAAACCTATCGATTACCCTTTGAATTCTTGAGAGTGGTATCACCGTCTGCAGAGGTCAGGGGACACGGCCCGGGCCAAGAGACTTTACAAACGGGAAAAAGAAATGTCAGTATTTTAAGCGTTGAGCCGGTAGGACATTACGCCATTAAACCGACTTTTACGGATGGCCATGATTCAGGTTTATATTCTTGGGATTATTTGTACGATCTTTGCATCCATTACGACAAACTTTGGCAAGAGCACTTAGATAAGTTAGCGAAGGCCGGGTTGGATCGTGATGCGTTGATGAAAAAATAATCAGGTAGGAGTTATAAATGGCACAAACCCATTTCGGATTTGAAAAAGTTGATGAAGCTCAAAAAGCCCAAAAAGTAGCTGGAGTATTCCATTCCGTAGCGAATAAATATGATTTGATGAACGACCTCATGTCAGTGGGGCTTCATCGAGTTTGGAAATTCTTCACTATTGCAACAGCAAATGTATTACCAGGACAAAGAGTATTAGATATTGCTGGAGGTACAGGCGATTTAGCACATGCATTTTCTAAAAAAGCTGGCAAAGATGGTGAGGTTTGGTTAAGTGATATTAATTCCTCCATGTTGGGTGTTGGCCGGGATCGACTCATTGATCAAGGAATGATTATTCCCTGCGTCCAATTTGATGCTGAAAAAATTCCTTTTGCCAAAAATTACTTTGACCTTGTCACAGTTTCTTTTGGGTTACGCAATATGACCCATAAGGAAATGGCATTGCAAGAGATGTGTCGTGTTACGAAGCCTGGTGGTAAAACCATGGTTCTTGAGTTTTCACAACCAGTTGAGTTCCTAAAACCTATCTATGATATTTATTCATTTAAAGTCCTACCTTGGTTGGGTAAGCAAATTGCAGGTGACGCACAAAGTTACCAATACCTAGCCGAATCCATCCGGATGCATCCTGATCAAGAAACACTGAAATTGATGATGCTCACCGCAGGTTTTGATCAAGTAGAAGTTCATCGCTTATCTGGCGGCATTGTGGCGCTTCACATTGGTTACAAATTTTAAATATGGCGTCATTACCCGTTCCCACATTGATACTCAATGCTCTTAATCATGTAATTTCTAAAGAAAAATGGGCGCAAGAACTTTTACGGGCACATTCTCATAAAGTCATTTCAGTTACTTTACCTGTTGGCCAGTCCGCCCTGTTAATTCAAGATGGATGCTTTAGCAAAATCAACAATGAAGATATTTCTCGGTCGGTGAGTATAGAAATCTCTAAAGAGGCAATTTGGACTTTTTTAAAAGATGGTAAGCCCGCCGCAATGAAATTTATTCGCATCTCTGGAGATGTTGATTTGGCCGCTGATTTAAATCGCCTCGTTGCAGATCTAAAGTGGGAGGCTGAGGAGGATTTAGCGCAAATTATCGGCGACGCTCCTTCCCATAAAATTTTCAAAGAATCAAAAAAAATATTAGATCAAAGCCAAAAAGCAGTACAAGATTTACAAACTGGTATTCGAGATTACTTTGTCCATGAAAAAAATGTTCTGTTGGATAAAGCGCATTTTGCACAATTTAAATCAGAAATACGTTTACTAAGAGATCATATAGATCGTACTGAAAAAAAAGTATCTCTATTAGAACGTCAGATACAAGATAGAGTGAAAAGTTAAATCATGCAAAAACTAAAGCGCATCTCAAGAATTATTTTTATCCTTTGGCGATATGATCTATTCGCTTTAATTAGAGGACTGATGAAGCCTAGCCTATTAAAGGCCACCATTACTCCATTATCTTTATTTTCCCCTGCGAAAAATCAAGCTCGTGGTGAGCGTATTCGATTAGCTTTAGAGTCTTTAGGGCCTGTCTTTATTAAGTTTGGGCAGGTATTATCTACGCGGCGTGATTTACTCCCTGAGGATATTGCGGATGAATTAGCGAAGTTACAGGATGACGTCCCGCCATTTTCCAATGACTTATCCCGTAATATTATTGAAAAAGCATTTGGGGTGTCTATCGCTGATATTTTCTTATCATTTGATCCCACGCCAATTGCTAGCGCGTCGGTTGCCCAAGTTCATTTTGCCGTATTAAAGGGTAATGAAAAAAATCCGGAATGGGAAGGCAAGCATGTTGCTATTAAAGTTTTACGCCCAAACATCCTTGGAGTGATTGAGAGTGACCTAGCTTTAATGCATAGCCTTGCGGGATTGATTGAAAAATTTTCTTATGATGGAAAGCGTCTCAAGCCAAAAGAGGTTGTCGCCGGTTTTGATACAACGATTCATGATGAATTAGATCTTTTAAGAGAGGCCTCCAACTGTAGTCAACTAAGACGTAATTTCGAAGGCTCTAATAAAATCATGATTCCGGAAGTTTACTGGGATCTTTGCCATGTCAATGTGATGGTAATGGAGAGAATGTACGGTATCTCAATTGCTAGACTTGATGACTTAAAAGCCGCTGGTGTAGATTTAAGGACCTTAGCGGTAGATGGTGTTGAAGTGTTTTTTACGCAAGCCTTTGCGCACGGATTTTTTCATGCTGACATGCATCCTGGAAATATCATGGTCAGTCTAGCCCCAGAAACTTTTGGACGTTTAATTTCTTTAGATTTTGGAATTGTGGGCACCTTATCAGAAGGTGATAAAAACTATTTAGTACAAAATTTTTTAGCGTTTTTCAATCGCGATTATCATCGTGTCGCTGCTTTGCATATAGAGTCTGGATGGGTTCCTGCAGAAACCAAGGTAGAAGAGCTTGAAGGAGCAGTAAGGGCAGTTTGTGAACCCTATTTTGACCGACCTTTAAAAGAAATCTCTTTGGGTATTGTTTTAATGCGGTTGTTTCAAACTTCTCGTCGGTTTAAAGTCGAGATACAACCTCAGCTAACCCTATTACAAAAAACACTTTTAAATGTTGAGGGTTTAGGGCGTCAATTAGACCCTGATTTAGATTTATGGCAAACCGTCAAACCCATCATGCAAACTTGGATGAATCAACAAGTTGGATTTAAAGGGTTTTGGGAAAGGTTAAAACTTGAGGCTCCTCAGTGGGCACAAAAGCTGCCAACCATCCCACGCCTATTGACGACTCTTTTGGAAGCTGAAATACAGTCCAAAAAAGATAATCACTTAGAACAAATAAAAACTTTGCTAGAAACACAAAATAAAAAATATACTAATGGAAGCACCGCTAGTGTATTTATTTTAGGATTAATTCTTGGCGCTGCCTCAGTATTCATCCTTCTTGTTTTTTATGGATAAAGTTCTATGCTACTTTGGTTTGTAATTCTTTATTGGGTTATTTCGTTAGCGATAGGCCTTCTTGCCTCCTTAAAAGTGAAGAACGTCACTGATTTTGCTGCAGCAGGTCATGCCCTACCAATGTATATTGTTACAGCTACAGTATTTGCGACTTGGTTTGGCGCTGAAGCCGTTTTAGGCGCTCCGGCAACTTTTTTAAAAGAAGGTTTAGCGGGAGTTGTGGCTGATCCTTTTGGTTCGTCATTATGTTTAATTCTGGTCGGATTATTTTTTGCTAAGCCACTTTATCAAGCCAAATATTTAACCATTGGTGATTTTTATCGCGACAAATATGGTCGCACGGTCGAAGTGCTTATTACGCTTTGTATAACTGCATCTTATTTAGGCTGGGTTTCTGCCCAAATTATGGCTTTAGGCCTAGTATTTAACGTGGTATCAAATGGTGAGATTACGCGGCCTGTTGGCATGTTAATTGGTTCGGGTAGTGTACTGATATACACCCTATTTGGTGGAATGTGGGCAGTAGCTATTACAGATTTCTTACAAATGATCATCATTGTTGTTGGTATGATTTTTATTGGTTTTCAAGTCAGTGATTTGGCTGGTGGGATTCCTCATGTTCTAGAACACGCCAATAACGCAGGTTTATTTAATTTCTTTCCTAGTGCAAATTTTGCCGAAGTGATTGGTTTTATTTCAGCACTTTGTACGATGATGCTTGGTTCAATTCCGCAACAAGATGTTTTTCAGCGTGTTACGTCATCTAAAACAGTTCAAATTGCTCAAAGAGCGGCTATTTTAGGTGGCGTTTTATATTTTTTCTTTGCCTTCATCCCCATGTTTTTGGCTTATTCTGCGAATTTAATTGAACCTGAAATAGTTCAAAAGGAGTTACTTGGGGACTCACAGTTAATTCTTCCACAATTAATTATGCACAACACACCTCTGTTTGCTCAGATTATCTTTTTTGGAGCACTGTTATCAGCGATTAAAAGCTGCGCTAGTGCAACTCTTCTAGCGCCATCTGTCTCTTTTTCAGAAAATATTGTGAGGGGCTTTTTTAAGGAATTGACCCCTGCGCAGTATTTATTGATTATGAGAATTACAACCTTGATTTTTACAGTATTAGTGACAATTTTTGCCATGAATTCACACTTATCAATTTTTAAAATGGTGGAAAGTGCATACAAAGTCACCTTAGTCGCCGCATTTGTTCCTTTGGTATGCGGCATCTATTGGAAGAAGGCCAATCCTATAGGGGGACTTCTCTCCGTCATTTTTGGACTGATAGCTTGGTTAGTTACTGAAGCGGTTCTTCCAAATGGAACGGTACCACCCCAAATGGTTGGTTTGATGTTCAGTTTTTTAGGGATGATCGTAGGCGCTGTCTTGATTCCTCAGGACATCATCAAAAAACAAGATGTGACTTCAGAATCTGTTTTTTAAGGGCTCTTTTCTCAAAAAAGATGGATAATGCTCCTTTAGGGCATTACGAATATGAAAAAATACTTTTTAGCAGGCATTTTGGTTTGGGCACCTTTGGCGGTTACCATTTGGGTAATCTCATCTGCATTGTCTGTTTTAGATGGTGTTTTTGGGTCGTTAATGATTGCCCTGATTACGGTATTGCCATCTAACCTAACTCAAGAACTCCAACATTTTAGAGAAATTCCATTTGTTGGAGTAGTTATTGTGATTGCAGGCATTATTTTGACTGGGATGTTTGCGATTACTTTCGCAGGACGATGGTTACTAAGAATGTGGGAAAACGTTTTACAACGGATACCTATTTTTAGATCGATTTATTCGAGCGTAAAACAAGTTTCTGATACTTTATTATCAAGTAGTGGAGATGCTTTTAAAAAAGCGGTTTTGATTCGATATCCGCATGCAAATTCATGGACAATTGCTTTTCAAACTGGGTATCCGATGAAAGAGGTTGCTGAAAAATTAGGCACACCGCACATTCATGTATTTGTACCTACGACGCCTAACCCGACTTCGGGGTTTTTCATGATTGTGCCGAAGGATAGTGTGATTGAGTTAACCATCTCTGTTGAGGATGCTTTGAAACATATTGTGTCGATGGGAACAGTTCCACCGAATGGTCAAGAAATAAAAAATTAATTAACGGGGTTTACGTATGTCATTGAGAAGTCACTCAGCAGGTTTAGTTACAGAAGAATTAATTGGTCAAGAGGTTAGTATTGCCGGTTGGGTAAACCGTCGCCGCGATCATGGTGGAGTTATCTTTATTGATTTGAGAGACAATCACGGGTTCATCCAAATCGTCTGTGATCCGGATCGTAAAGAGGTATTTGCAACAGCTGAACAAGTTCGCAATGAATACTGTATTCATGTCAAAGGACTTGTGAGAGCTCGTCCAGAAGGCACCGCTAATCCAGATCTCATCTCTGGCAACGTTGAAATCTTGTGCCAAGAGCTTAATGTTTTAAATGCTTCTGTTACACCACCTTTTCAATTAGATGACGACAATCTCTCTGAAACTACAAGATTGACTCACCGAGTCCTTGATTTGCGTCGTCCGCAAATGCAAAAAAATCTACGATTACGTTATAACGTTGCGATGGAATGTCGTCGTTATTTAGATCAAGCTGGATTTATTGATATTGAAACACCGATGTTAACGAAAAGCACACCAGAGGGTGCGCGTGATTATTTAGTTCCATCGCGAGTTCATGATGGTCAGTTTTTTGCCCTCCCACAATCACCTCAACTATTTAAACAACTACTGATGGTTGCAGGATTTGATCGCTACTATCAAATCGTGAAGTGCTTTCGTGATGAAGATTTACGTGCCGACCGTCAGCCAGAGTTCACCCAAATCGACTGTGAAACTTCTTTTTTAGATGAACTAGAAATTCGCGATTTATTTGAAAATATGATCCGTCATATTTTCAAAACAGTCATGGATGTCTCTTTGCCAGAGCCATTTCCTGTTTTAAGTTTTCAGGATGCTATGTACCGTTATGGCTCTGATAAACCTGACTTGAGAGTTAATCTTGAATTTACTGATTTAACTGATGTCATGAAGGATGTTGATTTTAAAGTTTTTTCAGGACCAGCAAATTCTGATAACGGCCGCGTTGTTGCATTGAAAATCCCAGGTGGCGCTAGCATCTCCAGAAGCGAGATAGATGACTTCACTCAATTCGTTGGCATTTATGGCGCAAAAGGATTGGCTTGGATTAAGGTCAATCAAGTCAGTGATGGACGAAACGGATTGCAATCGCCGATTGTTAAAAATTTACATGACACGGCTGTTCAGGCCATTATTGAACGTACTGGCGCTAAAGATGGCGACATCATATTTTTTGGCGCTGACAAGATCAAAATTGTGAACGATGCTATCGGAGCATTACGAGTCAAGATCGGCCTATCAGACTGGGGCAAGCAAACAGGCATCTTTACAGAAAGCTGGAGACCTTTGTGGGTTGTTGATTTCCCAATGTTTGATTATGACGAAGAAAATGCTAGGTGGGTAGCTTGCCATCATCCTTTCACGAGTCCAAAAGATCAACATTTAGCTATTTTGGATAAAGATCCAGGCAATTGTCTAGCCAAAGCATATGACATGGTCCTCAATGGTTCTGAAATTGGCGGAGGCTCAGTGCGTATCCATCAAGAATCAGTTCAAAGCGAAGTTTTTAGAGCCCTGAAAATTGGGCCTGAAGAAGCGCAAGAGAAATTTGGATTTTTACTGGACGCTTTGAAGTATGGCGCCCCTCCACATGGTGGTATTGCCTTTGGTCTAGATCGTATCGTCACTATGATGACCGGCGCTGACTCCATTCGAGATGTGATTGCTTTCCCGAAAACACAACGAGCACAATGTTTGTTGACACAAGCTCCAAGTCCAGTAGATGAAAAGCAGTTGCGTGAGCTTCATATTCGCTTACGAAATACGGCCCCACAAACTAGCTAATGAAGAAGTGTGCGGGTAGTAAACAATTTTATTACTCACCTTGTAGGGTTATTTAAAAGTGCGACACTCTTCTTCAGATGCATCTCCAAGACCCTCAAGACCTAGGGGGTTGGGTGACTGGGGAACGATTAAAACCTTGTTACCCTACCTCACGATTTATCCTTGGAGAGTACTTGTAGCATTAGCATGTTTGATATTAGCTAAAGTAGCTAATATTGGTATTCCGGTAGTCTTGAAGCATTTAATTGACGACTTAGCATTACCCGCAGATGACCCTAAACGCTTCTTAGTTTTTCCGCTTGCTTTAGTCATAGCTTATGGACTTTTAAGACTATCAGCCTCGATATTCACGGAGTTAAGAGAGTTTGTGTTTTCAAAAGTAACGCAAAATGCGATTCGCAAAGTAGCGATTGAAGTTTTTGATCATCTTCACGCCCTTTCATTACGCTTTCATTTAGGAAGAAAAACAGGCGGAGTTTCTAGAGATATTGATCGAGGATCTCGAGGGATACAGACCTTAATTTCTTATTCTTTATTTAGCATAATTCCAACCTTGATCGAGTTTGTCATTGTTTTAATTTATTTAGGCTGGAACTATGATTGGGGTTTTGCAGGCGTTACTTTTTTCGCTCTTGTTGTCTATATTACATATACGGTAAAAGTGACCGAGTGGCGATCCAAATATCGCCGTAAGATGAATGAGATGGATACGAGCGCGAATCAAAAAGCGATTGATTCGTTATTAAATTTTGAGACAGTGAAATATTTTAGTAATGAACAATTTGAATCGAAACGTTACGACACTTTTTTACAGAGCTATCAAAATGCAGCCATTAAGTCTCAACAATCTTTGGCAATTCTGAATATTGGTCAACAGTCGATCATTGTTATAGGTTTAATTGCCATTTTATGGAAGGCGATTGTAGGTGTTGAGAAGGGCCTATTATCTCTCGGAGATATCGTATTAATTAATACGCTCATGATTCAGATGTATATCCCGCTGAACTTTTTAGGAGTCATTTATCGAGAAATTAAACAGGCTATCTTAGATATGGATAATATGTTTAGTCTCTTGTATAAGGACCAAGAAATTAAAGATATAAAAAATGCTCCACCTATCTCCCTTCAACAGCCAGAGCTTGGACCGAGAGTAGTGTTTGATCAGGTGGAATTTTCTTATGAGACCAATCGAAAAATATTAAAAAATATTAATCTAGTGATTGAGCCTGGAACGACAACCGCCGTAGTTGGCCAAAGTGGTTCAGGAAAGAGCACTTTATCGAGATTACTATTTCGGTTTTATGACATTGACTCTGGCGCCATTTATTTTGATCAGCAAAACATTGCCCAGGTAAAACAATCTAGCCTAAGAAAAATCGTTGGGATTGTTCCACAAGACACCGTTTTGTTTAATGACACTATTGGATATAACATTTCTTATGGAAATCCTAAAGCGACTGAAGAAGAAATGATTAAAGCTGCTAAAGCAGCCCAAATTCATGACTTCATTATGCGGCTTCCTGAAGGCTATCAGACTTCTGTTGGTGAGCGTGGATTAAAGCTCTCTGGTGGAGAAAAGCAGCGAGTTGCGATTGCTAGAACTCTGTTAAAGAATCCTGCCTTAATCATCTTTGATGAAGCTACCTCAGCACTAGATTCACAAACAGAAAAAGCGATACAAGCAGAGATTAATAAATTGACGACGAATCGAACTGCTTTAATTATTGCGCATCGTTTATCAACGATTGTTCATGCGTCACAAATTTTAGTGATGCATGAAGGTGAAATTATTGAACGTGGGACGCATGAAATGCTAATGAGTCTGCAAGGTAAATATGCAACGATGTGGAATCTTCAACAAAGGGATGAAGAGCAACTTGATCCATCTCTAGAGTTAACTTCCGTTGGATTATGAATCAAATACAGCCAGTACAAATTTTGCAACTTGCGTTTGAGAAAGTACTGAGTATTGCCGACCCTCAAAGGTCTCTGCCAGCTGTGCTCGCAAGAGTTTTTCCAAAGGGTGTGGAAGGTCGTTGTTTAGTCGTTGGAGGCGGTAAGGCGAGTGCCTCAATGGCAGATGCTTTTGAGAAATATGCGGATTATCATTGGCCACTTGCACAGGTGGCGGGTCATATCGTTACACGCTATCACCATGACATAGAAAAGCCTGCTCTCAATAGAAAAATTAAAGTGACTCAGGCTTCTCATCCTTTTCCAGATGAGGCAGGTTTTCTTGCCAGTAAAAATATCATGCAATTGGTTGGACAGCTTCAACCTGGGGATTTATGCGTTGGCTTAATTTCTGGTGGTGGTTCTAGCCTTTTAGCATTGCCCGCAGATGGAATAAGCTTAGCTAGTTTAACGATGTTGTCAAAAGAGCTATTAAAGTGTGGCGCACCGATTGAGGAAATCAACATTGTTAGAAAACATGTATCAGGAATTCAAGGGGGGCGATTAGCGCAACTCGCTGTAGAGCGCGGGGCAACTGTTCAAGCCTTGATTATTTCTGATGTCACCGGTGACCAGCCAAGTGATATCGCCAGTGGACCTTGTGCTGTAGACCCAAGCACTTTTCAAGACGCGATGAATGTCTTAGAGAAATATGAATTACATTTGCATCCCGACTTATTGGAAATTACTCAACACCTGCAAAAAGGCCTTCTAGGAAATATTGCAGAGACTCTCAAAAGCACTGATTGGCATTGTCCCAACATACATAATGAAGTATTTGCTACGGCACAAAAGAGTTTAGAAGCTGCCGCAGAATTTTGTCGTATGCATGGATATGAAGTTCATAACCTAGGCGATCAGATTACTGGAGAATCGCGCATCGTTGCAAAGCAACAAGCTGAGCTCATCAGAACCTATTTACATCAGTCAGAGGCCAAAAAAATAGCTTGGATTTCTGGTGGAGAGACTACCGTAACAATTCCTAAAGGTGTTCATGGACGTGGTGGACGGTGTGCCGAGTTTTTGCTGGCACTTCTGCAAGCTACCCATGGCATTTCAGGCTTGAGTGCCTTAGCGGCAGATACGGATGGAATTGATGGTTCTGAAAGTAATGCAGGCGCCTTTTTTATACCCCAAACTCGGAAAAAGGTGCATGATCATTCATTGGATATGATGGAATATTTAGAGGCGCATGATGCATATGGATTTTTTTCAACATTAGATCAGCTAGTGATGACTGGACCAACCTTAACCAACGTAAATGACTTTAGAATAATATTGATTGATCGCAATGAATAAATTAACCTTAACCCGCCCGGATGATTGGCATCTCCATTTAAGAGACGGTGAAGTATTGCCAGATTTAGTGAGCCATACTGCGCGTCAATTTTCGAGAGCTTTGGTCATGCCGAATTTAAAGCCACCGGTAACAACGGTGCAACAGGCTAAACAATATCAACAACGTATCATTGACGCTGCTAAAAAAGCTGGCTACCCTAATTTTTTACCCTTGATGACTTTATATTTAACCGATAAGACTTTACCGAGTGAAGTTGATCTAGCGGTTGAGAATGGGTTAGTTGGCGTCAAACTTTATCCTGCCGGAGCCACAACCAATAGTGATGCAGGGGTAACTAATCTTCAACAGTGTGACGCGACTATAGCAAGGATGGCAGAGCTAGGCCTAGCTTTGTTAGTGCATGGAGAAGTAACGCATCAAGGAGTTGACGTTTTTGATCGCGAAGCCGTTTTTATTGATGAAGTGTTAGACCCCTTAAGAAAAAGACATCCACGGTTGAAGGTGGTGTTTGAGCACATCACGACGAAGCAGGCTGTTGATTATGTTGAACAGGCAAGTACCACCGATCAAGGCCAGATTGCCGCGACGATTACAGCCCATCATCTCCTGTACAACCGTAATGCGATATTCCAAGGCGGGATTCGACCTCATTATTATTGTTTGCCCATATTGAAACGAGAAGTTCATCGCCAGGCTCTTTTATCCGCCGCGACTGGGGGGTCTAAGAAATTCTTTTTGGGTACTGACAGCGCTCCTCATGCAAAGCATTTAAAAGAACATCCTTGTGGATGTGCTGGGTGCTTTACCGCAGCTCAAGCGATAGAGTTGTATGCTCAAGCTTTTGATTCTGTTGGAAAAATACAACAGCTAGAGGGCTTTGCTGCTTTTCATGGCGCTGATTTTTATGGATTACCCAGAAATCAAGAACAGATCACGATTGAGAAAAAGACGCAAAAAGTACCAGCAAGTTACACCATGGGAAAAGAATTATTAGTGCCTTTAAATGCTGAAGAATCCCTTGAGTGGTCATTTCTCGGTTAGACTACCGTTGCAGAGTTGGTTAGGCAACCGCCGCTTCAATGAAGGGGAGGAAAGTCCGGACTCCAAAGGGTAGGGTGGTGGCTAACAGCCATCCATGGCAACATGAGGAATAGGGCCACAGAGACGAGCGTATTTAGTTACGGTGAAACGCGGTAACCTCCACCCGGAGCAATCTCAAATAGGCAGGCGTTGATGCGACCCGTTGAGCCTGCGGGTAGAGAGCTCGAGTCCAGTGGTAACACTGGACCTAGATGAATGGTTGCCCCGAGGCGAAAGTCTTGGCGACAGAATCCGGCTTATCGACCAACTCTGCTTCTTTATACCTCGACGATCTCTATGGAATGGGTAATCTTTGCAGTTTTTTCCAGCATGATCGTTGCAGAACAGTATTTCTCATGGGAAAGGTTAACAGCTTTGGTGACCCTTGCTAGGTCCAGTTGATGTCCAGATACGATAAAAGTCATATGTATGTGAGTAAACACTTTCGGATCTTCTTCTGCCCTTGTTGCACTCAGCTTTACTTGACAAGCTTTGATGGCTTGACGAGCCTTTTTTAGAATCATGACAACATCAAAGGCAGTGCATCCACCTGCTCCTGCTAATAAAAGCTCCATCGGGCGAGGGGCTAAATTTCTACCACCAGCTTCTGGTGCGCCGTCCATGTTTACAAGATGACCACTACCGACTTCCGCAGAAAAACTCATTCCTTCGGACCCCATCCAATTGACAATACATTCCATGTTGCACCCCAACAAAAATTTTCAAAAAAGACTTTACCTAGTGATAACCCTAATCTATAATGATTCTATTGCGTAAGATTAATGTTTAATTTTACTGCTTCAGATGTCTCCTCCACCCAAACAAAGGTGGAATTCATAGCCCAGAGTTTACCTCTGGGCTTTTTTTTGCTACAATCATTGATTCTCTGATTAAGTCCCAGGGAAAAGGTTTACAGTATTTGAGCATCAAATGAGAGCGTGCAAAAATAAGCAAGGCCGAACGCGATTATCAAGACTGGTTCATTGGACTCACAATTTAAAGAAAGTAGTCATGAAAACATTTTCCGCAAAATCCCATGAGGTTAAGCGTGAATGGTTCGTGATTGACGCAACAGACAAAGTTCTCGGTCGTGTCGCCAGTGAAGTGGCACACCGTCTGCGCGGCAAGCATAAACCAGAATTCACCCCCCACGTCGATACAGGCGATTTTATCGTTGTCATCAACGCATCCAAGCTCCGTGTAACGGGTAACAAAGGCTTGCAAAAGACTTATTACCGTCACAGTGGATATCCAGGTGGTATTTATGAGACCACTTTTGACAAAATGCAGGCCAAGTTTCCTGGTCGCGTTCTTGAAAAAGCTGTTAAGGGTATGTTGCCTAAAGGCCCCCTTGGCTATGCAATGATCAAGAAGTTAAAAGTGTATGGCGATGATACTCATCCACACGCGGCTCAACAGCCAAGTGTTCTAGAAATTTAAGGAGCTTTCATGATTGGAAATTGGAATTACGGAACCGGTCGTCGCAAAAGCTCTGTTGCTCGGGTTTTTATTAAATCCGGCAAGGGTGACATTGTTGTCAACGGTAAGCCTATTGATCAATATTTTTCGCGTGAGACATCTCGAATGATTGCTCGCCAGCCTTTGATTTTGACGAACCATGCTGCCACATTTGATATTAAAGTCAATGTGAGTGGTGGTGGTGAGACTGGTCAAGCCGGCGCAGTAAGACACGGCGTTACTCGTGCTTTGATTGACTATGACAACACATTGAAGCCAACTTTATCTAAAGCTGGTTTTGTTACACGTGATGCACGTGAAGTTGAACGTAAAAAAGTTGGTTTACGTGGTGCGCGACGTCGTAAACAGTTTAGTAAACGATAAGTTGTTTCGCCTATTGGCAAAAAAACCGTATAGGCAACAGCTTATGCGGTTTTTTTTCATATTGAATTTATATTAAAAGACCATACTAAAATAATGCATTAAGTATGGGGAGATGAAATGATTAAAGTTGGTATCGTTGGAGGAACTGGATATACGGGCGTAGAGTTGCTCAGAATGCTGGCTCAGCACCCAGAGGTTCAGTTAACAGCAATCACCTCACGCAAAGAGGCAGGCATGCCCGTGAGTGAGATGTTTTCTTCACTGAGAGGGCGTGTTGACATTGCCTTTAGTACACCAGAAGAGGCAAAATTAGATCAATGCGATGCGGTCTTTTTTGCCACCCCCCATGGCGTTGCGATGTCACAAGCAAAAGAATTATTAGCTGCAAATGTGCGCATATTAGATTTGGCCGCTGATTTCAGGCTAAAAGACACCTCTATATTTGAACAGTGGTATGGAATGCCACATAGTTGCCCAGAGATCCTTGCGCAAGCTGTTTATGGCCTTGCGGAAATTAATCGTGAAGCCATCAAAAAAGCTCGTGTTGTTGGGTTACCTGGATGCTATCCAACATCGGTTCAACTGGGTTTTGCACCACTTATTTCACAAAAATCGACCAAGGGTAAAAAGCTCATTGATACTCAATATCTGATTTCTGACTCAAAGTCTGGTGTTTCCGGGGCGGGTAGAAAGGCAGAGATAGGGACTTTGTTGGCTGAGGCCAGCGATAACTTTAAGGCTTACGGGGTAAAAGGCCATCGGCACTTACCAGAAATCGAGCAAGGCTTAAAAGCCATTGCAGGACATGATGAAATTAAGCTGACCTTTGTGCCACATTTAGTACCTATGATTCGTGGTATTCACTCGACCTTGTATGCCAGGATATTGCCGGAAGGCCTAAATGTTGATTACCAAGCTTTATTTGAGGATTTTTATCGTGGTGAGTATTTTGTGGACGTTATGCCGGCAGGAAGTCACCCTGAAACTCGCTCAGTTAGAGGAAGTAATCAACTTAGAATAGCGATCCACCGTCCTGGGGGTGGTGATACGCTCATTATTTTGGTCGTCGAGGATAATCTAGTTAAAGGGGCTTCTGGCCAAGGGATTCAGTGTTTAAACCTCATGTTTGGATTGTCTGAAAACATGGGATTGGATCAAATTGCTTTGCTTCCGTAATCCCCTAGGTGCATTATGGGTAAAAGAAGCCTAGAATAGAGATATATAGAAATTAAAAGGAGTAGGACTATGTCTGCTACACAAGAAATTGCAAAAACAATGGAAGAACCACCAGTTCCAATTATTTTTACGGATAGTGCGGCCGCTAAGGTTGCTGATTTAATTGCTGAAGAAGGTAACAATGAATTAAAGTTACGTGTTTTCGTGCAAGGTGGAGGATGCTCTGGTTTTCAATACGGATTTACATTTGATGAAGAAATCAATGAAGATGATACTGAATTTGAAAAAAATGGCGTTACTCTTCTTGTAGATTCCATGAGCTTCCAATATTTAGTCGGTGCAGAAATCGATTACAAAGAGGATATCAATGGATCACAATTCGTGATTAAAAATCCGAATGCAACTACGACTTGTGGGTGCGGCTCCTCGTTCTCAGCTTAATTTTAATATTTGGGGTGAAGGGTACCTAATACCCTTGGCCCCAAAGCACCAGTAACTGAGGGTATGTTTGATGGCTTTCGCCGCACGAAAGACCATGCTAGCCAAGCGAATGCGATTGCCTCGATAGTTTGAGGATCAAGTCCTATCTCTTCTGAGCTGATCACTAAGGTATTTGGTAAATGGTGTTGGATAGCCAAAGTCAATCGTTCAATTAAAAATGTATTTCTTGTTCCCCCACCGCAGATGATGAGCTCGCGACATTCTGGCAAATACTTCAATAAATGCTCAGCAATAGACTGAACAGTTAGTTCAACTAAGCTAGCTTGAACATCTTCAGGAGATATTGGATGATCATAGACGGATAACTTACTTTGTAGCCAAGAAAAATTAAAGAGATCACGCCCAGTGCTTTTAGGGATATCACACTGAAAATAAGACTCATCCAAAAAGCAATCAAGTAATTTCGGTGCGAGATTTCCAGACCGAGCCCAAAGCCCATGTTGATCATAATTTACGGCTTGGTGATGAGCAATCCATTGGTCTAAGAGCGTATTGCCAGGTCCAGTATCAAAACCCAGCACAGGCTGTCCTGGATTTAAAAGAGTTAAGTTCGCAATGCCACCTAAATTAAGAATAGCCTTTGCATGACGATTACTCCCAAACTGAATTTGATGAAAAGCTGGGACTAGCGGAGCGCCTTGTCCTGATGCTGCAATATCACGACTTCTAAAATCATTCACGACATCAATGTTAGTCAATTCCGCTAATAAAGAGCCATTAAGGCATTGTTTTGAATAGCCGAATTGATTGGATACTTTGGGTTGATGACGTATTGTTTGGCCATGAGCACCAATGGCAACGACGGAGGAAGCCCCTATTTTTGCAAGCCTTAAAATCCGTTGAATAACAAGAGCATATTCTTGAGCCACTCGATTTGCTGCAAGGGCTTCTATATGAATCTCATTATCGATGGGTTGTTGCAATTCTTGTAAAACTTGTTTTAGTTCTGGGGTGTATTCAGAGCTTGTATGTACCAAAATTTCTGATTGACCAAGATGATTGATTGAGCACAAAACACCATCGATTCCATCCATACTGGTTCCAGACATCATGCCGATGTAGAGTTGTTGGTTTTCTTGATCTAATGGTGGAACTTGCATAGAAAGGTAAAATAGAGTTTTAAGAATGCGAAAATGTAGTTTATCCCAACTTAATCCAATTTCATCTTACGTAGTTTGGTAAATCAACACATGTTAATTCAGACTTATGGCATCTAATCATACTCCGACAAATTATCCCATCACCACAGAAGTATTAGACGCATTAGAGCAAACGAAGCGAGGTTGTCAGGAGCTCATCGTGGAATCTGAGTGGGTCCAAAAGTTGGCAAGAAGTATGGCAACCAAAACGCCACTTCGAATTAAATTAGGTTTAGACCCTACAGCACCGGATATCCATCTGGGACACACCGTTGTTCTCAATAAATTAAGACAATTACAAAATCTCGGACATACCGTGATCTTTTTGATTGGGGATTTTACGAGTTTGATCGGAGACCCATCTGGAAGGAATCAAACCCGTCCACCATTAACGAAAGAAGAGATTGCTGTAAATGCGCAGACTTATTATGCTCAAGCTAGTTTAGTCCTGGACCCGGAACGTACTGAAGTTCGTTATAACTCAGAATGGTGCGAACCCTTAGGAGCCTCAGGGATGATCCAACTGGCCGCTAAGTACACTGTCGCCAGAATGCTTGAGCGTGATGATTTTACAAAACGCTATCGCAGTGGAACGCCGATCTCTGTTCATGAATTTTTGTACCCACTCATGCAAGGGTATGATTCAGTCGCTTTAAAAAGTGATTTAGAGCTTGGTGGTACAGATCAAAAATTTAATTTATTGGTCGGCCGTGAGTTACAAAAAGAATATGGCCAAGAGGCTCAATGTATTTTGACGATGCCATTGCTCGTCGGGACAGATGGCATCGATAAGATGAGTAAATCAAAGGGTAATTACATTGGAATCACAGAGTCAGCAAATCAAATGTTTGCGAAGATATTAAGTATTTCTGATGAATTAATGTGGAGTTATTACACTTTATTATCTTTTGAGTCGATGAGTGCGATTGCGTCACTCAAAAACGAAGTCCAGAACGGAAAAAATCCAAAAGATGCCAAGGTAGCTTTAGCTAAAGAGATTGTGACTCGCTTTCATAATGCGCAAGATGCCGAAAAAGCGCTAGAGGATTTCCAGTTAAGAGCGAAAGGTGGGATACCCGAGGATATTCCAGAAATGATATTTGAAGGCGCTCCAATGGGTATTGCGCAACTCATTAAGATGGCTCAATTGACAACTTCAACGACTGATGCCAATCGTAATATCGAGCAAGGTGGCGTCAAAATTGATGGCACGGTGATTAGCGATAAAGGGCTTAAAGTCGAAGAAGGAACTTTTGTTTTACAAGTTGGTAAGAGAAAATTTGCCAAAATTATATTGAAGAAATAAATAGATGACACAGATATTATTAGTCCGTCATGGTGAGACGGATTGGAACAAAGAACAACGTTTGCAGGGTCATATTGATATCGCACTCAATCCAGAAGGTATTCTACAAGCTGCACTTCTAGGAAAAGTTTTAGCACAAGAAAAAATTGATGTTGCTTACTCCAGTGATTTATCGAGAGCCTTTGATACAGCTAATACGATTACGCAACATCATGAAATACCCACCTATGTAGATAGTCAATTACGTGAAAGATGTTATGGAGAGATCCAGGGGATGACCTATCACGAAATTGAAGAAAAATTGCCTGATAATCATCGCGCTTGGCACAGTCGAGACCCGGATTTTGAGCCAAAAGGGGGAGAAACGCTTCGACAGTTTTATGCCAGAGTAACAACAAGTTTTCATCGCATTGCTCAGACCCATGTAGGTCAAGTCATTTTGATTGTTGCGCATGGAGGAGTTTTGGACTGTATGTATCGACATGCAACTCAAATGGATATTTCTGAAAAGAGAAAAGTAGAGTTATTAAATACTAGTTTGAATCGTTTAACGTATGACGGCAGTCAATTTCAGATTCAAAGTTGGGGTGATGTTTCTCATCTTAAAAATAATACAAGCTTAGATGAAGTTGATAGTGGATCGCCATCGGTTCCTTGGTTACTTCCTTAGCTGAGGTCTAGAGCACCTGAATTTTTTGGCGGCACCATTTGAAAATGTTCATAGGTAAGACGAGTTGCAATACGGCCTCTATGCGTCCTTTGCAAATATCCTTGTTGGATGAGGTAGGGTTCAATGACATCTTCGATCGTATCTCTTTCCTCGCCAATAGCTGAAGCAAGATTATCAACGCCAACAGGCCCGCCAGAGAATTTATACAAAATAGCTTCTAGCAATTTACGATCCATGACGTCAAAACCGACGGGGTCAACATCTAGCATTTTTAAGGCAGCATCAGCAATGGGGCTTGAAATGATGCCATCACTTTTTACTTGAGCATAGTCACGCACTCTACGTAGTAAGCGGTTTGCAATTCGAGGGGTTCCTCTAGCACGTTTAGCGATTTCTTTTGCACCATCTTCATTAATCGGAGCATTCAGGAGATGAGCTGATCGTAGAATGATTTTTTGGAGTTCTTCGTGATTGTAAAACTCGAGCCTAGAAACAATACCAAAACGATCGCGCAGAGGATTGGTTAACATACCTGCTCGAGTGGTTGCACCAACGAGGGTAAATGGCTTTAAATCAAGTTTGACACTTCTTGCTGCGGGACCTTCCCCAATCATGATATCGATACTGTAATCTTCTAGAGCAGGATATAAAATTTCTTCAACGACGGGTGACAAACGGTGGATTTCATCGATAAAAAGTACATCGTTTTCTTCAAGATTCGTAAGAAGCGCCGCCAAATCACCAGGACGATCAAGAACTGGGCCACTCGTTTGACGAAGGTTCACACCTAGTTCTTTTGCAATAATATGGGCAAGGGTCGTTTTACCTAAGCCTGGAGGGCCAAATAATAGGACATGGTCCAGCGCTTCAGAACGATTTTTTGCGGCGCTAATAAAAATCTCTAATTGTTCACGAACTTTTGTTTGACCGATATACTCATCGAGATGTTTAGGGCGAAGTGCTCTTTCTATCACATGATCTTCACCTAAAGAACTAGCGTCGATCATTCGAGGCCCCTGTGTAGGAGGTTCGGGAATTGTATCAAGTTGATCGGTATGTATCGCCATATAGCAAGTGTAAACGCTAATGAAAACTATGCTTTAGATAATGTTTTTAATGCCATACGAATACCATCAGAAACACTGGCATCCGCCGGTACTTGTTTAATTGCAAGAGCTGCCTCTTTATCGGAATATCCAAGCGCCATGAGAGCTTGCAGAATTTCTGATGAAGCGGGAACTATTGAGCCTAGAGCCAATTGCGGTAAATCAGCACCAAATTTCCCTTTGAGTTCCAGAAGAAGACGTTCGGCCGTTTTTTTACCAATCCCCGGTACAGTCATCAACCTTGAAGCATCTTGCAGTGTAACTGCTTGAGCTATATCTTGGACACTCATCCCTGACAGAATCGAAAGTGCGGTTCTAGCGCCGACACCACTAATTTTAATCAAAGTTTTAAAGGCTTCGCGCTCATGCTCGGTTGCAAACCCAAATAATTGATGGGCATCTTCACGGACTAAAAGATGGGTTAGGAGGGTCACAATGGCCCCATTTTCTGGCAGTTGATAGAGTGTACTCATCGGTACATCGACTTCATAACCCACACCTTGGCAATCCACAAGAATTCGTGGAGGATTTTTTTGAATCAAAGTACCTTTAATTCTGCCAATCATGATTTATTTTTCATTTTCAATTCTGCTGCCTGTAATTGAGTTTTCATATGGTATTGGTGTGCTCCACAAATCGCGACTGCTAGGGCGTCAGAAGCATCTGGACCTGGAGCCACTTTTAATGATAATAAACGTTTAATCATTTCCTGTACTTGCAATTTAGAAGCCCGACCACTACCCACTACATTTTTTTTGACTTCAAGAGCACTAAATTCAACAACCTCAATGGCTTGACAGACAATTGCAGTAATTGCCGCTCCTCTTGCTTGACCGAGGGCTAGAGTAGATTTTGGATTGACGTTCAGAAATACTTGTTCTACCGCAGCATATTGTGGTTGATAGGTAGTGATTACTTCAGTGATGCCGTTAAATAAGATACCTAGCCGTTGAGGAGTAGTTTGTTGAGTGCTATCGGTTGTGACTACACCTGATGCAATATATCGAAGACGTTGATCCGTGAATTCAATGATTCCAAACCCAGTAATGCGAAGTCCAGGATCAATGCCTAAAATACGCATCTTTTAATGCCTAAAATGACGTGTACCGGTATAGACCATAGCAATCCCATGTTCATTCGCGGCATTCACAACTTCATCATCACGGACACTTCCACCGGGTTGAATGACACACGTTGCACCAGCGGCAACGACAACATCTAAGCCATCTCTAAAGGGGAAGAAGGCATCACTAGCGACAACTGATCCAACGAGTGATAAACCGGCATTCGAGGCTTTAATGCCAGCTATTTTTGCTGAATCGATCCGACTCATTTGGCCGGCACCAACACCTAAGGTCATACCATTTGCACAAAATACGATGGCATTAGATTTAACAAATTTAGCAACTTTCCACGCAAAAAGCATTTCAGATAACTCATGTTCCGAAGGTTGTTTTTTTGTGACGATTTGCAGATCTGCGAGAGTCACATTCTTCGTATCTGGAGTTTGAACGAGGATTCCGCCACCAACACGTTTTAGATCATAAGGATTTTGTGTAGAAGCTAATTCAATTTGTAAAACACGCACATTTTGTTTTGCACTCAGGATATTTAAAGCTTCTTGAGTATAGGATGGAGCAATTAATACCTCGACAAATTGTTTAGATACGGATTGTGCCGTTAGACCATCACATTCACGATTAAAAGCGATGATGCCTCCAAATGCAGAGGTTGGATCTGTTTTAAAAGCTTTGTCGTAAGCTGCTAATGCATTATGGGCAATCGCCACACCACAAGGATTGGCATGTTTGACAATCACGCATGCCGCATTTCCCGTATCAAGGCTATCACCAAAGCTTTTGACACATTCCCATGCAGCATCTGCATCAGCAATATTATTAAAAGAAAGCTCTTTGCCCTGTAATTGATGATAACTAGCTAACCCGCCAGAAACTGGTTTGATATCTCGATAGAAAGCTGCTGCTTGATGAGGATTCTCACCATAACGGAGTTCTTGCACTTGGTTAAAACTTAAATGCAAAGTTTGAGGGAATATAGAGCGATTTTCATGTTCTTGATTCGCGGGCAGAGAAGAAAGGTAATTCGCAATAGCTCCATCGTATTGAGCCGTATGGGCAAAAACTTTTTTGGCTAATCGAAGATTGGTTTCAAAGCCCACATGACATTCATTGGCCCTCATTTCCTCCAGAACCACTTCATAATCATCTGGAGAAATTAATACAGTAACATCTTGGTGATTTTTTGCCGCAGCTCGCAACATTGCGGGGCCACCGATATCAATATTTTCAATCGCCTCTTCGAAGGAACAGGAACTTTGAGAAATCGTTTTTTCAAAGGGGTATAAATTAATTACCAACATATCAATAGTTCCAATATGGTGATCTTTTAACGCTTGCATATGACTAGGATCATTACGGCGAGCTAAAAGCCCCCCATGCACCATTGGATGAAGAGTTTTAACTCTACCATCAAGCATTTCAGGAAAGTTGGTGAGACTTGATACTTCAACGACGGGAATCTGATTTTCGGCAAGTAATTTTGCTGTTCCTCCAGTGGAGATTAATCGAACACCCAAAGCATGTAGTGCTTTGGCAAAGGGAACAATGCCAGATTTATCGGATACTGAAAGGAGAGCGGTTTGGATCATATCAAATTTTCTAAAGAGTTAAATGGTATAAAAGTCATTGATGAGGCAAATTATTTTGGAATTAGACCATGTTCTAATAATTTTTTTCTTAAAGTATTTCTATTAATGCCGAGGTATTGAGCCGCTAATGATTGATTCTCATGAGCATGTTTCATGATCAGGCATAACATAGGTTTTTCAATCGACGCCACCACCATCTCGTAGACATTGGTGGGTGGCACATCCCCAAGATCATCGAGGTATCTTTGTAAATGAAGCTCCAAGACTTCAGTGACCGGGTGTTTTTTATTTTCCATAACGTAGATTACGCCGCCTCTAAGTATTCGATATGTTCGCAGAATTGACTTAATTGGATAAAGTAGTCTTCAACAGCTTGTAATTGTTCTTCACAGGACTCAATGGTGTTCATATGTTGTCTAAAGGTATGTGAATTTCGCATTCCTTTGCAATACCAGCCGATGTGTTTTCTGGCTGAACGCAAACCAATATATTCCCCATAGAATTGATAATGTTCTAACAGATGCTCTCGCATAATGCTTGAAATTTCAGCCACACTCGGTGGGGGCAAGTAATTGCCAGTTTTTAAATAGTAATCAATTTCACGAAAAATCCAAGGACGACCCTGTGCCGCACGACCAATCATTACTGCGTCAACACCTGTTTTGGCCAGAACATATTTTGCTTTTTCAGGGGAGTTAATATCCCCATTTGCGACAACTGGGATTTGAATAGCAGCTTTGACAGCGGCAATCGTTTCATATTCAGCTTCACCATGATATAAATCTGCTTTCGTTCGACCATGAATGGTCAGCATGGCAATTCCACTGTCTTGCGCAATTCTCGCAATGGTTAAAGCATTTTTATGATCACGGTCCCATCCAGTTCGAATCTTGAGGGTGATGGGAACATCAGCGTGGTTGACTTGGCAACGTTGTACGATCGTTTTTAAAATTTTTGCTACTAAAGGTTCGTTTTGTAGTAGAGCAGAGCCAGCAGCAATATGGCAAACTTTTTTTGCGGGACAACCCATATTGATATCAATGATTTGTGCGCCACGATCAATATTTAGTAGGGCCGCATCAGCCATCATTTCTGGATCTGCCCCAGCAATTTGTACCGCGATAGGCTCTACTTCCCCATCATGATTGGCACGCCTGAGAGTTTTTTCACTATTCCACAGCAGAGCATTAGAGGCAATCATTTCAGACACTGCATAGCTTGCGCCAAGCCTCTTACATAACTGTCGAAAGGGACGATCTGTAACCCCGGCCATGGGGGCTACAAAAAGTTGATTCGATAAGAAGTGTTTACCAATAAACAAGATGTTAGAGTCAATTGATGAAAGAAACAAAACTTTAGCACAAATTGTGCCGTATGCCTAAAATTTAGGCAATTGAACTCATCTCTGACCAAACATCATTTGTCGGGCTAGTTTGTTTTTTAGTGGAGGTAACCATTGCAAAGCAGAAAGGGCAAGACCCCTTGAGATCACAAATGGTAAGGCGTTTGTTGCAAAGGCACTTGCCATGAGATCGGTGACTTGAATCGTCGCATTTCTGTCAGTTTGTCGAAGTTGTTGATAACGAGAAAGTGTTTTGTGTAAATCTTCCCCTAGATGTTCAGACGGCCTAGCGTAAATATAGTTGAGGGAAGTTGCTAGAGTATGGGCATCGCGTAATCCTAAATTTAAACCTTGTCCAGCAACTGGGTGTAGAGTTTGCGCAGCATTTCCAATCCAGACTTCCCGGTCAACAACAATATGTTGCTTTATATTTAAGCCTAAGGGGTAGGACTTGCGATGAAAGACATGTAAAAATTTTCCAATCGGCAAATGCAAAGCCTCTTGCAACTCAAGTAAGAATGTTTTCTCTTCTAATGCGACTAATCGATCAATCGTATTTTGCGAGGCACACCATACAAAATTTTTAAAATTAGGACCTTGATGATGAGGAAGTATGGCGATTGGACCTTCTTCAGTAAACCTTTCCCAAGCCATATCTGGAGTGATGTCAGAAACTTCAAGTGAACCAACTAAAGCGGATTGTCCATAGTCTTTATGACGATCTTTTGCGGATTGCTCATGGAATAATCCCCCATCTGCATGAACCAAACAGGCATCTTCAGCAAGTTGGTCGACGGTCATAGGCGCAGAGAAATCAAACGCCCATTCAAAATGTGAAGCGATAGTTTGTAAATGGCGAAGTCGATGGCGTAATGCCAAAATAATGTCGCGATAACGAACAATATGACCAAGTGCACTTTGAGCAATTTCATCTTTCGACATCATTGTTTGTCCAAAATGACCACGATGTGAAACATGCACATAATGAATGGCAGGTGCATCTTTGACCCAGGCATGCATATTTTCTAATAACTGTTTTGAGCCCTCTGAGATGGCAATACCACGCTCATCCCCGGAAGCTAAAAACTGATCGTCTGAAGGGTTTTTATCCAGCAAAATTAGGTGAAGGTCGGGATTATTTTCTAGCAACCAAATAGCACAGGCTAGGCCGACAGGACCCGCTCCCTGAATAACTATTTGTGCAGAATTCAGGGGTATCGTCATGAAGGGTGTGAGCCGTTAGCCATCCAATGCTCAATTTCTGCGACTCCAACGGGAACATCACGCGACAAAATTTCTGGACCTTTAGTTTGAATTAATACATCATCTTCGATACGAATTCCAATATTCCAATACTGCTCTGGTACTTCAGGCGCAGGCCTAAAGTAAAGGCCAGGTTCGATTGTGAGAACCATACCTGGCCGCAGAATTCGCCAACCATTATCAGCGTCATGCGGTTCACGGTAAGAACCTACATCATGGACATCCATTCCTAGCCAATGACTTGTTCGGTGCATATAGTAAGGCTTGTAAGCACCGCTTTCGATAGCCTCTGATAAAGAGCCATGGATTGAATGATCCAGGATGTTTAAATCAAAAAGTCCTTGAGTCAATATTTTTAAAGCAACGTTATGAGGATCCTGAAAATTCTTTCCTATTACGCATTCTGAAATGGCTGCTTCTTGGGCAGCTAAGACAATTTCATAGACTTGCTTTTGCGGGCCAGAAAACTTGCCATTGACAGGGAACGTCCTTGTGATGTCAGAAGCGTAACTATCGAGCTCACAACCTGCATCAATCAAACATAAATCACCATCATTTAACGAGGCATTTCCTGCTCGGTAATGCAAAATACAGGCATTCTCACCCGCAGCAACAATACTATTGTAGGCAACAGATTGAGAGCCGTTTTTACGAAACTCATAGAGCAATTCTGCTTCGAGATGGTATTCTTTTAAGCCCGGCTGGCAGACCTGCATGGCTTTCAGGTGCCCTTGAGCAGCTATCTTCGCGGCGAAGCGCATCGTTGAGATTTCTAGCTCATCTTTAAAGAGCCGTTGCTCATGGATGAGTTCCTCAATATCAAAAAATTCTGTTGGTTTTTTAAAACCTTGGCGAACTTTGGAGGCTAATTGTAGAACCCATTCACGCATTTTTTTATCGATTTGAGCCGAACTAGAGGTTTTATAATAGATACGCGCAAACCCTGTCATTAAATCGGGCATCATTTGATCCATGTCCTCGACCGAGTACGCGAAATCTATACCAAGATATTCGGTTGCCGCTTCAGGGCCTAAACGGATTCCATCCCAAATCTCGCGCTCAAGGTTTTTGGGGCGACAAAACAAATGATGTGTAGTTTTATCCGGATGGACTTGTATTACCAAAAAGGCTTGAGGCTCTTCAAAGCCTGTTAAATAATAAAAATCACTATCGTGTCGATAGGGAAACTCACTATCTCGATTACGGGGTAGTTCGGGAGCTGTGCCAATAATGGCAATACCGGACCCTGAACTAGCTCGAATGGACTCAGCTAATTGATTCCGACGTGCGCAGAAGTAATTCAACGAGGGGATTGTTTTTATATTCATCATTGGTTCAGTGCTAAAAGTCTATCAGGAGTTCCAACATCATGCCATGAGCACTTTAAAACCTCGCCCTCGACGAGCAATTGGCCCATTGCTTTTTTCAATAATGGCGCTAGAGGTTCTTTCTGACCAATGGGAATCTCTTTAAACAAGTCCTTATGATAAATCCCAGCCCCAGAAAAAGTATATTTACTTTGTCCGAGAGGATTTGAGCTTAATTGTTCGTCAGATAAGACATGCGGTGAACTTAAATAAAAATCCCCTTGTCGATGGTGTGCAGGGTTGGGTACTAGAAATAAGTACGCCAGTAAAGCAGGCCCACCCTCAGAATAGTCGATGCGTAATTGTTCAACAATATCTTGGATCTTTTCAAATGGAAAATTAGGCATATAGGTATCTCCATTGATGACGAAGAAATAATCACTAGGTTTGAGCAGAGGAAGTGCTTTAGCAATCCCACCAGCGGTCTCAAGTGCGACTTCTTCTTGAGAGTATTCAATGGTTAAATTGATTTTTGAGCCATCCCCGAATTTCTCCTCAATCAGATGACCAAGCCAGGCATGATTAATGACAATGTGCTCAAAGCCATTGATTGTTAAACCCTCTAAATGATATTGCAGAAGACTTTTGCCATGTATTTCTACAAGTGGCTTTGGCAAAGTATCCGTTAGAGGACGCATTCTTTCCCCGCGCCCAGCCGCCAATATCATTACAGGAAAATCAGAAAAAAAAGAATTATTCATAACTAAAAGGTTAAACCATTTGGACGTTCTTTTTGTTGGGCGGCGTCTAAGATTCTGACTAAAGGTTTAAAGATAGTGTACCTTTGAGCTACTTTTTCGGTATATTGCAGAACTAGAGGTAGATCTTTGAGATAACCATCTTTACCATCTCGGTGGTAAAGTCTAGCAAAAATACCCAAAACCTTTAAATGCCGCTGTAACCCCATCCATTCAAAGTCTCTATAAAATTCACCAAAATCAGAGGAAACCGGTAGCCCCTCTTTTTTGGCAGACTCCCAGTATCTGACAACGTAGTCGATTTGTACTTCTTCGTCCCATCCTACATAAGCATCCCTAAAAATAGATACGAGATCGTAGGTAATTGGGCCAATGACAGCGTCCTGAAAATCTAAAATACCAGGACTATTCTGATGAGTAACCATTAAGTTCCTTGAATGGTAGTCACGATGTACAAAAACTGTGGGCTGTCTTAAAATCTGCTCAATCAGTTGATCAAAAATCAACCCTAGATCCTCTTTTTCTTTCAAACTAAGTTGGTATTGAAGATGTTTAGAAAGATACCATTCCGGGAATAAATCAAGTTCACGACGAAGTAGAGTTTTATCGTAAAGCGGTAATTCATTCGTTTTTGTATTTTTTTGGATGTTTATCAGTGCATTCGTTGCATCTTTATACAAATTAGAGGCATTTTGATCATTAATTTCAGAAAAAAGGGTGGTCGTTCCTAAATCACTGAGGAGCAAAAACCCTTCCCTCAGATTCATTTCAAAGATCTTTGGTACATTGATTTGTGCGTCTAAAAGTAATTGGGCAACATGAATAAAGGGCCTAGAATCTTCTTTATCAACCGGAGCATCCATAACAATAAAACTAGGATAACGGTCGTTTTTTCCAAGAACTCGAAAATATCTCCTAAAACTAGCATCACTGGATGCCGGACTAATCGAATTAGCATCAATCCCCAATTCCGGAGATAAGCTTTTGAGCCAGAGTTTTAATGATTCAAAACGAGTATCTTGCATAATGGTTCGTATAATAAAAGGGTTAGAGAATTAAATGTCAAAATCATACTCACCCCTATATCAACTGCACATCCATTTTAAAGTTCGTGGGTGGGTATATTCATTGCCAACAGCGTTATTTTGCCTGTATTTGCCAGTTTACGGTGCGACGGAATCAAGCGATCAAATTTTACAAAGCCCGATTGCTTTAAAGTTGGATGACCAATTACAGATCCAGCGATCAATTCCTGACAGTCAAGCCATTACGTTTACAAAGAGTGTCGAGGCCCAGGGTGTGAATGATCGCAAAGTGGACCTCAAAAAAGATGCTGAAATCAGAAGAAATGGTACTGTGATTAAGGGCGATGAACTGCGTTACAACGTGGATACAGACATTGCCACTGGTGAAGGAAATGTGTTGGTAAACAAACCCACGACCTCATTTACTGGGCCTCGAGCCCAAATTAAACTCGATTCAAAACAAGGTTGGATGGACAACCCTCAATATGAATTGAAAGAATCAAGAGGTATTGGTTTCGCTCGCAAAGCAGAATTTTTAGACGATGATCGTACCTATTTGACTCAACCAATATATTCAACCTGTAGCCCGCAAAATTTAGATTGGTACTTTTCATCCAAAGACTTATTGATTGATCAATCAACAAACGATGCGACTGGTGAAGATGGAGTCCTTCATTTTTTTCAGACCCCAGTTTTTTACATGCCGTATTTTTCAATACCTCTTGGATCAGAACGTCGTTCTGGTTTATTACCACCAACGGTTGGAGTTAGTACTAATACTGGATTTGATTTAACGACGCCATATTATGTAAACATTGCACCCAATCGTGATTTAACCCTTTATCCCAGGTACATGAGCTCCCGAGGAAATCAGCTTGGTGGTGAGTATCGGTATTTGGAGCCGACATATTCCGGTATTTTAAAAGGCGAGTATTTACCTAATGATATTGGAACTGGAACTAATCGTTGGGCATACAGTTGGATGCATCAAGAGTTACTCGCGCCAGGTCTTACAGCATATTCGAATATCAACCGTGTTTCAGATGATAATTATGCTACTGATTTAGGGCGCACGATTGGTCAGGGTATTGCTCGCCAATTTGTTCAAGAGGCTGGAGTTAACTACACTCTATCTGGATGGACTTTTTTAACGAGGGTTCAGAAATTTCAAACACTACAATCTGATCCTAACAATTACATCATCCCTCCTTATGATCGCGAACCTGAGTTAAATGCATTATTTCGTAACCCAGATTGGTATGGGTCCATGTTTACTTTTCAAGGTAACTTAACTCGATTTACTTACTCCGGGGCACTGGATGCACCAGGACTTGCGATACCTAATCGTGGATATTCATCTGCGGATAGAGGCTTTATTAATACGGGTATCAGTTATCCTTTTGTTGAGCCTGGCTATTATGTAACTCCTAGATTTAGCGTGCGTGCCAATACTTACAATATGTTGGGAAATGAAAATTACCCAGGCCTCTCACAAAGCTTTGCCGTACCAATTATGAGCTTAGATTCTGGTCTATTCTTTGAAAGGAATGCACCAGAACTACAAACTATTTTTGGCCGTAATATGTTAATAACATTAGAACCAAGAGCTTTTTATGTTTACTCACCATACGTAAATCAAACGCAAATACCCCTATTTGATACGGCTTCCTCTGGATTTGGTACGGCTCAGATATTTTCAGAAAACACTTTTGTTGGTAACGATAGAATAGCTGATAACAACAAATTGACAGTGGGTGTAACGTCCAAGATACTAGATGCCGATACCGGGGTTGAGCGTGTTCGTGGCACACTTGCGCAACGTTATGACTTTTCTGGCCAAAGAGTTGGCCTGTATGGGGATCAACTGAATCCTACACCGTATACAGATATCTTAATGGGATTATCGACCCGCCTCAGTGGAAATATTAACCTTGATTTTCTGGAGCAATACAATCAGGATTTAAATAGAACTGTTCAAACCACGACCACGGCAAGTTGGAGACCAGCTCCACGTAAAACCGTTAACCTTAGCTATCGCTATATTTATGACACGAATTTGTTAACAACCTCTATTTACCAATATGAGGTTTCTGGACAGTGGCCAATTACAAAATCACTTTACGGAATTGGGCGTTGGAATTTTGACCAATTAAGTAGCAAAACATTAAATGCTTTAGCGGGCTTAGAATATGACCAAGATTGTTGGGCTTTTCGATTTGCATTTAACCGATATGTAACCTCATCACTTACTACGGCATCAAGTCTTTATTTTCAAATCGAGTTTAAGGGTTTGACTGGTGTTGGAAATAATCCAATTAGTGTAATGACCCTGAATATTCCTGGTTATTTGCCGGTCAGCCAAAAACCGATACCATTGTCTAGATTTGAGACTTATGAATAGCAAGCTAACCTATTTGTCGTATTATTAAATACTTATGAAAATTACAAAAAATTTACCTTATCTTCTCTGTATTGGCTTATTTTTTAGCGGTCTTGTTGCTGCTCAAAATAATAGCGCTAAGGATAAAAAAAACAGCACCACAGAAACGAATCAACCGGCCATCCAGCAACCCATATCGAATTCTGTAAATGAGGCCACAAAAAAAGGCGAGACAAAAGATATTGATCGTGTCATTGCTATTGTCAATCGAGAAATCATTACCGAACGTGAATTAAATAGTCGCATTGATTTGGTGAAAGAGAAGTTCAAACAAATGAAGCAAGCTTTCCCGCCAGAGCTTACATTAGAAAAAGAAATGCTTGAAAAATTGATTGATGACAGCATTACTTATCAAGAGGCTGTTAATTATGGGTCTCGTGTGCCTGAGTATGAACTTGATGGGATTATTAGTAATATGGCGCTTCAGAAAAAGATGAGCGTTGAAGATATGAGGACGGCAATTGAAAAAGATGGAATAAAATACAATACCTTCCGAAATGACTTAAGACGCGAGATCATCATATCGCGATATAAAGAGCGAGAAGTTGATAGTAAAGTTAAGATTTCTGATGCTGAAATTGATGAATTTATTAATACTCGGGTCAAGCCAAGATCACCCAACGCTCCCGCAGCGAATACTCCGGATACGATAAACCTAGCTCAAATTTTAATCCCCATACCAACCGGGGCAAGCAGCGCTGATTTAAACACCTTGAAGGCCAAAGCACAAACCATTCTTGAGCAAGCCAATAAAGAAGCCGATTTTGTGAATTACGCCAATCAGCTTAGCCTCACTGATAGGTCAATTCGTTTTGAAAATTTAGGATATCGAACTGCAGATCGTCTCCCGCAAATTTTTATTGATGCGACCAATGGACTTTCCTCTGGAAAGCTTGTTCCTAAAGTAGTTCAAAGTCTTGCGGGCTTTCATATCTTAAAAGTGTTGGATCTGAAATTAAATTCAGCAACAGATAAGAATAGCGCGAGTAATACGGAATCTATTTTTATAACGCAGAGCGAAGTTAACCAATTGATGTTAACTGTCAAAGAAGGCACTCCTAAAGAGGACACCATCAGAAAATTAAAAGGATTTAGTGATCAAATTAGAGCCAAGACAGCGTCTTTTACGGATCTAGCGAAAAAATACTCCGAGGATCCTAACGTAAGTAACAACAATGGTTATATGGGATGGATCTCACCCGGTCAAGTTCCGCCAGAGATTGATATTGCTTTAAGACGGTTAAATCCTGGTGATGTTAGTGATCCTTTTCAAACGGAGTTCGGCTGGCATATTGTGCAACTTTTAAATCGTCGTCAGTCAGAAGTGACAGCAAACCAACAAAAAGAATTTGCTAGAGCATCACTTCGTCAAATCAAGCTTCAGAAGGCATATCAAGATTGGATCAGTGAGTTAAGAGATAATGCCACTATTGATTTAAAGTCACCTTACAGTATAAAAAATTATTAATGAAAAATGAGTTGGTTCATTTAGCTATTACATCGGGTGAGCCAGCTGGCATTGGGCCTGAAATTAGCGTACAGGCCACTAAAAAATTTCTGCATCAACATCCCGATGTTCAGATTCATTTGTTGGGAGATCGGCATTTATTTTCTCCTTATTTAGATGGTTTTCAGAATGATAGACTTCACTTGGTTCATCTACCATTGCGTTCCAAAAATAACTATGGGCAATTAAATAGTGCAAATGCACCCTATGTTTTAGAAATGCTAGATCAAGCTTACCTTGGCTGCGAGCAAAAGCAATATGATGCAATGGTTACAGCGCCACTCCAAAAAAGTGTGATGAATGATAATGGGCTGCACTTTACAGGACATACTGAATATTTGGCTCAAAAGGCCGGTTCTAAACAAGTAGTCATGATGCTTTGTGGGCAGGTAAGTTCTTCATTGGCTAGATCATCAGAGATGATGCGTGTTGCTCTTGCAACGACTCACTTGGCTTTAAAAGATGTCCCATTAGCAATTTCTTATACTGAGCTTTTGGGCACTATTCAAATTATTCATCAAACATTGAAAACATATTTTGGAATCCAAAATCCAAAAATTCAGGTTGCTGGATTGAATCCTCATGCAGGTGAGAGTGGGTATTTAGGTAAAGAAGAAATCGACGTCATTACACCTGTTATCAAGCAAGCTCAAAGTGAAGGAATATCGGTGACTGGCCCTTTTTCGGCAGATACGATGTTTCGTTTAGATGTGCTGGATCAGGTAGACATTTTTTTAGCGATGTACCATGATCAAGGTTTAATTCCATTAAAAATGGCGTGCTTTGGTCAAGGTGTCAATGTGACGCTGGGCTTACCCATCATTCGCACTTCCGTCGATCATGGAACTGCTCTTCAAATTGCAGGACGTGGTGAAGCAAACTTTGAGAGCATGGTTCAAGCTTTAAGTGTTGCCTATCAAATGGTCAAAAATGGCTCATCAAGCGCGTAAACGGTTTGGGCAACACTTCCTTACAGATGAGTCGATCATCAATGCGATTGTTGCAACGATTCATCCCAATAAAGATGACTACGTCATCGAGATTGGACCAGGTTTAGGAGCTATCACTTTACCTTTATTGAGACTAACTCAGCGTTTAGAGGTTGTTGAGATTGACCGCGATTTAGTAAGTTTTTGGACCGAAAAAAAATTACCGAAGCTTGTCATTCATCAGGCGGATGCTTTGGAGTTTGATTTTTCCCATTGGGCTCAAACCTGTTTGCACAATATTCACAAAGATCAAACCTTGGGTAAAGTCAAAATCATTGGAAATTTACCTTACAACATTTCAACCCCATTACTATTTCATTTAATGAGCGCCATTGATTATGTTGATCAACAAGTATTTATGTTACAAAAAGAAGTGATTGAAAGAATGGTCGCTCAACCGGGTGATTCAGAATACAGCCGTCTTTCAGTCATGCTTCAAATGCGCTATCACATGGAGGATTGCTTTGATGTACCCCCACACTCCTTTGCGCCACCTCCAAAAGTAAATTCAGCAGTAGTCGCGATGTATCCCAAAAAAAATATCGACATAGAGCCTCGTGTCTGGAAAATGCTTGAATCCTTGGTTGCTAAAGCTTTTTCACAACGTAGAAAAGTTTTATCGAATAACTTAGGGGAATATAAAGATATTTTGCAACTAGACGTGGCAACTCTGCGTGCGAGGGCACAAGAAATTCCAGGTCAAACCTATCTTGATTGGGCAAAGATACTTGTCCAACATCATGAAAGGTAAGATTTACCATCGATGCGACGCATCTCAGATTCTATCCACGACTGAACTTCTCGAATCACAACCGAAGGATTTTTATCTAGTGTTGTTAGACAAGGACCAATAGAAATAGTTATATCGCCGGGATATTTTAAAAAGCTATTTTTAGGCCAACAATGTCCTGCATTATGTGCGATCGGAATCACAAAGGCTTTGGTATCAACAGCTAGTCGAGCCCCACCTTTTTGATACGGAATTTCTTTACCTACTGGAGCGCGTGTTCCTTCTGGATAGATAATGATCCAATAGCCCTCAGACAAGCGTTGTCTGCCTTGAGAAGCTACGGCTAAAGCGGCTTTATCTTTTTTTGACCTGTCGATATGAATCATTTGCAACATCGCCATCGCCCATCCAAAAAAAGGAATCATCAGTAATTCTTTTTTAAAAACATAGCAAAGTTGTTTAGGAAATAAAGAAATATAGGCAATCGTCTCCCACGCAGATTGATGTTTTGACATGAGAATGACGGGTTTGTCTAAAGAGGCAATGACATTGTCCATCCCCTGTATCGAATAACGAACCCCACAGACCCACCTGAGCGTTTGAATCACTCCTTTGGACCATCCTCGAATATAGTCATATCTGGCGGGGATGGATAGAAAAGGGTTCACTACAAAGCAACTGAGCGCATAAAAAATCGTGAAGACGATAAAGAAAACATAAAAAATCGTCGCTCTTAAATAGATCATTTGGAAGTAGATAAGAAGTGATTCACAAAAGCGGATAAATCGGTATGTATTGCTGTATATGGAGGCAAACCACCTTTTTCGCGAGTTTTGATACCTTTCCCGGTCAGGACAAGATGCGGCTCTGCCCCCATCATCACTGGACCTAGGAGATCACGTAGAGAGTCACCAACGACAGGAATATCTTTTAAAGAAGACCCCAAATTAAATCTTTTTGCAATTTCTTCAAACATACCTGCTTTGGGTTTTCGACATTCACAGTGATCCTCATCGGTATGAGGGCAAAAGAAAATCGCTTGTATTTCTCCACCAAGCCTTGATAATTGGCGGAGCATTTTTTCGTGAATCGAATTGAGCGTATTGGTGTCATAAAGCCCTCGCCCAATACCTGATTGATTAGTGCAGACTACGACTTTGTAGCTTGCTTGCGTTAGTTTTGCAATAGCTTCTAAACTCCCATCAATAGCAACCCACTCATCTGGAGATTTTATATAGCTATCACTATCATGATTGATAACCCCATCTCGATCGAGAATCACTAATTGGTGGTGGGAAACATTCATTTGGCGAGTTGGCTAAGGTCTGCCACTTGGTTTAATTGTTGATGAAGTTGGTTGAGTAAGGCTAATCGATTATGGCGCTTTTTTAAATCAGGGTCCATCACCATCACATCATTAAAAAATGCTTCGACTGGACCACTAACTTGAGTAAGGGATTCTAAAGATAAAGCGAAGTTTTGCTGCAGAAAAGCAGATTTTAATAGAGGCTCTAACTCTTGCAGAGTATGAAACAGATTTTTTTCAGCCAAGAGTTCTAAAAGACTTGCATCAACTTTACCGATATCCTCAGTCAAATTTTTCTTCAGAATATTATTGAGTCGTTTATTGGCATTTGCCAGAATTAAAGCCTGAGGTAATTGTTGAAAGTGATGAACTGCTTGCAGTTTTTTAGGCACTTCAAAGAATTGACCTTTAATATTCGACAAAACAGCTTCAATTTCTTCTGTCGTATAGGTAATGTCACCAGACTCTTTCACATAAGACTTCAGACGATCCTTTAAAAATTGCAGGATATCCGTTATTGAGGCTTTTTGCTGAACCTCTTCGGACTTGAATTGAGTTAAACAAAATTCGAGTAATGGAACAAGATCGATCGGTAAATTATTTTCTACAATCAGTCTGCAAACACCTAAGGCGTGTCTTCTCAGAGCATAGGGATCTTTTTCTCCCGTTGGAGATAAACCAATACCCCAAATACCGACGATCGTTTCTAATTTATCAGCGAGAGCGAGAATAAGGCCGATTCTTGAGGTTGGTAAGTGATCGCCAGCAAATCTAGGTAAATAATGCTCAGCGCAAGCTTGTGCAATTTCATGATTTTCACCATCATGCGATGCATAGTAGCGCCCCATAATTCCTTGAAGCTCTGGAAACTCACCAACCATATCGGTTAATAAGTCTGCTTTCATGAGCATCGCACCGCGCTCACACAATTGAACATATTCAGTAGTGATTGGCGCAGAGTCCTGATAATGTTCTGAAACAACACGAGAAATATATTGGGCAATTGCACCAATACGTCCAATACGTTCTTGTTGATTACCGAGTTTATTGTGATACACCACTTGAGATAATTGCTCAAATCTTTTGATTAGGGGAACTTTGAGGTCCTGTTGGTAAAAGAACTTGGCATCAGAAAGTCGTGGCCGCACGACTCGTTCATTACCTGAAATAATCGATTCGGGAGAAGTCGTTTCAATATTGGAGACGATTAAGAATTGATTAACGAGTTTTCCATTGGAGTCCGTTAGAGCAAAATACTTCTGGTTGGTTTGCATTGTCAGAATTAAGCATTCTTGAGGTATTTCCAGGAATTCTTTTTCAAATTCACAAGAGTAAACCTTTGGCCATTCGACGAGAGAATTGACTTCCTCTAAAAGAGCATCTGGCATCAAGACTTGATGATGGCCAGCTTGCTGAAGTAACTGAGACTTTATCGAGGTAAGTCGGTCCTGAAAATGGGGTATGACTTTACCTTGAGAGCTTAAAACTGCCTCATAACTATTTGCATCAGCAATCTCAAGCTCTCCACAAGACAGGAAGCGATGTCCCAAGGTCGTTCGATTGGCTTTGATACCAAGAGCTTGAACAGAAACAATATTGGCGCCATGCAATGCAATTAAACGGTGTGCAGGGCGGACAAATTGAACATCAATTGCATCTTTGGTGCCAGGCTTGATTTGATAATGCATCGTTTTAGCGATAGGCAATTGAGTAATTGAAACATCTAATGCATTTTGCACACCTGTCGCAAGCTCGACCCCGGGCTTATTTAGCGCAATAAAAAAAGCTTCATTTTTACCTTCGCCTTGGCGCTCAAGTCGATCTAAATCTACTTCATGAACACCGAGACTTGCTAATTTCTTTAATAGTGGAGCTGAAGGTTTACCTTCAGGCGTTAATGCAATGGAAACAGGCAGTAATTTCTCTTTGACATGGTGGTCACTTGCTTTTTCTAAAACATCAGCAATATAAACCGCCATTCTTCTAGGAGTAGCAAAAAATCGGTAATCAGTATTTTCTTTGACAAGACCGTCTGTTACTAATTTATTGAATATTTGCTGCGCAAAAGATTCACCTAAACGCTTTAATGATTTAGGAGGTAATTCTTCCGTTAATAGCTCGATGAGTAATGGGGCAGATTGGGTCATGAAACAGATTCTTTCGCTATGGAATTTAATAGCATCGGAAAACCTAAGGCTTCCCTTGAATTAAAGTAGGCAGTCGCAACACTTTTTGATAAGTTTCGAATGCGAGCAATATAGGTAGCACGCTCTGTTACAGAGATTGCACCACGCGCATCTAGTAAATTAAAGGTATGTGCTGCTTTTAGAACCATTTCATAAGCAGGGAGTGCAAGAGGTATGTCAATTAAACGTTTTGCTTGCGCTTCAAAATTTTGAAATTGGTCAAACAACCAAGTGGTATCAGAGTATTCAAAATTATAGGTCGATTGTTCTACTTCGTTTTGATGATAAACATCACCATAGGTCATGTTTTGAGTCCAAATTAAATCATAGACATTTTCACAAGATTGCAGATACATTGCTAGTCGTTCAATACCATATGTAATTTCACCTAAAACAGGTTTGCAATCTAAGCCACCCACTTGCTGAAAATACGTAAATTGGGTAATTTCCATACCATTGAGCCATACTTCCCAACCAAGTCCCCATGCACCGAGTGTTGGGTTTTCCCAATCATCTTCTACAAAACGAACATCATTTTGGAGTAAATCTAAGCCGAGGGCACTTAATGATCCTAGATAAAGATCTAAAATATTTTCCGGCGCAGGCTTGAGAACGACCTGAAATTGATAGTAATGTTGTAAACGATTGGGGTTCTCGCCATAACGACCATCCTTGGGTCGACGAGATGGTTGAACATAGGCCGCCTTCCACGGTTCCGGACCAATTGCGCGAAGAAAAGTGGCCGTGTGAGAGGTCCCAGCGCCAACTTCAAGATCCACGGGTTGTAGGATGGCACAACCTTGTTGATTCCAATAATGTTGAAGAGTCAGAATAATTTCTTGAAAAGTTTTTTTCATAAAAGGATTTTAACCTCTCAAGGCTTCACAGTTCATATTGCCTGCTTTAAAAACCTTTTTTTTGATACCAGGCAATACTCAGAAAGAAGATGGCAATGAACAATATCGGCGTATCCCCAAAATCAACATAAGGTGTATGGCCTATCATTGGTTGAATGGAACCGATGAGACTGTCTTGAACAAAAATGGGTAATTGGGACTTTACTTGCCCATGATCATCAATCAACGCAGTAACTCCAGTATTGGTAGCACGGATCGTTGGTAATCCAGTTTCTAAAGATCGCAATTGAGCTAGCCTTAATTGTTGGTATGGGGCAGCGGTCTGTCCGAACCACGCCAAATTCGTCATATTAATCAAAAAATTGGGCTGTTGGTTTTTATCCCGCACTCTTGCAGCGATCTCGCTACCAAAAACATCTTCGTAACAAATCATGATGGCGGCATGAATATCTGGTTGATTGGGGCGGCTAACTTTAAAGTGATCCTGATTAAAAGTGCCTTTTTTGAATTGCGATAACGGCGCTTGAATTGCTCGAACAAACCATTCAAAAAAGGGCGGAGTATATTCCCCGAAAGGAACAAGATGTGCTTTTGTATAAACATAATCATTGCCGCTAGGACTAAAGCCCTTGGCTTGATTAGCGTATTGACCATGATCAAAACCAATAATTCCTGTCAAGATATGTGTATTCGTATTTTTAGAAAACTCAGCCAAATCTTGACTCCAATTTTGGGGTAGATAATTTTCTGGAATCGTAATGGCTGTTTCAGGAGCAACGACGAGGTCGGTGCTTTTTTCTTTGAGACGATCTAGGTAATAATCATCTTGTTTGACTAATGCCTTTTCGTCATAGGTCAGTGTTTGTTGAAAGTTCCCTTGTAATAAGCGTACTTCTAACATATTCCCCAGCGGCTTTGTATAGCTAGATCCGTTGAAAAAAGAAGTTAACAAAATTGCAAAACCTAGCGAAAAAAGAGGTAGAAAGAGTCGACCTGGCGCACTACCAATTTTATAAGCACCCCAAGTGGTCGCAAACGTTGCTCCAAGAACACCAAAGATCGGAATCAGCCCCATAAAAGGGCCATTGACTTGCGTGTCACCGAAGCCAGCCCATGGAAATCCAGTCAATACATAGCCCCTAAGGCCTTCAACTAAGGTCCATGCACCAGCCCAGGCGAGCGCCGAATAGGATTGAGCATAGAAACGTGACCCAAGCCAAGTTGCTAGGCTCGGAAACAGTGCTAAAAATCCTGCAAAAAGAACCACTCCCCCTGAGGCCATCCAAAAGGGCATACCTCCAACATCATGCAGACTTACATAAATCCACCAAAGGCTATGACAAAAATAGGCAAAACCAAAACACCAACCTAGTTTTGCTTGATGAATCCCCCCATAAAAATGGTGACGGTCAATGAGTCGCCAGAAAAAAGCTAATACTAATAATTGCCACCAACCGGCCGAAAGGCTATTGGCTATAAGGGAGGTCAATAGTCCTAATGCAAAGGCATAGAGGAAGCTAGAACGAATCGGCATATTTAAACTTCAGCAGGTATTTTTTGGATGATCAGAATATCTATTTGTCGCGGATCGGCGCGTTGAATTTCGCATTTGAGACCATGCAACATAATCACTTCCCCGCGCTTGGGGACTTTGCCAATTTGATGAATGACTAAGCCGGCGATTGTATCGATGTCTTCCTCCTTAAAGGAGTTTCCAAATACCTCATTGATTTGTTCGAGACTCGTTATGCCCTTGACGCGATACCTGCCATCAGACATCAAAACGATATTATCCGCTTCATCATCAATATCATGCTCATCCTCAATATCGCCAACAATTTGTTCAAGGACATCTTCGATGGTAACTATTCCAGCAACACCACCATACTCGTCTACCACAATGGCCAAATGATTACGGTTACTTCGGAAATCTTTTAGGAGAACACTTAAGCGTTTAGATTCAGGGATAAAGACTGCGGGACGAAGCCACTCTCTTAGATCGAAGTCATCTTCGGTGGAGTGCCGAAGTAAGTCTTTGGCCAAGAGAATACCAATCACATTATCGCGATTATTCTCAAAAACAGGAAAACGAGAATGCGCTGCTTGAATTACTTGAGGAATGATTTTTTCGATAGGCTCACTAATATCTACCCAATCAATTTGCCCTCTAGGAAGAAGGATGTCTTTTACAGATAACTCGCTGACCTGAAATACACCTTCAATCATGGAAAGGGCGTCTGAATCTAATAAACCCTCTAATTTACCTTGGCGAAGTGTTGCCAGTAATTCATTTCTTTTTTCTTCAGGCGTATCTGGTCTTGAAGATATAAATCCAACAAGACGATGAAAGAATGTTTTGGGGTCTGAGTCTGTCATATAGAAATAGGATAACTTAATCTGATGTCAGACATAAGGGTTTTTAATTTTTAGGCGCTTTAAAATAGCAACTTCTAGGGACTCCATTGCCTCAGCGTCAACCTCGTCCTCATGGTCAAATCCCTGGGCATGAAGCATTCCATGAATCACAAGATGCGCAAAATGATCTTCAATCGTTTTGCGTTGCTTGACGGCTTCACGAGTAATGACGGGCATACATAAAACCAAATCAACGATAAGGATCTCATCTGTATGATTTTCATGCAAAGTAAACGTCAGAACATTGGTCGCATGATTTTGTTGGCGATATTGAAAATTTAAACGCTTACTTTCGGCCATCCCCACCAAGCGCGTCACAATTTTGGCATCTTGTTTTAGTGCAGCTTTAGCCCAAGCCCGTATTTGTTTTGCTGGAAAAATTTCGGCCCACTGATTTTCTAAAGACGGGCTCGCAAACTGAACTTCTAAGGATACTTGAGGGGTACTCATGATCGCTTATTCAGTGACGAGTTCATCTTGTATAACCAGTTGACCTTTTAGTGAATGAGCTAGAGCATCAGTAAAAAGAACGGGTAGCATTTTTCCAATGAGCCGTTGCGCGGTATTTGTTTTTGGTAAATCGATATTTACCACGCGATTATTTTCTGTTCTACCTTGTAAACGTAAACCATCCCTAGCCATACCTTCAATCATAACTCGTTCTGTTTGACCCACCATGCTTTTACTAATAGCTAAAATATTTTCATCGATCAGTGCGGTCAGGGTTTGTAAGCGCTTGACTTTAACCTCTCGAGGAGTTGTGTCGGGAAGATTCGCTGCAGGTGTGCCTGGACGAGCACTAAAGATAAAGCAATAGCTATTGTCAAATTTAATTTCTTTCACTAATGCGAGCAATTCCTGAAAGTCTTCATCCGTTTCACCAGGGAAGCCAACAATAAAATCACTCGATACAGGGATATTTGGTTTAACCTTACGCATTTTACGAATAATACTTTTGTATTCTAAAACGGTATAACCACGTTTCATCGCCATTAAAATTCGGTCTGAGCCATGTTGGACAGGGAGATGAAGATGATTTACAAGCTTTGGTAGTCTGGCATGCGCATCAATCAGTCGTTGTGTAAATTCCTTGGGATGGCTAGTGGTATAGCGGATACGTTCAATGCCTGGAATTTCTGAAATATATTCTAGTAATAAAGCAAAATCAGCTAGATCATCTGAAGCATCGATTTTTCCAAGATATGCATTCACATTTTGGCCCAGAAGAGTAATTTCGCACACACCTTGTTGGGCAAGACTAGAGACTTCTACCAAAACATCTGCAAGAGGTCGAGAGACTTCTTCGCCACGGGTATACGGCACAACACAATAGGTACAGTACTTAGAGCAGCCTTCCATAATCGAAACAAATGCTGCACCACCCTCTTTTCTTGCCGGAGGCAAATGGTCAAATTTTTCGATTTCCGGAAAGCTAATATCCACTTGAGAACGACCAGAGCGGTTACGTTCAGCGATCATCGTCGGTAGACGATGCAGCGTTTGAGGCCCAAAAACGAGGTCAACATAAGGGGCACGACTAACGATTTGCTGACCTTCTTGACTAGCGACACATCCACCAACACCGATTAAAAGTCCTGGTTTTTCAGCTTTTAGATCCCGCAATCTTCCTAAATCTGAAAACACTTTATCTTGGGCTTTTTCGCGAATTGAACAAGTATTTAGAAGAATTAAATCAGCTTCTTCTAAGATCTTTGTTTCGGAATAATTGTTTTCGACGCTGAGGATATCGGCCATCTTCTCCGAGTCGTACTCGTTCATCTGACAGCCAAAGGTTTTAATAAATACTTTTTTCATGGGTAAGCCGTTCTCAGTAGTTAAGACTGGGGGCAAATGACTATTTTAGCAGGCAGTGAAGATACTGAGTTAATTAGATGAAACGAAAAGCTAAAATAGCCACAATGGTTGGAATAATCGCCGCCAACAAGAGATAAGACGGGCTCACAACGCGGTTGGTAAAGTGGTCTCGCAAAATAGATAATCCTGCTGGGTTTGGAGCGTTGGCAATCACCGTAAGTCCACCACCGGTAACTGCTCCAGCAACTAGCGCAATTCTAAACTCTTGAGAAGTTCCATCCACTAATGAGCCTAAGTATGTAATTGCAGCATTATCGGTTAAGGCGGTTAAACCAACGGTTCCATAGAATGCGATAGTTGGCGTCATACTTTGTAGCACCGGTTGTAACCACCATTTTTGGAGGCTACCAAGAACGACTAATCCGGCAAGGAAGAAGGCTACCAGTAAAGCTTCACGCAAAATTAACGGATTTTGATATCTTGAATAGGCATTGGTATATCCAAGAAAGAATAAAAATATCCATAAAAAGACGGCTGGATAGTGGGCAAATACCACGACCCCCGCCAAAAAAACCAAATGAAACACCACTACCGTTAAGGGCATATCTTCTTTTTGAGGCTCGACAAACTCTTTGGGGAGTTGTTTGTGGAAAATGACTGTTATGAGAAGCGCATTTACCATCACGGCAAGAGTCGCCTTATCACCAAAGGTAGTGAACATAAATGGAGTGGTCCACTCCCAAGCTCCCGCCACCATCAAAACAGGAGGAGCTGCAAAATTGGTTAAAGTTCCACCGATTGAGACATTCACAAACAGAACGCCAATAATCGCATATTGTAATTTCAGCGATAGGCCTGTTTTATAAAAACGATCCTTTAGCAATATGGCGGCAATGGTCATTGCTGCTGGTTCTGTGATGAAAGATCCCAAGAGCGGAACAAAGGATAAGCTAATAAAAAAGATAGCAGTATTTTTAGGTATTGTCGTTATTTTAAAAATCCAATGTGACAAGAAATTAATACATTGATTGGCCAATGACAAGATTGGCTTAGATGCCGCCACTACCATTACCGCAAAAACAAAGAGCGCTTCTCCATAATTTTGCTCATTCACAAAATGAACTGCTTCTTTGCTCCCTTTTAATAAAGAAAGACAAAGCACCAAAACAAGAGCCCAAAATCCAAAAACAACTTCAACTTCTGCTAAAAGATGAAATAGCCCAGCGTGCCTAGAGCCAGAATGAGAAAGCTTTTCAAAAATTGAGGTCATAAAGGTGTGCAAAATTGCAATCACAAATAAAGATGTAGCGATGATTTCAATATGGGTAGGATTCATTTTTTCATTTCACAGGGAATGTATTTCGGTATTGGCTTTATTTGATTTTAACGTGTGCAAAATGCACTATTATTTGTAATATCACTATTCTAAAAGTTTCTTATTTCATCATGTCAAAAAACCTTCAGCGTTTCACCTTGTCCCTGATGGTTTTTCAATTGGTTTTTTGGACACTGATACCATATTTAGCGCACCATGCTCCCCCTTTAGACGCAACAGAAATGTATGGCTGGAGCCTGAGTTTTGAGTGGGGGTTTTATAAACACCCCCCAATGCCCACCTGGTTAGTTGCTGCGGTTCAAATGGTAGTGGGTAAAAACATGTTATCGCTATTTCTTTGCGCAAGTTTGGTCATTAGTGCGACATACTGGAGCGTTGCTTGGTTGGCAGGACGGTTTTTATCTGAAAAAGAAGCCATTGTCGCCTTATTTTTATATGCGTTAACCATTTACTGCCACCTTTGGTCTACAGACTTTAACCATAACCAAATGCAAATGCCCTTTTGGGCGCTAAGTCTCGTTTGCCTAACAAAGACGCTTGATACGGGAAGTTCAAAATGGGCTTGTATTTTAGGTGTCGTAATGGGATTGAATGCCTTATCTAAATATACTGCTGCCTTTATCGTACCCTGCGCAATTTTTTTATTGGTAATTTCCCCCACCTGGCGACAAAAACTAAATTGGCAAATGATTGCCATTGCGGCTACGAGCTTTTTCGTTGTCTTTGGCCCCCATCTCTATTGGCTTACCCAACACGACTTCATGCCCTTTCATTACGTGGGTGAGCGTTTTGATGAAATGAAAGATTCGAGTCGGTTTTTAGACCTGCTTGATTATCTTGGCAATATTGCGCTTGCTCATTTATGTTTAATCATAGCCGCACTCTATCTCTTAAGAGAAAAGGTGAAATCCAGCGTTATGTTAAAAGAGGACCAGATATTCATTTGGACACTAGGAGTAGGACCTGTTCTTTTAACAATCGGCGTTGGTGTATTTGTACCGCTTTACTATCGATGGGTGATACCGATGTTACCGATGGTTACCATCGTTGCTGCGATGCTATTAAGAGGAAGATTGGCGTATTTGTATAGTAAAAAATCGTTTTTCTTATTTATTGCGTTAGAGATCATCTTTGGTGCGGCATACTTGTACAAAGATAAGATCAATCCTCAGCAATCGGCAAGAGCTAATTATCCAGCCCCAGAAATTGCTCGGGCAGTGTATCAAGAGTGGCATCTTTTATATCCCACACAGCCACTCAAGATTGTTTCTGGTGGTGAGTGGCAGGCGGGTTTTGTGAGCTTATTCTCACCAGATAAGACCTATGTTTACACCCATGCAGACTCGGTTATTACCCCCTGGATTAAGGAGTCAGATGTGCAGGAATGTGGTATGTTAATGATGAATCCATCGCAGGATCAACTGCAGCGATTTTCGCAAGCAAAGTTACAGAAACCTTTGCAGATTTATTCAAAGAATTCCGAAGTGCTAGAAATACAATATGCCATCAGTCCGCCCCAAGGCAACTGCCAATTAAAATAATTTTTTAGAAACCTTGTTGCCACCAGAACTATGACTAACCGAGATAGCTACAAGATGAGGCTTAGCTTTATTCGCAGGTATTGTGTTGGGGTTAAATCGTTGGTTGCACCTTGACATCCTCCCCGTCCTAAAGGACGGGGATTCCTACCGCTAGACGTTCCTGTCCGAACGCAAGAATATTGAGAGCGCCATTGATGTCCCTGTCGTGAACAGATCCACAATGACACTTCCAACTTCTCTTCTTCAAATCAGCTCTACCTTTCGGACTATTGTCGGAGATTTCTCCGCAACTTGAACAAATTTGGGTTGAATACGCTTCATTTACTTCCTCAAATATCACGCCAGCCTGACGACTTTTATATTCCAACGTGGTTTTGAGTGATGACCAGCCAGCGCCTAGCGTTGACTTTGCCATCTTAGTTTTTA
>CAIPQU010000069.1 GCA_903867305.1 uncultured beta proteobacterium
AAGGTCGGTTTATCCGTTACCCCCTGTTGGCGGAGGATGCAACGACTTGAGGATGATGGCTATATCCGCAAGAAGGTAGTCTTGCTGGATGCCCAAAAATTAAATGTTGGCGTAACAGTTTTTGTTGCGATAAAAACCAGTGGGCACAATCAAGCATGGTTTGAGAAATTCCAAGCTGCAGTAATGCTACTGCCTGAGGTAGTCGAGTTTTACCGAATGAGCGGTGACATGGACTATCTATTACGCGTTGTGGTTCCGGATATTGCTGGCTATGATGCAGTCTACAAAAAATTAATTAAAACAGCGGATATCTTTGATGTGAATTCTAGCTTTGCTATGGAGCAAATCAAATACACTACCGCGCTGCCCTTGAATTTCTTATAAAAGCAAGCTAAGGCTACTCAAATTCCATAGCTAAAAATTCACTAGGGTTTTTATTTTTCTTAAGATATAAAAAATCAGCGCACAATCAATTGAAAAATGATTTAATGGATTCAAGCAATCGTATTGGTAAATTCGTATCGCAGAATGATGAGTAATGTAAGGTAAATTTAACCAAATTCAAATCTTATAGCGAGTGTTTTTTAGCATTTTAATTTTTTAGAAAATAATCCTAAATGAACAAAAATACTTGGATACGCCGCTCGATTTTTTGGAGTACTTTTACACTCATATCACTCATATCTTTTGGATTAGCGGCACAGCCAGCCGGTTACCCCAATAAGCCTATCAAGTTAATAATTCCCTTCCCGCCAGGCGGACCAGCTGATGGCATTGGAAGATCAATGGCTGCAGCGCTATCTAGCTCAATTCGGCAAACAGTTTTCGTTGAAAATAAGGGTGGTGCTGGCGGAGCAATTGGCGCTGAAATGGCAGCGCAATCCCCAGCCGATGGTTACACCTTAATGCTTTTGCCATCAGCGTTAGTTGCTAATGCCTCTTTGTACTCCAAACTACCCTTTAGCGTGACCCGCGATTTTGCATCCGTTTCTGGATTGGCACAATTTCCTTTGATACTTGTTACGAATTCATCGATCCCAGTAAAGTCTGTACAAGAATTAATTAACTTAGCAAAAAGTAAGCCCGGGCAACTTAATTTTGCATCAGCAGGTTCTGGTGGTGGAGCTCACTTAGCTGCGGAAGAATTTAAGTATCTCACCGGCGTCAGTATGGCGCATATTCCTTATAAAGGAACTGGTCCAGCAGTAACGGATACCTTGGGCGGTCAAGTTAATTTAATGTTTGCCTCGGTAGAGTCCGTCATTGAATTTATTAATGCAGGTAAATTAAGGCCGCTAGCAGTTACGAGCGCTAAACGGATTTCTGTTTTGCCAGAAGTACCCACCATGATTGAGGCTGGCGTCAAAGGCTATGACATGGAATCTTGGTTTGCTGTGGTTGCGCCTGTAGGCGTGCCGCGTGACATTATTGAATACTTAAGTAAAGAGCTCGGCCTTATTTTGAGAAGCCCAGACTTTATTGCAAAAGTAAAAGCGCAGGGCGGTGAGGTTCTTCAATTGAACGCGTCCCAACTTACTGATTTCACAAAAACAGAAACGATACGGTGGGA
>CAIPQU010000070.1 GCA_903867305.1 uncultured beta proteobacterium
AGTTTAGTATTAAGTTTGAGGAAAGAATGCCTCAGCAGTAAACGAACCCCGTTTACACAAAATATCTGACACCCTCAATACAGGAAAATAATAATGTTATGTGTTGGTGCTTTGGCAAGCCCATCTTTAATGAAAAACTCACTGTAGATCTTGGGAGTGATCCCAATCGGCAGTGTTTTTGTGAAAGCTGTATCAGCCAATGTGTGTAGCTATTATTTGACTAGGATAAAAAACAAAAAAAATGTATATTGAAAAAAAACTTATTTTGCCTTTTTTGGCATTGTTCTTGATCTCATGTTTATATATGCCCATCGGATTAGAAGTTGCCGAATTTAAAAAATTATATGCATTCCATCACGTCTTTAGTGACTTAAGGGAAATTGATGGGCTTTATATCAATTTTTCTGTCTTATTCTTGGAATGGTTTGCGATACTCGTATCCTTCCTTGCAATCAATCTATACCTAGACCAATCAGTTTAATGTAGCTAGTAATTATTGCCATCAGGTCATTTGAATCGATTGCAAGAAGCGCATATTTTTGAATTTATTGCTCAAGTTATTTTTTACTTGGCGTGACGGCGTCAACAACCGTATTGACAGTCCCAGTAAAAACATGAAGCACCGTTGATACTACATCTGCTGTAATGGATACAGTAGAATCAACGACCGAGCATCAAGACAAACTGAATACAACAAACGAAAGAACAATCAACTGAATCATTAAGCAAATGGATGTTGCAACAAAATCGTTTCTTCACGATCAGGTCCCGTTGAAACCATGGCTATCGGTGTCTGCGCTAATTCTTCAATACGACGCAAATAGTTTTGAGCTTGAACGGGTAACTTATCCCAATCAGTAATACCAACTGTACTTTGTGTCCAACCTGGGAAAAATTCATAAATCGGTTCACAACGTGCTACAGCGTCAGCACCTCTTGGTAACACATCCAAAACTTGACCATCTAAGTGATAGCCGACACATAGTCCAATTTTTTCCAAGCCATCCAACACATCTAATTTGGTCATGCATAAGCCACTAACACCATTAATCTGAATCGATCTTTTAAGTGCCGCAGCATCAAGCCAACCAGTGCGACGTGGGCGTCCAGTCACAGAACCAAACTCTTTACCGACTTCAGCCAATCGAATCCCTATAGGATCACGACGCTCAGGATTGTCATTGTCATAAAGCTCACTCGGAAACGGACCTGCACCAACACGTGTGCAATACGCTTTTGTGATGCCTAAAATATATCGCAAACTACCTGGTCCTACTCCAGATCCTGCAGCAGCATTACCTGCAACGCAGTTACTGGAAGTGACATAAGGATAAGTACCATGATCGATGTCGAGTAAAGTACCTTGTGCTCCTTCAAATAGGAGATTTTTACCAGCACTTTGTGCCGCATATAAAGCACTTGATACATCTACCACCATTGGCTTTAAGCGCTCGGCATAGGACATCGCTTGATCATAGGTTGCCTGAAAATCTACCGCTGGAACACCATAATATTGCGTTAAACAAAAATTATGAAACTCTAAATTCTCTTTGAGTTTTTCAGCGAAGAGTTCTGGGAAAAACAAATCTTGTACACGTAAAGCACGACGCGCTACTTTATCCTCATAAGCGGGCCCAATACCTCTTCCAGTAGTACCAATCTTTGCACTTCCACGTTTGACTTCACGAGCATGATCAATCGCCACATGGTAAGGAAGGATTAATGTGGCAGCTTCAGAAACTTTAAGGCGCGAACAAACATCTAAACCAGCCCCTTCTAACTCATCAATCTCTTTAAACAAGGCCTCTGGGGAAAGAACCACACCATTACCAATATAGCAAACCACGCGAGGATGCATAATTCCCGATGGAATTAAACGCAAAATTGTTTTCTTACCATCAATAATGAGAGTATGACCAGCATTATGCCCCCCTTGGAAACGAACCACTCCTTGAGCATGATCTGTCAACCAGTCAACAACCTTCCCTTTACCTTCGTCGCCCCACTGTGTGCCGATTACAACGACGTTTCTACCAATATTGAGTTGCTTCATTTCACGTCCTTCATCATTCATTATTTGGGTACGACTTGCCACTTATCTTCTTTGAACACCAGTTGACGATCACTCACCATGGAAGACTCGTTATGCTCATGACCTGGGAAAGATTCAATCACTATTTCACCTTGCGATCGAAGTTTCGCGATGGCTTGTTTTAAAGATGCTGATGGCTCCCATGGTGCCAAAATAGCATGCGCTACAACCTTCCTCGAGGATAGGCCGGCTAAAGCTAATACATCAACTGAAAATCCTGTTGCTGGGCGTGAGCGACCGAAGGCTTGACCCACTTGATCATAACGACCACCTCGAGCAATGGCGACCGGATAGTCGTTCACATAGGCTGCACATAAAATACCTGTGTGATATTGGAACCCATCTAAATCAGCTAAATCAATATTGAGCTTCATATCGATCGTCGAGTTTTGTACCCCAGTACAAAACTGCTCCAAATCACTGATGACCTTTTCACAGACCTTGGATGGTGGTAATACTTTTTTTGCTCTAGCTAGAACATCTACTGCATCACCACTCAACTCTAGCAAAGAGAGAATCGTTTCTTTTGCAACAGCGTCCCACGAAGACATTAAATGTTGAAGACCAGCACGATCTTTCGCTTGTAAAAAACGGTACACTTCCGAAATATCTTCAGTACTTAAATGTTTTTTATCTAAGATATCTTTTAGTAAGCCAGCATGACTCACATCTAAGGTAATAGGTCCAACCTTGGCAAGATTCAAGGACTCCATCATCAATTGCACAATCTCGATATCTGCTTCAAGCCCCTGATGCCCATAAACCTCAGCACCAGCTTGTAACTGTTCTCTCGAGAAGATCCCTGGAACTACCCTAGTCTGAACTGTCGTTCCGGCATAACAAAGCCTTGCAATATTGGCACGGTTCAAAATATGCGCATCAATCCTGGCGACTTGTGTTGTCATATCTGCCCGTAATCCCAAAGTCCTTCCAGACATTTGGTCAACCAATTTAAAGGTTTGCAAGTCCATATCACTACCCGTCGCAGTCAACAGTGATTCGATATATTCCAACATTGGTGGCATGACAAGTTCATAGCCATAGGATTTAAATAAATTAAGAATTTCGCGACGCAGCAATTCAACCAAGTCAGACTTGCCTGGTAAAACATCTGCAATATTTTCTGGAAGTAGCCAGCGATTTGTCATGATCGTTAAAAAGTAATTTATTTACTTACTTTTTTTCATAAATCTAAAAAAATCACTATCGGGAGCTACAAGCATGAGATCTTTTTTATCTTTAAAGGATGATTTGTATGCCTCTAAACTACGGTAAAACTGGGCAAACTGCGCATCCCGATTAAAAGCATCGTTGTATATCGCATTAGCCTGAGCATCACCCTGGCCTTTAATTTTTTGCGCTTCACGATACGATTCAGCCAATATAACATCTCTTTGACGCTCGGCATCAGCACGAATTTTTTCTGACTCAGCAGCACCCGTCGAACGCAATTCATTAGCGACTCTCTTACGCTCCGCTTCCATACGGCGATATACAGAATCACTAATTTCAGCGAGTAAATCAATACGTTTTAAACGGACATCAACAATTTCAATACCAATATCAGAAGAATCATCAGCTACTTTTTTCTGAATACCTTGCATCACTTGCTCACGTTGCTCAGAAATTAATTCTCGAACCGTACGCTTCGTAAATTCCTCGTTGAGCGCAGACTTAACGAGTTGCGATAATCGATCCTGCGCCAAACGCTCATCACCTTTAAAGCTAATGAAGAATTTACGAGCATCAACAATGCGCCACTTCACATACGAGTCGACCAACAGATTTTTCTTTTCAGAGGTAATAAAGCGTTCCGCCTCGGGATTATCAATCGTCATAATTCGACGATCAAAAAACTGAACATTTTGTAATGGCGATGGTAGCTTAATATTTAAGCCAGGTTCCACGATGACGCGTTTAATTTCACCAAAGGCAAAGACAACAGCAAACTTACGCTGGTCTACTAAAAATAGTGTAGATGAGAGCAAATAAAAGCCAGCTAAAAGGATGGCGAGGATAGGGAGTAGTCGTTGGTTCATCATATCTCTTAATGCAAGTCTCTATCACGACTTCTAAAAGAATCTCTCTTATCCATCGGTGAAGGTGTGGGCATATTCAACGAACCGGCAGAGTTAGTCCCAAGGTTCGAGGAAGGGTTTAAAGGCACAGTGACAGAACCACTCGGGGGCTGTGAAGACATATTTCCTGGATTGGAGTAGTTCGCCCCCTGACCAGAATCTCCAGCTGGACCAACCTGCTGTATCAACTTATCTAAAGGCAAATATAACATTTGGTTATTGTTCCGGGTATCTACATAGACTTTCGTGACATTATTAAATACCTGTTGCATCATATCTATATACATACGGTCACGAGTAACCTGAGGTGCCTTGGCATACTCTGTATAAATTTGCTTAAAGCGGGAAGCATCCCCTTCAGCAGTAGCAACAACCTTTGCTTTATAACCTTGGGCTTCTTCAATCAAACGAGCAGCGGCCCCCTTAGCTCTAGGAATAACTTCATTCGCATAAGCTTGTCCTTCGTTCTTTTGACGCTCTTGATCCTGACCCGCTTTTACAGCATCATCAAAAGCCGCCTGAACCTGCTCTGGAGGTTGTACGTTTTGCACATTCACACTAGTAATATAAATACCCGTTTTATAGTGATCTAAGATCTTTTGTATAGAAGTGGTTAACTCAATACCTACGCGCTCACGACCTTCATACAACACATTATCCATTTTGCTTTTACCAACAATTTCACGAACTGCCGTTTCTGCAGCTTGAATCACCGCACCATCTGGATCACGGTTATTGAAAAGATATTCTGTCGGTTCTTTTAATCGATATTGAACAGCAAATTTCACATCAATAATGTTCTCATCTTCTGTCAGCATCGATGAATCTTTTAAATTAGTTGCCTGAATCACAAATGATCTACCAATCTCAACAGATCTGACGTTAGACACATTGACAATCTCATGCGCCTGAACTGGATAAGGCAAACGCCAATTAATACCAGGACGTGTTGTGTATTTATATTTACCAAACTGTAAAACAATTCCTGCCTGCCCCTCTTGGACAATAAAGATTCCACTAAAAAGCCAAATGATCAAAACACCGATTGCAATGATGCCAATTCCTATATTCGGTAATCCAAAGCCACCTTTATTTTTATTTGTTGGGCCACCAGATCCACCATTATTCATATTTCTTTTTAACCAATCTTGTGCCATACCACCTAGATCCGTTGGCTTTTTATCATTTCTACTGACTGGAGAACTTGGCCGATCATTTGACTCAGGATTAGGCGGATTTGGAGGGCCACTGTTTTTGGAAGGGTCTTTCGCATTGCCGCCAAATAACCCACCCAAACGGCGGTTAAAGTCTTTCCATAACTCATCTAAATCTGGGGGGCCATCTTCTGGAGGTGAACGGCGTGGCTCTTGATTAGGCTTGTTGCCTTGACTAGGCTCTTGCGGCGGTTGACCTTCTTGCATATACGCTGGGCGATGTACCCAATCATAAAAAGCCCATAAAACGCGATTCAAAGAACCCGTCAATTTGAGACGCATTGGTTTAATTACTCGATTAATCACAAATACTTTCAATTCAAATATCCCCGGGGACGTAGCCTAAATTAATATTTTTAAATCCTTCAAGATAGTCAGAAGTTGGGGGGCGTTCACCAATGGTTTCGACTGTATCCACTTTATTTCTAATATCTTTTCTCATTTTATCAGTGTATTGAGCAATGTTGGTTAAGACTTCTCGGAGTAAGGGCAGACCCTCGCCATTTTGTGCTGATAAATAAATTTTGGAAACAGAGCCATCTTTTTCGTATCTGATCTCAGGCCCTCGTCCTACATACTCTGGCAATTGATCAATTTTATTCATAATCAATATGACCGGGATATGCTGCGCTCCAATTTCTTCCAAAACCTTTTCAACTTCATGGATTTGCTCATCCCGAACTGGGCTCGCAGCGTCCACGACATGAAGTAATAAATCCGCATGTACCGTTTCATCCAAGGTGGCTCTGAATGCCTCCACTAATTGATGCGGTAACTCACGAATAAATCCGACCGTATCTGAAATGACTGCATTACCAAATTCAGGTAAATAAATCCGTCGAGTGGTGGTATCTAAAGTGGCAAATAACTGGTCAGCCGCAAAAGTACCTGCTTTGGTCAGGGCATTAAATAAGGTGGATTTTCCAGCATTGGTGTATCCAACCAAAGAGACCGAAAAAACCTCTCTTTTTACGCGAGAGCGACGTTGATTGGCTTGTTGCTTTTGCAATTTTGCCAAATCGGCTTGCAAACGCTTGGATTTATTTTCTAGCATGCGACGATCTAACTCCATCTGGGTTTCACCAGGCCCCCCACGAAGTCCAATACCTCCCTTTTGACGCTCTAAGTGACTCCAGGCGCGAACAAGACGAGATAAACGATAACGGACATTGGCCAACTCCACCTGCACTTGACCGATATGACTTTTAGCCCGTTGGGCAAAAATATCTAAAATTAAACCCGTGCGATCAATCACGTGATGCCCCAAAGCCCTCTCTAAATTTCTTTGCTGAGCAGGACTTAAGGGATGATTAAAAATAGCAATTTCGAGATTTTTTTCTTCCATCAAGGCTCGTATTTCAGAGACCTTGCCACTACCAATAAATAAAGCAGGGTCTATTTTCGCCCGCTTAGTAATAACTTGATCAATGGGATGTGAACCTGCTGCCTGAGTGAGTAAACGTAACTCAGACATACTTTCATCAAAATTTGACTGCCCTGAATCAACGCCAATAAGAACGGCGCGTATCTCGTCAGAAAAAGTACTTTGATTAACTTGTGATGTCCTCGTCAACTCGGAAGGTTACTGCTTTAGCAGGCACAATCGTAGAGATTGCATGTTTGTAGACCATTTGCGTAACAGTATTACGCAGTAAGACAACGTATTGATCAAACGAATCAATATTGCCCTGTAACTTAATACCATTGACTAAATAAATGGAAACAGGAATGTGCTCTTTACGGAGCGCATTTAAGAAAGGATCTTGTAAGAGTTGACCTTTATTGCTATTCATAATGCCCTTTTTGTTTTTTTTGTTGGATCTTTAGACTATTCTATGATGTTTCATGATACTTTTTCAATGCATATTTGAAATTTCTTTTCACACTTAACAATATAGCTCATTTTCATCTTTTATGAGGTGATATCCCCTGCTCAAGAAAAGGGTTTTTTGTGGTTCTGAATTCAATTCTAAGAGGAGTTCCCCTTAATTTAAACTCTTCTCTAAATGTACCCTCAAGGTACCTTTTATAACTATCAGTCACCCCTTCAAGCCCATTGCCGTGAATAATAACAATCGGCGGATTCGAACCACCTTGGTGAGCATAACGTAACTTAGGTCTAAAACGACCAACTCGCTTCGGTTGTTGGAATTCAACCGCGTCAATCAAAATTCTACTTAATCTAGGAGTCGGTAACTTCGTCATTGCAGCAGCAAAAGCAAGATCCACATCGCGAAATAATTCTTTTAAGCCAAATCCCTTGATCGCAGAGATTGTATGCACATTCGCAAAGTCTAAAAATCGTAGTTTTCTAGCAATATCATTGCGTGAAGTTTCTTTTTGATGAGCATCTAAACCATCCCATTTATTCACTGCCACCACCACTGCTCGGCCAGCTTCAACAATAAAACCCGCAATATGCGCGTCTTGCTCAGAAATATCTTGTTGAGCATCAAGCATCAAAATCACTACATTACAATCAGCAATCGCTTGAAGAGTTTTGACCACTGAAAACTTTTCGATGGCTTCAAAGATCTTGCCACGCTTTCGTAATCCGGCAGTATCAATTAAGGTGTATGGTTTATTACTACGCATGAAAGGTATTTCGATCGCATCACGCGTAGTACCTGGCATGTCAAAGGCAATTACGCGCTCTTCACCCAACAAGGTATTAATTAAGGTAGATTTTCCAACGTTGGGCCTACCGACGACAGCAATCCGAATCGAGCGATCTAGCTCTTTTCCTTCTTCATCTTCATCGGGCTCAGGAATTCCTAAGGCATCTAATGCTTCATCCACAACATCACGCACGCCATCTCCGTGCGCTGATGAAATCGGGTACGGCTCTCCCAATCCCAACTCATAAAACTCAGCAGCCACACCAGTTCGCGTCATCCCCTCAGATTTATTAACAGCTAATACAACGGGACGCCCTGTCTTTCTTAAAAAATCTGCAATTACCCGATCTTGTGGCGCCATACCTAAACGCCCATCCACCAGAAAAATGACAATATCGGCTTCAACCACTGCTTGTTTCGTTTGTTTGGCCATTTCTGCCAAAATACCTGTCTTGGCTACCGGCTCAAATCCACCAGTATCAATACAGATAAATTCTCGTTCACCTAGACGCCCATTACCATAGTGTCGATCTCGAGTTAATCCAGAAAAGTCTGCAACCAATGCATCCCGTGATCTCGTTAATCGATTAAAGAGGGTCGACTTTCCAACATTGGGTCTACCTACAATGGCAATGACTGGCTTCATTGGATCCTATATGCTGCCAAAGTACCACCCTTGGTTTGTACGATCACTAAACCATTGGTAGCAATTGGCGCTGCAGTAATTTGACTACTATCGACACGAACTCGTCCAATGATGTCGCCCGTTGCTTGTGATAGCATCTGCAAGTAACCTTCGGAATCACCAGCCACAATCACTTTACCCACAGCTAGCGGCTCACCAACATCTCGCCACATCAGCATTTCGTTCCGCCATAGCTCATCACCTTGCGTCGCATTAAAAGCAACAACATAGGATTTTTCATTTACAACATAAACCGCATCAGCGGATTGCGTTGTGCCGCTAAAGCTGGAGAAATCTTTAGTCCATGACATCTTTGCTGTTTTAATATCACCACAACCAACTTTTCCTTGGTAAGAAACTGCACACATTCTTGACCCGAATAAAGTAGGCTTTGCAGTAATATCACTTAAGCGTTCAATCTCTGAGGTCCCTCTTGGTGAAGACAATAAAGCCTCCCAAATTGTGCCTCCATTCGTTAAATTGAGAAGCCCAAATTTACCACTACTAAAACCAGTAAAGATGACTTCATTATTAATTGAGGCCATACTGTAACTAGTTCTAAGTGATAAAACCGATGGTGTTTTAGGTATCACCCAACGTCGCTTGCCGGTCTGCGCATCAATTCCAATAAAACGATTATCAATCGTACGAACCACCACTAAACCTGCGGCAACAAGTGGCTCAGTCAGTATTTCTGTACCAACATTACTTTCCCATTTTTTTGCGCCTGTCTGAGCGTCTAGAGCATAAACATCGCCTTTAATACTACCAACAGCGACAATATTCCCATCAGTACCTGGTCCCGTCGAAACAGTTTTGGGCATGACAACCGTCCAAATAACTTTACCTGTGGAGACATTGATACGATAAACATCACCACTCTGAGCGCTGGCATAAATATCTTCACCTTGAAGTATGGGCTGAAGAGCATAACTCATTGATTTACCTAAACTGACTGACCAAACTCGATCTAAATTGACAGGGTTAGGAATCGGCTTTAGCTCTGCCGCAGATTTTCTTTTATTTCCAGAACATGCCTGTAAAGTCATCAAAGTAATGATGGTGATGAATAACCATAACCCTATTCGGGTTGGTTTAATTCGACTTTGTCTCATTAGAAACCACCTAAACTTTCAATTTTAACTTTCAGTAAGCGCTGATCTGGAGCTGGATTTTGTTGCTGCAATTTGAGCAACATGGGATCAATTTCCTTTGATCCGGAAGCTTTCATACGCTCATCGGTCAATATTTTCCATGATTGAAGATACGACTTTTTGGCATCATCTACTTTATCCTGAGCCCAATACAAATCACCACGACGCTCTTCTTGAAGAGCTTCAAAACCAAGAGCAATCTTGTCTTTTAATAAATTATCAGCCTTTGCAAAGCTTTCAGGAGTCTTTTGATCAATCAAAATAGTCACTAAGCGCAATTTAGCGAGGGCTTGAAAACTTTCACTCTTTGCATGACTCGCAACCCACTCTAGTTGTTGAATAGCAACATCTTTATCCGCGACTGAATAAGCCAAATTAGAAGCCATTAAACCTGCCATCCCCGCATAAGCCGTTTTGGGATAATTCTCTTGAATATTTTTTGACTTAGCTAAGACTTCAGGTAAATTATTTTTTTGTAAATCCTGAACTAATTGTTCATAGATAGCAGCCGCTTTGAGCGATTGATTAGAACGGTACCAACCATAGCCCCAATAGATTCCATATCCAATGATTGCAATAAGAACGCCGATTGAAATCCATCGTCCATAGTCTTGCCAAAATGCTTTTAAATTGGCTACCTGTTCTTGTTCTTCTAGATCTAATTCCATCACACTTCTCTCTTTATCTTTGTACTATATTTAATCTGAACTACTGACCAATCTGTCAATCACGTGATCAAAAACCGCATCAAAAGCAACTGCTGTTTGTAAGCCAGTACCTCTCAAATCTTTAATTTGGGCTTGCTGTTGTGCAAACTCATCCTCACCAATAATAACTGCATATAAAGCCCCACTCGCATCAGCTTTTTTCATTTGCGATTTAAAGCTAGAGGACTGTCCATCCGGGCTTGCATGCAGCAAGACATCAACCCCCGCGGATCGTAATTGCTCGGCAAAGACAAAACTTGGCTCTAAGGTTTGACCACCAGCATGCGCGATATAGATATCGCATAATGCAGGTGCATCACCACCAAGACCCTGCTCTTTCATGAGCTCAATCACACGTTCAATACCCATTGCCCAGCCACAAGCGGGAGTGGGTTTACCACCCATGCGCTCAATCAAAGGGTCATACCGACCACCACCAGCAACAGTTCCTTGAGCCCCCAATTGATCAGTCACCCATTCAAAAACCGTCAAATTGTAATAGTCTAAACCTCTGACTAATCTGGGGTTAATTTTAAAGGGCAAATTATTCGCTTTGAGTAAATATTGAACCGTCTCAAAGTGATCAAGAGATTCTTTGCCTAAATAATCAATAAGTTTAGGAGCTGCTATCACCAAATCTTGCATCGTAGGATTTTTTGTATCGAGGATGCGTAATGGATTCGTGTGTAAACGACGCTGAGAATCCTCATCCAACAGTGCTTGATGACTTACAAAATACTCCACTAATGCAGTACGATGCGCTTTTCTCTCTTGTTCATTTCCAAGTGAATTCAGCTCTAAGCGTAAGCCTTGTAAACCAAGATCATCCCAAAGGCGGGCACACATGAGAATAATCTCAGCATCAACATCTGGACCAGCAAACCCTAAAGCTTCTATCCCAAATTGATGGAACTGACGATAGCGGCCGCGTTGCGGCCGCTCATGGCGAAACATCGGCCCAATATAGAAAAGGCGCTTCGGCCCTTCATATAATAAATTCTGCTCAACCACAGCGCGCACTACTGCGGCAGTTCCTTCCGGTCGCAAAGTCAACTGCTCACCATTAAGGCGATCTTCAAAGGAATACATTTCTTTTTCAACAATATCGGTCACTTCGCCAATACCGCGCTGAAACACTTCAGTATGCTCAACGATGGGGGTACGAATATTTTGATAACCATAAGCCTTCGCTAAACCCAGCACAGTTCGCTCCAGAAACTCCCAGCGATAAGCGTCTTGCGGCAAAAGGTCATTCATACCCTTCACACCAGCAAGCTTAACAACTTTTGTGGTGGGTTTTTTTGATGAGGAATTGATTTCTGACATGCTGTCCGTGGTAATTAGGTGTTTACAGTACCATAGCGACGTGCCACGTAGTCTTGCACAATTTGCTCAAATTCAGCAACGATATTGTCACCCCGTAAGGTCTTTACTTTTTGACCATCAACAAATACAGGTGCTGCGGGGGACTCTCCTGTACCCGGTAAGCTAATACCAATATCAGCATGCTTACTCTCTCCAGGTCCATTAACGATACAACCCATCACAGCCACACTCATCGATTCAACCCCGGGATAGTGCTCTTTCCAAATTGGCATTTGATGGCGCAGATAAGTCTGTATTTGTGATGCTAACGATTGAAAGAAGGTGCTCGTCGTTCTGCCACAACCAGGGCAAGCAATCACCATAGGAGTGAAATGTCGTAAATCCATCGTTTGTAAAATTTCTTGAGCAACAATGACTTCGTTCTCTCGAGGTGCTCCCGGTTCGGGGGTCAAAGAGATACGAATCGTATCACCAATCCCTTCTTGGAGAAGAATAGCTAAAGCAGCTGTCGATCCAACAATTCCCTTACTACCAATTCCTGCCTCGGTTAAACCTAAATGCAGAGGAAAGTCACATCGCATTGCAAGGTCACGATATACCGCAATTAAATCTTGTACTGCACTGACCTTACAAGACAAAATAATTTGATTGCTAGGTAAACCAATTTCAATCGCCTTTTGTGCAGATTGCAAAGCGGACTGAATTAAAGCTTCGACCATCACTTCGCGAGCCTCTTTGGGAGTCGATAAGGCCGCATTCTGATCCATCAAATTCGCTAACAAATCTTGATCTAAACTTCCCCAATTCACACCAATGCGCACGGGCTTATCGTACTGACAAGCTAGCTCAATCATCTGAGAAAATTGCACATCTCGTTTAGCACCCTGACCAACATTACCCGGATTGATTCGGTACTTGGATAAGGTTTTTGCACACTCAGGATAGTCCGTGAGTAATGTGTGGCCGTTATAGTGAAAGTCCCCAACTAAAGGAACATCACAATCCATCTTATCTAGTTGCTCGCGGATATAGGGAACGGCAGCAGCGGCTTCAGGCGTATTGACGGTAATTCTGACAAGTTCTGAACCAGCCCGCGCTAATTCTTTGACCTGGATTGCAGTTCCAATCACATCAACTGTATCGGTATTGGTCATTGACTGAACACGAATCGGCGCATCTCCACCGATGGCCACTAAATTAGAGCCCCACTTGACGATGGCTTGTTGCGTCTTACGACGTTGGTATTTGGTAAATTGTATGTTTGAATTATTCATCTTCTTCATCAACTTTAACTGGTTGAACCCATTTAATCGGACGCTCTGCAGAACGTTTGGCTAAATTTGTGCGATCTTGCACGTCACCTGCCAATTGCCCACAAGCTGCGGCAATATCATCTCCACGCGTTTTTCTTACTGTAGTAACGATTTTCGCATCTTGGAGTATTTTTGCAAACTGTTCAATACGGGCTTTCGGGGATTGCTTGAGTCCCGACTCCGGAAATGGATTAAACGGGATTAAATTTAATTTACAACGAATCGGTGCTAATAATTGAACTAATTCATGCGCTTGCTGATTAGAGTCATTGACACCATCTAACATGCAGTACTCAAAAGTTAAAAAATCTCTCGGCGCAAAGGGCAAATACCGCTGACAAGCAGCCATGAGCTCTTTGAGAGGATATTTACGATTAATAGGTACCAAAATATCACGTAATTTATCATTCGGGGCATGTAAGGAAACCGCTAATGCCACCGGTAAGTCGTGGGCTAAGCGATCGATAAAAGGAACTACGCCTGAGGTCGATAAAGTCACCCGCCGTCTGGATAAACCATACGCATTATCATCTAACATGATGCGCATTGCAGCGACCACGGGCTCGTAATTGAGTAAAGGTTCGCCCATTCCCATCATAACAACATTGGAGATAACGCGACCTTCACCATGCTTTAAGATGGACTTGTCATAAGAGTCAAAACGTTTAATCGCTTTAGGATCAGCCCTTAAATGATGCTCCGCATACCAAAGCTGACCGATGATTTCTCCTGCGGTCAGATTTCTCGCAAAGCCTTGTTTGCCCGTAGAACAAAATTGACAATTGACAGCACATCCCGCTTGGGTAGATATACACAAAGTCCCACGTTCTTCCTCGGGGATATAAACCATCTCAACCGCATTACCTTCACCGACATCCAATAACCATTTACGAGTTCCATCCTCAGCAGTTTGGTCACTGATGACAGGTAAGGCTTGAATTTCAACCTTATCCTTTAACTGCTCTCGAAAACTTTTGGCCAAATCACTCATGCCATTGACATCACTCACACCACGTTGGTGTATCCAACGCATGAGTTGTTGTGCCCGAAAGGGTTTTTCATTGAGGCTGGCAATGAATTTTGCCAGCCCTTCCCCATCGAGATCTAATAAGTTCGTGCGGGGAATTTGTCGCTCCAATTAACGTGAATAAACTTGCATGCCAGCGAAGAAAAAAGCAATTTCTTGGGCTGCTGTGTCCGGACCATCTGAACCATGCACTGCATTCGCATCAATACTTTGAGCGAAATCTGCACGAATAGTACCTTTATCTGCCTTAGAAGGATCTGTGGCACCCATTAATTCACGATTTTTTAAAATCGCGTTTTCACCCTCTAATACTTGGATCATTACAGGGCCAGAAATCATAAAACTAACCAAATCTTTAAAAAATGGTCGTGCAGCATGAACGGCGTAAAACTGACCAGCTTCAACTTCTGACAAATGAGTCATTTTCGATGCAATCACTTTTAATCCAGCACCTTCAAAACGGCTGTAAATCTGGCCAATAACGTTCTTTGCCACCGCATCAGGTTTAATAATGGAAAGTGTTCTTTCGATTGCCATGTGTAAAGCTCCTAAAATTAATAATTAAAAGGAAGATTATACAGTCTTATAGACATTAAAACACTTCACCCCTCATTGAACTATGATGGATAAATAACTGTTTTTACTAAAGTAACCCCTTTTAAGGGTATTGTCTTTATTTTTAAATTCCCACTTGAAATTGCAAATTTTGTCTATAATTAAGGCTTAGTTGTTCATACAACTTTTTATAGGAGAATGTTTCAATGAGTAATCAAAATACGTTTGGTTATAGTGTTGGTAATAGTTTATCCGGTGCACTCGCAAAAAACCGTGTACTAAGAAATACCTTTGCTTTACTTGCTCTCACCATGATTCCTACGATTTTGGGAGCATGGGTCGGCGTTTCAACTGGCTTCTCGTTTTTTAGAACTAGCCCATTCCTCGGAATGATTGTATTTTTAGGTGTTGCTTTTGGTTTCTTTTGGGGTATTGAAAAGAATAAAAACTCCTCAACTGGAATTTACTTACTCCTAGGCTTTACTTTCTTCATGGGGTTGATGCTGACTGGGCTTTTGACGCATACCCTGCAATTCCGTAATGGTGCTCAGCTGATTATGATGGCTTTTGGCTCCACTGGATTGATCTTCGCCGGTATGGCAACTTGGGCTGCTACTTCAAAATCCAACTTTGAAGGACTGAGTAAGTTCTTATTTATCGGAGTTATCCTGTTGATCCTAGCCTCAGTTGCGAATATCTTTTTACATATTCCAGCGCTCTCATTAAGCATCATGGTGTTAGCAGTAGGTATTTTCTCTGCATATATTTTGTTTGATGTTCAACGTGTTGTGAATGGCGGTGAAACGAACTATGTGATGGCTACTCTAGCAATTTATCTAGATATTTATAATGTCTTCACAAATCTCTTAGCCCTCTTTGGTATCTTTGGTGGCGATAAAGACTAAACTCTAATCCCATCCATCAAAAACACGGGCTTGCCCGTGTTTTTTTTATGCTAAAACTAATCTATCCGATTAAAAACCGCCATGGATTCAACATGCGAGGTATGCGGAAACATATTAAAAATGCCCGCTTTCGATAATTCATAACCAGCTTCATTGACTAATACACCAGCATCCCTAGCCAATGTAGCTGGATTACACGAGACGTACACGATACGCTGTGGTCGCAAGTCAGAAAACTGCCCTTGACTAATAAATGCTTCTTTTAAAGCATTCACTATCGCAAAGGCACCATCGCGAGGTGGGTCAATCAACCACTTATCAAATCCACCCCAATGAGCTAAATGTTCTAATGTGACCTCAAATAAGTTCATCGTTAAAAAGTTCAATTTCGATGACATGTGATTATGCGTAGCATTGATCAAAGCTCGTTGACATAACTCGTTACTCCCTTCAATCCCGACCACTTCTTGAACCTTGGTTGCTATAGGGATCGTAAAGTTTCCTATGCCACAAAATAAATCTAAGACACGATCGCTTGGCCTCAACTCTAAAAAACGGATAGCCCGACCTACTAATACCTGATTCATGGAATGATTGACTTGTGTAAAGTCCGTGGGATGAAACAATATCTCCACACCAAACTCAGGTAAAGAGTATCGTAGTTGACTCTTGATTGGATAGAAAGGTTTCACGGACTCAGGGCCATGCGCTTGTGTCCACATCCAAAGCTTATGCACTTGTGCAAATGCTTTCAAAATCTGTTGATCCTCATCCGTCAGTGGCAACAAATGACGTAAAACCATGGCGGTTTTTAGCTCTCCACCTTCATCTCCCATGGCCAGCTCAATTTGTGGAACTCGATCACGAATCGACAAGTCCATCACTAGCGTTCTTAAATAGGGTAGTAAATCTGACCACTGTGGAGGTAGTACATCACAAGATGTCATGTCTGAAACATAGCGGTTTTGTGGTTCATGAAAACCCACCAACACAGTTCCTTTTTTGATAGAACGATTAACAACACTAAGTCTTGTGCGATAGCGATAGCCCCAATCTGGGCCCGCAATAGGAGCCATATAAGTATCTGCTTTTACCTTACCGAGGTGCCATAAATCATCTTCTAATACTTTTTGTTTGACGGCTAACTGTGCCCTGGAATCTAAATGTTGCATTGTGCAACCACCACAATTGCCGTACCACTGACAATGCGGTTGACGCCGATAAACAGCCGGCTGAATAACTTCGAGTAAGCGCCCTTTTTGAAATTTACTTTTATTTTGGGTGATTTCGTAACGAACGGATTCGCCAGGAAGTGCGCCAGCAACAAATACAACTTTGCCTGGGGTATGCTCATCATCTTCTGGTAAACGCCCAACACCTTGAGCTTCAAGATCTAATCCATATATTTGAATGGACTTTTGCAATCCTTGCAAAGGACTAGGTTTAGAGTGCCGCAAAATATTTACTTTGTAAAACCGGCCAAGTATTCTGACCAGTGTTTGCCAGAAGTAGCCTCATTGGCTAATTCTTTTTTGACAAATTCAATTTCAAGAGCATATTCTTCTTCAGAAAAAGCACCTCGGAATAATTGATAGCGACAATACATGAGATAAGTATTGACAACGTCTGTCTCACAATACGCACGAATCTCTGCTAATTGACCTGCGGCATAGGCTGGCCAAACCTGAGAGCCATCCATCCCCATCTTCCCCGGAAAGCCACATAATTTTGCCAGTGCATCTAAAGGAGCATTCGCCTTGCCTTGATAAAAAGCTAATAAATCCATTAAGTCTAAATGCCGTAAATGGTAACGACTAATGTAATTATTGTATTTAAATTCTCGCGCATCATGATCGCCGCTCTCACCCATTTCCCAATAACGAGAAGCACTCACCCCTTGAATCAAGGCTCGATAATTAAGAACAGGTAAATCAAATCCACCACCATTCCAGGATACTAATTGAGGTGTGTATTTATCAATCAATTGATAAAAATCAGTGATGATTTCTTTTTCAGAACTGTCTAACTTACCTAAAGTACCTACTTTGAATTGCGGTAGACCTTCTTTGGTAGTCCTTCGGATGACACAGGAAATCGCAACGACCTGATGAAGGTATAGAGGAAAAAATGCGCTCTGACCATTGGCAAGACGTGCGGCAGTAGCTTTTTCAATCACTTCAATGTCTGTCATGGTGGCCGAATAATCGCCAAGCTTTCTGAGCCCATCCGCATCCGGAATGGTTTCTATATCAAAAACCAACACTGTTTTCATCATGGTCCGAGTGTTAGTTGTCAAAGTATCCTGAAGGATCAATAGGTTTGCTATCGCGACGCAATTCGAAATGTAATTTCACCTGATCAGTTTCAGTATTGCCCATTTCAGCAATCTTTTGACTTCGCTTAATCACATCACCCTCTTTCACCAAATTTTTATGATTGTGCGCATAAACTGTAAGGTAACTATTGTCATGTTTCACAATCACAAGATTGCCATAACCTCTTAAACTATTTCCAGAAAAAATAACGCTTCCATCGGCTACAGCAACGATCGGATCACCAACCTTACCACCGTAATCGACACCCTTATTCGTGTTGCCATTAAATCCATTTAGGACAGCTCCATTACTCGGCTTACCGATCCGAAATCCAGGATCTGGAACAAAAACTGAATCAGTATTTTCTGTTTTAGCGATGGCACTTTCTGGCACCGGCTTGGTCTGCGCTACCGGTGTATTTTTATTTTCATTCGGTGGCGCAGGTTTCTTCGTTGCCTTTGAGGTCGTGGTTGCTTCTGTCTTATTCGTTACGGAGGTATTCGAAACGGTGACCGGAGGGGGAGTTTTAGTCAGTTGTGTTGATTGATCCTTAATCGGTGCCGGACGGCTTGCAGAACAACCGACGCAAAGGATCGTAAAAATAAGGGTCAGTAATCGATGCTGGCAAGGAAACTTCATGAGGTTCATCTGCTTTAAATCGTTCCAGTTTGTAAGGGCACAAAAAAAACTTCATCGAGCGTGGTTCGTTGATATCGCTGAGAACTTAATCGCTCTATCAATAATAATTGTTGCTCAGTTTCGCTTTTGGCAACTGGCGCAATTAATTTACCGCCGATGGCTAATTGATCCAATAAAGGATCTGGAATCCCTAAACCAGCAGCCGCCAAAATAATACCGTCAAAAGGTGCCGCTTGAGAAAGACCCCGAATTCCATCAGCATAAATTAATCGTAGATTTGCTATTCTAAAGGGTCGTAACTTTGCTCGTGCACTATCGTGTAAAGACCTGATTCTTTCTACGGAATACACCTCATCGGCTAACAGACTGAGAACTGCTGCTTGATAGCCACAACCTGTACCAATTTCTAATACACGCCCCATTTTCTTTTGATCTTGCATCAAGGCTTGAATCATTTTTGCCACTACGGAGGGCTTTGAAATCGTTTGTTCACGACCAATGGGCAATGATGAGTCTTCATAGGCTTGAGCAACCAGCCCCGGATCAATGAAAGCATGTCGTGGCACTGTAGCCATCGCCTGTAATACCTCATGGTGAGTCACGCCAGCACTTGCAAGGCGCTGTGCCATTTGACGCCTTGCTGTATCGAGAACTTTATCTGGCTTCACCACGTTGAACTCAATTCCGATTCCATTTTGATTCCAACATACTCAAACGCCGCTTTTCATCCGATAAATTCAGTTGTAAGGGTGTCAAAGAAACATAGCCTTGTTTAATTGCATCAAAATCAGTCCCTGAGGAGGCATCTTTTGCCTCGCCAGCAGGTCCAATCCAATAAATGGGATCCCCCCGAGGACTCGTTTGCACAATCACGGGTTGAGATTTATGGCGATTTCCTAAGCGCGTCACCCGCCAACCTGGGACATTTTCATAGGATAAATTCGGTAAATTAACATTAATCAAAGGAGCATGTGGCCCATGGTCAGTAGGAAATCCTCCGTCAATCGCTTGTTTGACAATGTCATAAGCAACCTTTGCTGCGTCTTCAATTTTGGCCCAACCACGGTCAACCTGGGAAAATGCAATCCCCGGCACTCCAAACATCACACCTTCAATAGCGGCTGCAACGGTTCCAGAATATAAGACATCTTCACCCATGTTCTCGCCCTGATTAATGCCCGATATGACCATATCCGGCATTTCATCTAAAAAGCCGGTTAATGCAATATGGACACAATCCGTCGGAGTTCCATTAACAAAGATAAAACCATCCCGCTCTCCCCCCGCCACACGGTGAACTGACAAAGGCCTCGACAATGTGAGCGAGTTCGATGCTCCACTGTGATTTTGCTCTGGAGCAATGACAGTAATCTTCCCCAAAGGAGCAAGGGCCTTTACCAAGGCCAATAAACCCGGCGCTAAATAACCATCATCATTCGATACAAGTATGTGCATGAGAATATTATGAACCAATCTTCAGAGGTGAGATACAACAAAGAATATGCGCTCTATTTTAGTGATTAAATTCGAACAATAAAATATTTTTTCATTACTTTTATCATATGAATCGTTTAAATTTTCGCTTCAGAGCAAGTTTTGAAATTAACTACCTACAGGCTTGCGGTCCATCATCGCCCTGGCTAAAGTTCCGGCATCAACATATTCAAGCTCACCACCAACGGGAATCCCGCGTGCAATCCGTGAAACTGTAATACCACGCGCTTTCAAAATTTCACCTAAGTAATGCGCAGTAGCCTCCCCTTCGCTGGTGAAGTTCGTGGCTAATATCACTTCTTTCACTGGAATAGACTGCTCATCGGTAGTAAAAATTCGTTGCATGAGTTTGTCGAAATTCAACTCCTTAGGCCCTTGACCTTCCATGGGTGATAAACGCCCCATCAAGACAAAATACAAACCACGGTAAGAGAGTGTTTGCTCAACCATTAACTGGTCTGAAGGTGTTTCCACAATACACAGAATCTGAGCATCACGACGCTCATCACTGCAGGTCTTGCATAATGCATGCTCAGAAAAAGAATTACACATCGCACAATGCGTAATTTTTTCGACAGCTTCTTGTAAAGCCACTCCCAAAGATAAGGCGCCCGACCGGTTATGTTGCAAAAGATAATAAGCCATCCGTTGTGCCGACTTTGGCCCAATCCCTGGCATAACCTTGAGCGCCAAAATAAGCTTTTGTAATGCGTCTAAAGATTCTTCAGCACGCTCGTAGGGACCCGCCATTTTAAAAAGGCAACTTAAATCCAGGAGGCATCGGCATGCCAGCTGTTGCACCTGACATCCTAGACTCTGCTGCAGTCTCTGCCTGAGTATGTGCATCATTTAAAGCGGTTACCAGTAGGTCTTCCAACATTTCACGATCATCCATGACGCTAGCATCTATCTGCACACGTTTCACGATATGCTTACCATTGGTGGTCACCTTAACCATACCGCTAGCAGCTTGACCAATCAATTCCATACTGGCAAGCTCCTCTTGGGCTTTTTTCATTTTTTCTTGCATTTGCTGGGCTTGTTTCATTAAGCCAGCAATTTGACCTTTCATCATAGAACTTCCTCTCTTGTACTTAAATTATTGATTTTTTTGAATCGGTAATGGTCGAATCGAACCCTCGACCACGGAGACGCCAATCTCTTTTTTTAAACTCTCTAAAAAAGGATCGACTTCAATCTTTTTTTCTAGTGCAACTTGCGCTACGGCCTGATCTTTAGCCTCTTCACGAGCTACCGTATTTGCTTTTTCATTTGCCACAACGGTGATTTTGATTGACCTATTGAAATGCGCCTCTAAAGCCTGAGTTAATTTCTGAATCGACGACGTGGTTGCAATTTGCGGTATATCGGTATTCAAGGTCATCATGATCGTACCAGAGCGCTCTTGATAAGAATGGAGTTCCGTCTGCAAGGCAAATTGACCTTCTAAACCTTTCAGCTGTATATTTTTGATGAGCTCACGCCAAGACTCTGGTGATATTTCGAGAGGGGCAAACTCCATCTTTCCAGGAGCAACACTAGCCTTAACCGAGTCTTCTTTTAGCAAAGCTTTGAGCGGCGCTGCAGACGGCTTGACAGAAGGTGTTATTACCTGAGGATGCGGCAATCCGATCGGACTACCTGACTTACCATCATCGGGTATAAAGGCTAACATGCGCAATAAGGCCATCATGAAACCCGTCTCTTCTTCAGGAGCCAAGAGTAAATCAGCTCGACTCGTAATCGCAATTTGATAAAAGAGTTGAACTTCTTCTTTAGAAAGCGTTTGCGCTAAACGATTGACATCGTCCGCCTCTGGCCACTCATCAATCACTGACCCGGGAATAATCTGGGCCATGGCAATTTTTTGTAATAAAGAGGCTAAGTCTTGCAGAGCCATCGAAAACGATAAACTCATGAGTGCCATCTCGGAACTAATCGCAATGAGCTCTTGGCCATTTTTTGCCGCTAAGGCATCAATCATTCTGACTAAATAGCGATCATCTAAGGATCCTAGCATATTGCGGACAGATTCTTCTGTCATATTGCCCGAGGAGTACGCAATCGCTTGATCCGTCAAGGAAAGTGCATCGCGCATCGATCCTCTGGCGGATTTTGCAATAATTTTTAATGCTCCTTCATGAATTGCGAGTTTTTCTGATACAAGTATGGTCTTGAGATGATTCACAATCAAGGCAGATGGCATTTGCTTTAAGTTAAATTGCAAACACCGCGAAAGAATCGTCACTGGAATCTTTTGGGGATCTGTCGTGGCTAAAATAAATTTCATGTGCGCCGGTGGCTCTTCTAAGGTCTTTAGCATTGAATTAAAGGCCTGCGTGGTGAGCATGTGCACCTCGTCAATCATGAATACCTTAAATCGACCACTAGTTGGTCCATAAATGGCTTTTTCTAAAAGAGCAATCATGTCACCGATACCTCGATTGCTCGCCGCATCCATTTCTACATAATCAACAAAACGCCCCGCATCAATCTCCAAACAAGCAACACACTTTCCACAAGGTTTGGATGTCGGCTTGGTAATCGGGTTTTCAGGAGTTCCCGTGCAATTGAGGGATTTAGCTAAGATCCTCGAAATCGTTGTTTTACCCACACCGCGAGTGCCAGTAAATAACCATGCGTGATGGAGGCGATTTTGATCTAATGCATGACTGAGCGCTTTGACTACATGATCTTGTCCTAATAAAGAGTCGAAATCACGCGGACGCCATTTTCTGGCTAAAGCAAGTCCCGGAGGACTGGGTAAATCTTCAGTTTCAAATAAGGAAGTATCAGTCATAAGTGATATTCTAACAATCATCGAGGTACAATAGAGAAAGACGGGCCTCCCCGCATATTGGCATGGCAACCTGGTCAGGTCGGGAACGAAGCAGCCAAACCCATTACCCAGTAGTGCCGGGGGTAAGGCTCGTCTACCCCCCCCATCTGAACTGCAATAACTACTTGATTGATATAGCTTTAGCATGAACAAGGGCTTTCACGCTTGACGAGTTATGAGTCTTTCATAAAATATAGCTAATTCTAGGAAAAACACACTACTCTTAATTTGGGATAAGAGAAAAATGATATAAAGAATTCTCTGCATTACATAAAAGGCTGATATTGATGAATCAAGTAAGCTTATTGTTGAGTATGATTCACTTGAAGGATATTTAGGTAACTCAATTTAGAAAATTAATCCTTAAAAATTTAGTTTTTTCA